>JAHFPN010000001.1 GCA_023269635.1 Hyphomicrobiales bacterium | reverse complement strand
ATCCGGGTGATGGACGGCGGGATCGGCGCGGCCTCCGCGCTCAAGATGTGCTTCGGCGGAGTGACCAAGGGGCTCACCGCCATGGGCGCGGCGATGGCGCTCGCGGCGCACCGCGCCGGCGTCGCCGATGCGTTGAAGAGCGAGCTCTCGGCGAGCCAGGCCGCCGTGTTCGCGCGGCTCGTGCAGGCCGTGCCCGACATGTTCCCCAAGGCCTATCGCTGGGTCGCGGAAATGGAAGAGATCGCGAGCTTCGTCGGCGACCGGCCCGAGCGCGAGATGTTCGAGGGCATCGCCGGGCTCTATGAGCGGCTCGCCGATGACTTCGAGCATTCGCGAGAGGAAACCGAAGCGCTCGCCGAGTTTTTCGCGCGCCCGCCGAAGAAGAACTGAGCGGCCGGTATCCCATCCTCCTGCGTCCTCGGCTCACGGCGCGGTCACGGCGCCGCGTTGACAGTCTCGCGGAGGGTGTACGACAGTCCGCCGGACGTTGTTCCCGGGAGCGGCCGATGCGTGTGCTCGAAGGCAAGACGGCCGTCGTCACCGGCGCGGCATCGGGGATCGGCCTCGGTCTCGCCCGCACCTTCGCTCGCCACGGCATGGCGGTCGCGCTCTGCGACATCCGCGGCGACCGGCTCGAGGCGGCGCTTGCCGAGGTGCGCGGGCTCGGCGCGCGCGCCATCGCGATCGAAACCGACGTCTCCGACCGCGCGTCCGTCCGGAACGCCGCCGAAGCGACCCACGAGGCGTTCGGGGCGCTGCACGTCGCTTGCAACAATGCCGGCGTCACCATCCACGGCAAGTCGATCGCGCTACTGACCCCGGAGGAATGGGACTGGATCATCGGCGTCAATCTCTATGGCGTGATCCACGGCATCGAAATTTTTCTGCCGATGATTCAGGCGCACAAGGGCGAAGGGCACATCGTCAACACCGCCTCGATCGCCGGATTTCAGGTGCGCGGCTATCGGAAGAGCGGGGCCTATGCCGCGACCAAATTCGCGGTGGTGGCGCTCTCCGAATCGCTCGCCTTCGACCTCGCCGAGACGCCGATCGGGGTCTCGGTGCTCGCGCCGGCGGCGGTGAAGACGCGAATCTATACTTCGGGCGAGAACCGGCCCGAGCGCTTCGGCGGCGCTTACGAGGAGTCGGGCAACAACCCGTTTCAGAACGAGCTCGAGCACGGGCTCGAGCCCGACGTGGTCGGCGAGCGCGTGGTACGCGCGATCCGCGAGCGCGAGCTCTACATCTTCACCCACATGGAGACCAAGGACTGGCTGCTCGCGCGCCAGCAGCGCATCATCGACGCCTATGACGACTGTGAGCGCTGGCTCGCGGAGCAGGCCGGCGACCGCGGCCGCCGCAAGACGGGATAACCCGATGAAATTCTCCTATTTCCATCTGATGCCGTGGACCGATCTCGAAGAGGCGCCGGCGCAATGGCCGGTGAGCAACCGCGCCTTCAAGCCCGAGCGCGGCAAGGAGCTCTACGACGGCTATATCGACACCATGGCGTTCGCGGAAGCCTGCGGCTTCGACTGGGTCGGCTGCAACGAGCACCATTTCAGCCCGTACGGCCTGATGGCGAACTGCAACCTGATCGGCTCGGTGCTGGCGAGCCGCACCAAGAACATCAAGCTCGCCATGCTCGGGAACCTGATCCCGCTGCTGAACCCGATCCGCGTCGCCGAGGAATACGCGATGATCGACGTGATGAGCGGCGGCCGGCTGGTCGCCGGGCTCATCCGCGGCGTGCCGCACGAGTACATCGCCTATAACGTGGCGCCCGGGGAATCGCGCGAGCGGCTGCGCGAGGCGACCGCGCTGATCCTGAAAGCCTGGACCGAGCCCGAGCCGTTCGGCTGGGAGGGCGAGTTCTATCAATATCCTTCCGTGTCGATCTGGCCGAAACCGTATCAGCGCCCGCACCCGCCGCTGCTGATGTCGGCGAGCAACGAGGATTCGGCCGAGTTCGCCGGTCAGCACAGGGCAATGATGGGGATCACGCTGATCGCCGATCTCAAGCTCGCGCGCCGCTCGATCGAGGTGTATCGCGCGGCGGCGCGGGCGCACGGGTTCGAGCCCGCGCCCGAGCACATTCTGCTCGGCTACAACACCTGCATCGCCGAGACCGACGAGGAGGCGCGCGCGGCCTTGCGCGAGGGCCAGCGCTATTTCCACCGGGTGCTGATGCACTCGATCCGCGACGCGCAGCGGCTGGTGATCCAGAAATCGCGCTTCTTCGCCCAGGAGCAACACGGCGAGCGCTTCGTGAACCGGCTCGAGACGCTGAAGGAGCGCTCGATCGACGAGATGATCGACGCGGGCTCGGTGCTGTGCGGCAGCCCGCAGAGCGTGGTGAAGCAAATCCGCCGCATCCACGGCGAGCTCGGCGCCGGACGCTTCAACATCAACATGAAGATCGGAAACATCCCCGACGCGGTCGTGCGCCGCGGCATGGAGCTGTTCCGCGACCGGGTGCTGCCGGAGGTGGCCGCGCTATGACCGCACCCTCGTTCAGCGAGCAGCGGATCGAGCTCTCAAACGGACCGCTCACGTTCCGCACGGGCGGCGTCGGACGCCCGATTCTGCACCTGCACGGCACCGGCGGGCCGAACCTCTCGCCGATGCTCGAGAACCTCGCGCAGCGGCACACGATCTATCAACCGGTGGCGCCGGGGTTCGACGGCATGCCGGCGCATCCGTCGACCCGATCGGTGACCGATCTCGCCGATCTCCAGTCGGAGTTCATCCGCAAGGTCATCGGCGGCCCAAGCGACGTGATCGGCTTGAGTTTCGGCGGCTGGGTGGCCGCGTGGCTCGCCGCCCGCCACGCGGACCTAGTGGACCAGCTCGTGCTCGAGGCGCCGGCGGGCCTGCGCGATCCGGGAACCGGCGGGCTGCCGGACGATCCGGCCGAGCTTCGCCGCATGCTCTATGCGGTGCCCGAGCGCGCGCCGAAACCGACGCGGTCGCCGGAGGCTCTGGCGCGTAACCGGCAAGTGCGCGAGGGTTATGCCGCCGGGATCAGCCTCGACCAGGCGCTGCTCGAAGCGCTGCCGCGCATCAAGGCCCGCACGCTGATCCTGTTCGGAACCAAGGACGAGGTTTGTCCGGTCGAGAAGACCGGGCGGCGGCTCAAGGCCGGCATTACGCACTCGCACTTGAGTTTCATCTACGGCGCCGCGCACGCGCTCGAGTACGACCAGCCGGAGCGGGTGGCGCGGCTGATCGGCGCCTTCCTCGAGCGCGGCGAGGCGTTCCTGGTACGCAATCCGGAGGCGGCGTGAAGGTCGGAGAGCTGTTCGACGTCAAGGGCCACGTCGCCTTCGTCACCGGCGCCGCGAGCGGCCTCGGCCTCGCCTATGCCGAGGTCATGGCCGAGAACGGCGCCAAGACCGTGCTCGCGGACGTCGATACCGGCGCGCTCGAGAAAGAAGTTACGCGGCTCGAGGCCGCGGGATGCGATGTCGAGGGCGCAACCGTCGACGTCACCGACGCGGACCAGTTGCGTGCCGCGCTCGACGGCGCGGCGGCGCGGCACGGCCGCCTCGACGCGGTGTTCGCCAATGCCGGAATGAGCTCCGGCCCGGGCTTCAGCTTGTCCCCGACCGGCGGCATCGAGAATATCGATTCCGATGTCTACCGGCGCGTGATCGACCTCAATCTCACCTCGGTGCTGCGCACCGTGCAATTCTCGGCGCGGCACATGAAGCGGCAACGAAGCGGGAGCATCGTAGTCACCGGCTCGATCGCCGGCATCCACGCCGAGTCCTACGTGGGCTATCCTTACATCGCGACCAAGGCGGCGGTGCACAATCTGGTGCGGCAGGCGGCAACCGAGCTTGCACCCTTCAACGTGCGCATCAATGCGATCGCGCCGGGCCCCTTCCTCACGAACATTCGTGGCGGCGTCATGCGCAAGGACCCGGAAGTCGCGAAGCACGTTGCCGAGACGGTCCCCATGGGCCGCATCGCCAAGACCGACGAGATCAAGGGGCTCGCGCTCCTGCTCGCCTCGCCCGCAGGCAGTTTCATCACCGGCGCGGTGATCCCGATCGACGGCGGGACCACGGCTTAGTGACGACGGGCGGGAAGTCAGGCCTCGCGAGGGAACATGCCGCGGGTGATCATCTCGAGATGGTGCGCGAGATCGCGCAAGGTCTGCAGCTCGGACACCTGCGGGTCGGTAAAGCGGAAATCCGGATAGCGCTCCTCGATCTCGAGCAGGAACTGCATCACCTCGATGGATTCGAGGCCCAGCTCCTCGACGATGGAAGCGTCGAGCGGCACGCGTTCGGCCTCGACCTTGAGCCGGTCGGCGATCAACGAACGCAGCAGTTCTTCGATTGCCCCCAGTGGATTGCCGCTCATGCCGCCACCACGAACCCCCGCCCAAACCGTTCGATGGACTCTACCGCAATTCGGCGGTCGCCACGATAGGGGGGTGCGGGCTCGAAGCCGAGCTCGGAAGCGGCTTTGAAAATGGCCTTCACGCGGTCGATATTGGCCCCGCCCTGGTCGGTGGAAAGGCCGAGGTACTCGGGCTTGGCGGCGAGCACGATCGCCTCGCTGAAGCAGCCGTGCAGGAGATCGGGCGCGGGCAGCCGGGTATAGGATTTGAGATCGATCGGCCCCGGCAGCTTGGCCAGGCCGCCCGAGAAGATCAGCACGTCGTCGCGGGCTGCCGGCGCTTCGCTCAAGTTCTTCGGATAGCCGACATCGCAGGCGATGGTCCCGGGCGCGAGCTGCGCCTCGGTGATGATCGGCGTGCTGGCGCTCGCCGCCGCAACGATCACGCTCGCCCGCCGCGCCGCCAGCGGATCGCTCGCCACCTCGATCCCAGTGTCCTTGCCAATCTCGGCGCGCAACGCTTCCAGACGATCGCGATTGCGCGCGATCAGCACCAGGCGCTTGGCGCTCTTCGCGAGCTCCAGCGTGCAGACCCGGCCGATGTCGCCGGTGGCGCCGATCACCGCCACGGTTTCGCGCTCGAGCGGCCGTTTGGCTTGCACGAGCACCGCGCGCACCTGTTCAATCGCAAGCGCGGCGGTGAGCGCGTTGCCCGAGGTAATCGTCAGCCCGAGGCGGGCGGCGAGCACATTGCCGTTCGCACCCTCCAAGATCGAGGTGAAGCCGCCGAGCCCGACCACGTGGGCGCCGAGCTCCTTGGCGAGCTTGCAGCCGGCGACGACCTTGTCATAGGCGCGCTTCATCTGCTGCGGCGACTTGATCTCGTCCGGGAAGAACGGGCAGACCACGAGCCGTCCGGTCACGATGCCGGCGCGCGTCGCCACCGCCGGACGGTGGGTGGTGACGTAGCTCGGCATCCATTCCATGAACTTCCGAAACGTCGCGCGATGGCGCTCGAACCGTTCGGGCTTCGCGGACTTAGCCGAGTGCTGCGCGAGCTCGACGAAATGATCGTAATCGGCCGGGTGGCCGAGCAGTACGAAGCGGATATCTTGCGCTGCCTCGGTCATTTCGTCTTCGCGCGCTCTTCGATGCACTTCAGCATCAGCTCCAGATTAGCGGTCAGCCGCTTCTTCAGGATCGGGCCGATGATGTCCTCGATTTCCGGAAGTCCGACCTCGTATTCGAGCTGCAGCTCGACCGTGCAGCCGCTCGGCTTGGCATGAACTTGCCAGAAACCGTCGAAACGGTCGAATACCCCCTCGGTGGAGCGGAATTCCACGCGCAGCTTCTTCTTATCGTACACCGCCTCCTCGATCCAGTTGAGCGGAGCTTCGTCGATGACCATTTCCCAGGCCGCGAGCTTCTTCTTGCCGTCGTTCGACAGCACCTCGACGGTGGTGACGTTCTCCATGAAGTCCGGAAAGCGCTCGATCTCCTCCACGATCCGAAAGGCCTCGGACGCGGGCGCCTTGAGATGGCGCAGGAGATTGAGGCGGGTGGCCGAGCTCATCTTCACTTGTCCTTGAGCAGCTTGATCAGCGCCTTGGTGGTGATGACGGTCGGCGTGGGATCGGGGAGCCCCATGCCCTTGGTAATCAGGAGGCTGCGTGGGCGGATCGAGGGAATCTCGTCGGGGTCGAAACGCACGTCGAACAGGAACGAGCCGCCGCGCTTGACCGCGTCGCGCATCGCTTCGGTCAGCTCGCCCGGCTCGGATACTACGCGCCCCGAAATGCCGAAGGATTCGGCGAAGCGGACGAAATCCGGATTCTTGAACGTGGTGCCGGAAATGCGGCCGGCGTAGAGGCCCTGTTGCAGATCGTAGATGATGCCGAGGCGCTGGTCGTTCATCACCACCCAGATCGCGTCGATGCCGTGATTGGCGGCGGCCGAGATTTCCATCGCCGCCATCAGGAAGGCGCCGTCGCCGCAGACGCAAACCACCGGCCGATCCGGATGGGCGAGCTTGGCGCCGAGCACGCCGGCCACCGCCCAGCCCATGGGCTCGTAGTCATGGGCGGAGAGCACCTGGCCGCGCGCGGCCTGGAAATAGCGGCCGAACCAGCGCGCCCATTTCGACGAGTCGGAGAGCACAAGCGCGTTGTCCGGCAAGGCCGCGCGCAGTTCCGCCACCACTCGCTGCGGCAGGAGCGGCACCTTCTTGCTCGACATTTCCGGCGCCGCGAACAGCGGCTGGCGCGTGCGCAAGTCCTTGATGCGCTCGCGCCGCTCGGCGGCGTGCGGAATCTTCTCTTTGCGCAGGTGCGCGGTGATGCGCGCGAGCAGCGTCGGCAAGTGGCCGGTGCTCGCATCCGCGACCGGGAAAGACTTGGCGATCTCGTGCGGATCGATATCGAGCTGGATCAGATCGCGGCCGGCAAATGCCGGGTCCCACGAAAGCGTGGTGATCTCGTCGAAGGTCTGGCCGATAGTGACGATGAGGTCGCTCTCCTCTTTCAGATACTTCTCGGCGAGTTTGTGCCCCATCACTCCGATGCACCCGAGAAACAGCTCCGAGCGCTCGTCCACCACCGACTTGCACGACATGTCGGTGATGAGCGGAATGACGGCCGCCTCGGCGAGCTCCAGCGCCGCCGGGCCGCAATCGGGCTGCATCGAGCGGCCGCCGAACACGAGCGCCGGCCGGCGGGCGCGTGCGATGCGCACCGCGATGCGGGCAGCCGCGTTCTCGTCCACCGCCGCGTCCTCGATCAGCCGATATTGCCGCGGCTCGAGCGGCAGGTAATCGATCTTCCGGTGCAGAAGATCGGAAGGAAGGATGAGGTGGGCCGGGCCCGGCCGCCCGGAGAGCGCGATGCGGATGGTGTGGCGCAAGAGGTCCGGCAGGCGCAGGGCGTCAGTGCAGGTGCTCGACTGCTTGCATACCGCGCGGAACATCGCCTGCTGATCCGGCGTCTCGAACCAGCCGGTGCTTTCCTGGTGCGCGCCACGCGCGACGCCGCTCGACTGCACCTGGCCGGTGAGCGCGAGCACCGGCGCGCTCTCGATCGCGGCGACCGGCAGGCCGGCGAGCAGGTTGGTGGCGCCGGGGCCGAGCGTCGCCAGGCAGACCCCGAGCTTGCCGGTTGCGCGCGCATAGGCGAAGGCGGCGTAGGCCGCGCTTTGCTCGTGTTTGGTCAGGATGAAGCGGATGCGCGGGTGCTTCGCCAAGAGATCGCACAAGCCCAGCACCGGCCCGCCCGGGATGCCGAACACGTAGCGGACATTTTCGCGGTCGAGGATGTCGATGACCGCATGCGCCGCACTGACTCTAGCCAACGGTGAATTCTCCCGCGAGCAGGCGCGCCTTGTACTGAGCACGCGGCAGCTTGCCGTTCGGGGTGAGCTGAATGGTCTTGGGCGGCACGAACACGACGTCACCGATCGGCAGCGACCGCCGGCTCAGTGCCTGGCGAATGTTGAGGGCGAACTGGCGGCGCGCGTCCGCGTCGGCGAGCGCGGTTTCGACCAGGAGCACGACGCTCTCGGTCCCGACGGTCTCGTTCTCGCGCGCGACCGCCACCACGCGGCCGGCACGCACGCCTTCCAGCGTCTGCGCCACTTCCTCGAACTCCTCGGGCATATATTTGTTGCCGCCCACATTGAGGAGATCGTGGATGCGGCCGGTGACGTACAATTCGCCGGCGGAGATGTAGCCCTGATCGCCGGTGTGCAGCCAACCGTCGCGCACGCCCACATGCCCGTGATTGTTTGCGGCGGCGCCGATATAGCCGCGCATCAGGCTCGGGCACCGCACCAGAACCTGCCCTACCCGCCGCTCCGGCAGCTGGTGGCCCTGGTCGTCGACGATGCGGACCTCGGTGCGTTCGAGCGGGAACCCGCAGCCGGTCACGTCCTGTCCCTCGCCGTCGGCAAGCCGCGCTTCCCCGTCGCGCTGGAGGCGGACGGGATCGACGGTCTCCCAGGCGGCGCCGCGGCCGGGCGGGGTCATGGTGACGGCGACCCCGACCTCAGCCATGCCGTAGGCCGGCACCAGCGCCCCCCAGGAAAAACCGGCCGGAACGAGATTGTTGCGCACCGCTTCGAGCGCGCCGCGGGTGATGCGCTCCGCGCCCATGATCGCGATGCGAAGCGAGGAGAGATCGAGCGGCCGCTTGCCGTTCGGACGCACCAGTCGGGCCGCAAGCGCATAGGCCGAGGGCGGCGCCGAGGTGATGGTGGCGCGTTCGCGCGAGACCGCCTCCATCCAGATGGTCGGCCGGCTGATGAAGGCTTCCGTGCGCAGGAGATAGACCGAGCAGCCGGCTGCAGCCGACGTGATCAAGAATCCGAGCAGCCCCATGTCGTGATAGAGCGGAAGCCAGCTGAGGCCCAAGTCGTCAGGGCGGACGCCGAGCGAGCGCGTAATCGCGGCGCCCTGGAACAAGAGCGCGTCCTGGCTGAGCTGCACCGCCTTGGAGCGGCCGGAGGTGCCGGAGGTGAACTGCAGGAGGCCGAGGAGATCGCCGCGGGTGCCGGGGCTCCGGTCGCGGGCGGTTCCCGGCAAGGATGCCGCGGTCACGACCGGCGCGCGGCCGATCAAAGCTTGCTCCTGCTGATCGGACGGCAGTACGACCACCCTGGCATCGACGCGATCGGTGCGTTCGCTCAGCATCGACAAGAAGCCCACGGTGCGGGCGGAACGGCGCGGAATCGTCGGCGCCGGCACGAGGCCGGCCAGGAGCGCGCCGAAAAAGGCGCCGACGAAATCGGCCCCGTTCGGCAATGCGAGGAGCGCCGGCTTGCCGGGCGGAATGTCCGCGGCCTCGAACAGCTCGGCCCAGCGGCAGGCCAGCGCCCAGGCTTGGCCATAGCCGAGATCGGCATCCCCGGTCTGTGGATCGAAACGGGTGAACGGGTGCTCGGGGCAAGTCTGGGCCCGTTCGCACAGGAGCTCGCCGAGCGAGCGCCAGGGCACGTCGTCCCACGGCCGTGCGCCGGCCGCGACCGGGCGTACGCCGGCGGCCTTGGTGGCGAGTTTCAATTGCGACGTCACGCCGGTTGGCCTCGATCAAGTCATGACGATGCGAAATGCGCCGCCGGTCGCAGCGGACCGGGACGACGAGTGACTAGACGCTAGGCATCCGCAGCTGGAGCCACCGACCCCGTTGCGGCAGGCCTGCGAACGCCCCCGATGCCGACCGCCAAGAAGGCTGACCATTCCGCCCCGCGCTGCACGGCGCTTTTTTTCGCAAGATCGCCCAGCCGGCGCAAGCCTATCCGAAATGTGGCCCATGTCATTGTTTTTCGGTGAGAAAATCCTTTGTTGATCCCGGGCTGCTCGCACCCTCTCGGCGTGGTGTACCGGACGCGCGCCCGGGCTATGGTGGCGAAGGCGGGGCAGCATGGCCCCCGCACGAGCAAGATGCGGACTGTAATCCTCACGATCGGATCGCGCGGCGATGTGGAACCATATGTCGCGCTGGCGCGGCGGATGGCCGACGCCGGCTTCGACGTCAGCGTGGCCACCCACCGGCGGATGCACGAATTCGTCGCGGCCCAGGGCCTGACCGCAAGGCCGGTCGCCGGCGATCCACGCGAACTCCTGCAACAGAGCGCGGGGCACACCTGGCTCGAAAGCGCCGGCAACCCCATGCGACTGCTGGCGGGCCTGGAGCCGCTGATCGAGCAGGTCCTCCAGCAGGGGTATGAGGATTGCGTCGAGGCGTGCCGCGACGCCGAATTGATCCTCGCTTCGTGGCTGGCGGTCGTGCCGGCGCTTGCGATCGCGCGCGACTCCGGCGCGCGCGTCATTCCCACCTATACGCTCCCGGCGTTCCCCACCGGCGCCTATCCTTCGGTCTTTCTCCCGTTCGAGTTTTCCCTGGGCAAATCCGGCAACCGCCTGAGCCACTACCTGGCGAAGCAGGCCTACTGGAACATGTTCCGGCGAAAGTTCGACGACATGCGCCGTCGTGGCGGAGAGTTCCCGCGCCTCGCGCGACGGGTCGGCGAAGCCATGACCCGCGGGCCGGCGCTCCTCGGCATGAGCCCCTCGATCGTTCCGGCAGCACGCGGCGACCCGGTGCAGCCAACCGGATTCTGGGTGCCGAACGCGGGCGAGACCTGGATACCGCCGCCGGAGCTCCTCGATTTTCTCGCGGCAGGACCGCCGCCGGTCTGCATCGGCTTCGGCAGCATGACGGCGCGCGCACCGGAACAGCTGGCGGCAATCGTGCGGGACGCGGTGCGCGCCGCGGGCAAGCGCGCGATCGTGCTCACCGGCTGGGGTGCCATCGCGTCGATAGTGCCGGAACGCGACCTTTTCGTGATGGAGGAGGCGCCGCATGGCTGGCTGCTGCCGCGCGTGAGCCTGATGGTGCATCATGGCGGACCGGGCACTGTCGGTGCGTGCGTGCGCGCCGGGATCCCTTCCATCACGGTGCCGTTCTTCGCCGACCAGCGCTTCTGGGGCAGCCGCCTCTATGCGCTCGGCCTCTCGCCGCGACCGCTTCCGCGATCGAAGCTCAGCGCGGATCGGCTCGCCAGGCTGATTCAGGAGGCGACCGGCGATCCGGGCTTCGCACAGCGCGCCGCGCGCGTGGCCCAGCATATCGCGCTGGAGGACGGCGCTGGCGAAGCGATCCGCGTCGTAAAAAAAGCCATTCGCGCGTGATTCCGAATCGCTCGGCTCATTCAGCCGGCGCCGCCGTCTAGTTCATCGTGCTCGGCAGCCAGAGCGAAATCTGCGGGAAGGCGATCAAGAGCGTCATGATCACGACCTCGCAGGCAAGGAACCAGAAGCAGCCGCGAAAAATCGTCTCGAGCGGAATCGACTCGCCGACCACGTTCTTGACCACGTAGACGTTGAAACCGACCGGCGGCGTCAGCAAGCCGATCTCCACGTATTTCACCACCAGCACGCCGAGCCAAACGAGATCGAGCTTGAGCGCCGCGAACATCGGCACGAAGATCGGGATCGTGATCAGGACGATCCCGAGCGGGTCCAGGAACATGCCGAGGATCAGATAGACGATCGAGGTCGCGATCACGAGCAGCAGGGGATCGAGCGCCCAACTGCCGATGATGTCGGTGAACATCGCGGAAATTCCCGCCAGCGCCAGGAGCTTGGTGTACATCACGGCGCCGACGCCGATGAAAAACAGCGTCGCCGTGGTGACCATGGAGTCTTGCAGGCTGTCCAGAAAAGTCCTGAACGTCAGCCTCCGTTGTAGGAATCCGATCACCGCAGCGAGGAACGCGCCCGCCGCACCAGCCTCGGTCGGGGTGAAGACGCCGCCGTAGAGCCCGCCGATGATGCCGAGGATGAGCACGATCAGCGGCCACACTTCCCAGAGCGAAGCCCAACGTTCGCGCCAAAGCTCCTCGCGATTCTCGAACTTGATGAGCGGCGCCAGCGAGGGGTCGAGCCTGCAACGGACGAGAATCATGATGGCGTAGATCGCCGCCGTCAACAGACCCGGAAGAATTCCGGCGATCAGGAGCTTGACGATCGAGACCTCGGCGAAAATGCCGTAAAGCACAAACAGGATGCTGGGCGGAATCAAGGCCGCCAGCGTACCCGCGCTCGCCACCACGCCGGTTGCCAGGCCCTTGTCGTAGCCGTGTTTCAGCATCTCCGGGATCGCGATCCGCGCCATCGCCGCGGCGGCGGCGACGCTCGATCCGCAGGCGGCGGCGAAGCCGGCGCAGGCCATGTTGGTGGCCACGGCGAGGCCGCCCGGCCAGCCGCCGAACCATGCGCGCGCGGCGCGGAACAAAGAAGTGCTGATGCCGGAATTGTTGGTCAACGACCCCATCAACAGAAACATCGGAATTGCGGTCAGGTCCCAGCTGGCGGCGAACACGAACGGCGTATCCCTGAGAACGCTCAGCGCCACGTCCAAATTGCGATAGAGCCAAAACCCGACGAAGGCGACGCAGCCGATCGCCACGCCGATCGGCACTCGCAGTCCGATCAGAATCAGAATGGAAACCAGCGTGATGATCGAAACCCAGAACGCGCTCATACTTGTTCCACCTTCGGCGTGCCCAAACGGTGGCTATGGTGACCGATGTCCGACACCACGCGGAGAACCAGGTACAGAACCATCAACCCGCCGGCCAAAGGCAACATCCACCGGCTCGGCCAGATCGGGATGAATCCGCCGGCGGCCTCCCACACCTCGCCGGCGCGCGTCTGCTGAACCGCGCGTATGAAGGTCTGCCAGGTGAATACCGAAACCCACGCGATGGTCAGCAGCTTGACCAGAACGTCGAGGATCGCGAGAACGCGCGGCGAGGCCGCCCGCGTGAACAGGTCGACGAGGATGTGACCGTCACTGCGCGCGATCCATGCCCACGGCAAATAAGCCGCCGCGACCATGTACCAGCCCGAGACGATCTCGGTGGTGCCGGCGAACGGATGGTTGAAGACGGTGCGACCGGTCACGTCGACGGTGACGTGCATCATCATCAAGAAGCCGGCGATCAGGCCGCCCCACATCATGATGTTGATCGGGATTTCCAACCACTTGAGCACCCTATCGACGAAGTTCATGCTCGTCCCCCTGCGCACATCATCGGCGGCAAGCTAGCGCACACCGCGGCTTTCCTTCGACAGACACTTCGTAGCATTTGGGGCCGCCAGCTAAGCTCCGGCGGCCCCGCCGATAGCGCCATGCTCAGCAGTCGTTTCCCGCCGAAGGCGAGAGCCCCGGCGCTCAAAGCGCCGCAGGCTCCCGCATGATCGCAGGTCACAACTTGTCGGGATCGACTTTGCTGTAGACCTCGCGATTCATCGCCTCGGCGAACTTGTTGATGTCGCGGCCGATGTCCTTCGAGAGATTCTTCCACTTCGCAAGATTCTTCTCGTAGGCGTCGAGAATCGCTTCCGGATCCTTGACGCCGAATTTCTTCGCGTTCTCGATGTTGCGCGTGCGCTCGGCCGCCTTGTAGCGCTTGGTGAGATCGTCGAATTCCTTGCCGTCGACCTTGACCATGGTGACGCCCTTGGTGGCCATCACCTCCTTGAGCGAAGCCTCGTTCTTGATCACGAAGTTGCCGAGCGCCATCTCGGCGGTCACGTAACCGGCGTACTTGAGGTGGAGCTTCTTCTGCTCGAGGGTCAGGCTCTGCCACATGGTGCGGTTGAGCATCAGGCCGATGGCGGGACCGGTGATGCCGAGCGGGTAGTCGACGACGTGCTTGGCGAAGTCGCCGTAGCCGAAGGTCCGCAGCCATTCCCACACGCCCCACATGCAGTCGAGCCCGCCGCGCTGCAACAGACCGACCGCTTCGGTGAGCGTCGCCGCCACAGGAACCGCGCCCGCCATGTTCCAAAGTTCCACGCCGCCGCCGGTGCCGCGGATACGCTTGCCCTTCAGGTCCGCGACGGTCCTGACCGGCTCGCGGCAATAGAGCGCGTAGGGCGCGCCGGTGAACCCGCCCATGGCGACCGCATTTATCTTCTGGAATTCCTCGATGCAGGACGGGCAGTTCAGCATCAAGGTTTCCATCGCGGCGCCGGTGGCAGCGACCACGTCATCGCCGAAAATGATGGTGCTGTAGATCGCGTTCAGCGACGGCACTAGATTCGGCACATAGACCGCGATCCCGAGCCCGCCCTGGATGACGCCGTCCTGCACCGCCTGGAACGTGCCCTTGCCATCGGCGAGCTGGCCGCCGGGGATCAGCTTCCACTTGATCGCGCCCTTGGTCTCCTCCTCGATCGCCTTGAACGCGCGCGGCAGCGCGGTCGTATTCAGGTGGTCGCCGGCCGGCGGCCAAGAACCATAGGTGAATTCAGCCCCCGTCACCGGGCTGCCGATCGCGGCGGCGAAGCAAAGCGCGGCCGCAGTCATCGCGACGCGATGTCTGATCATGAATTGCCCCTCCCCGTGGCGCGAGTCCCGCGACGGGCGACAGCCGGATGGCCGCCGCCCGCCGCCGAGCGTTCAGAGCTTCTCGGGATCGATCTTCGAGTAGATCTCGCGCATCAGCACTGCTTGGAACTTGTCGATGTCGCGCCCGATGTCCTTGGACAGGGCGCGCCACTTCACGATCGTCTTCTCATAGTCGTCCATGATCGCAGCCGGGTCTTTCACGCCGAACTCCTTGCCGGTGGCGATGTTCCGATCGCGCTCCAATTTCTTGTAATTCTGCAGCACCGCTTCCCACTCGGCCGGATTCGTCACTTTCACCATCTGGACGCCCTTGTCCTTGATGACGGTCTGGAGTCCTTCTTCGTTGGCGATGATGAAGTTGCCGATCGCGAGCTTGGCGCTCATCCAGGCGGCCCATTTGATGTGGATCTTCTTCTGCTCGAGCGTGAACTTGTTCCAGGTATCGCGATTGAGCACGAAGCCGATCGCCGGCCCGGTGAGGCCGAGCGGATAATCGGTCACGTACTTGGCGAAGTCGGCGTAACCGAAGGTGCGCAGCCAGTCGGCGATGCCGTGCTGGCATTCGATGCCGCCGCGCTGCAGGAGCCCAACCGCCTCGACCAGCGTGGCGCCGACCGGCACCGCGCCGGCCACCCGGAACAGTTCGGCGTTGCCGCCGGTGGCACGCACGCGCTTGCCCTTCAGATCGGCGAGCGACTTGACCGGCTGGTTACAGGCCAAGAGATAAGCCGAGCTGGTCCAGCCGCCGAGCGGAACGGAGTTGATCTTGCGGAAATCCTCGAGGCAGGACGGGCAGCGCAGGTAGAACACTTCCATGGCCGCGCCGGTCGCCGCCACCACATCGTTATGGCCGAGGATGACGGTGCTGTAGATGGTGTAGAGCGAGGGCACCGTGTTCGGCACATAGGTGGCGATGCCGAGGCCCGCCTGCATCAGGCCGTCCTTGACCGCGGTGAAGGTAGTCTTGCCGTCGGCGAGCTGGCCGCCGGCGATCAGCTTCCACTTAATGGCGCCCTTGGTTTCCTTCTCGATCTCCGCGAACATGTAGGGCATCACCTGGACGTTCTGGTACTCGCGCGGAGGCGTCCAGTTGCCGTAAACGAGTTCCTGCTGGGCCGAGGCCGTTCCGGCGGCCAGCAACGCAACCGCGAAAGCCGCCGTCGCGACCGGTGCAAAGTGCTTGATCGTCATCGAAGCCTTCCTCCTCTGCGTCAGTTTTCTTGTTCGGGGGAGACGTTTGCGCCGCGCATCGGTGCGCGACACAAGCATTCGCTCTAGCTTCCGCACTCCCCCGGAATTGGTGATGGAGGCTATCAGTTAGCCGGGGACCTTTTCAATGTTCGCCAGGATCGATGGCCGCGCGCCCCAGCGCGCTACCTTTGCCCAATAGATCGCTCGAACGGGCGCTCAGCCCCAAGTGGGCAGCGAAAAACGCCGGATTCGGGCGGCAGTGCAGCCGGTCCGTTCGGGGGAGGCACGCCCGCCGATCGACGCCGGCTCAGCCCCAGACCTCGCGCGCGGTTTCGACCACGAGGCGCAACTTCGCGATCTCGTCCTCGATGGTGAGCGCGTTGCCTTCGAAGGTGGACGCGAAGCCGCATTGCGGGCTTAAGGCTAGCTGTTCGACCGGCACGAATTTGGCGGCCTGATCGATTCGCCGCTTGAGATCGTCCTTGTTCTCAAGCGCGGCGCGCTTGGTGGTCACGAGCCCGAGCACGACCATCTTGCCCTTCGGCACGAAGCGCAGCGGCTCAAAGCCGCCCGAGCGCTCGTCGTCGTATTCCAAGAAAAAGCCGTCGACCGCGAGACGATTGAACAGCGCATCGGCCACGTGCTCGTAGCTGCCCTCGGCGAGCCAGGCGGAACGGAAATTGCCGCGGCAGAGATGCGTGCAGACGCTAATGCCCGCGGGCCGGTTCGCGATCGAGGCATTGAAGAGCTCGATGTAGCGCACGTGCATCTTCTCGGCGCCCTCCCCGATCGCGGCGCGGCGCCGGGGATCGTTGAGGAATGCGAGGCTGGTGTCGTCGAGCTGCAGATAGCTGCAGCCGAGCTTAGCCAGAGCCGCGATCTCTTGCGCGTAGATGCGAGCGAGATCTTGAAAGAACTCCTCCGTCTCCGGATAGACCTTGCGGTCAATACCGCGGCCGCCGGGGTAATGCATCATGCTCGGCGATGGGATCGTGAGCTTCGCCGTGCCTTTGGTCGCCGACGTCAGGAACTTGAAATCCTCGCCGAAGATCGTGTGCTTGAGCGAGAGCTTGTCCGCCACCGTGTATTCGACGAACGACCACTCGACGTCGCCGCTTTCGCTCTTGAACGGCACCTTCACGACGTTGTCGAGCTTCTGCACACCG
This sequence comes from Hyphomicrobiales bacterium, assembly GCA_023269635.1. Lineage (GTDB taxonomy): Bacteria > Pseudomonadota > Alphaproteobacteria > Rhizobiales > Xanthobacteraceae > JAHFPN01. The sequence goes on along the minus strand of JAHFPN010000001.1, from coordinate 106,421 downwards.
CCGAGCGCATATTTGAAGTCGATGACCCAGTCGCGGCGGCGGTACTCGCCGTCGGTGATGCCTTGCAGGCCGACATCCTCCTGCAGCTTGACGACCTGGCGAACCGCGCTGTCTTCGATCCGCTTGAGCTCGGCCGACGAGATGCGCCCGGCCGCGAAGTCGTCGCGCGCCTTGAGCAGCTCCTTCGGCCTGAGCAGGCTGCCGACGTGATCGGCGCGGAACGGCGGCTTGATCCTCTTCGTCATTCTTGAACTCGCTGCTGAGGGCGGCGCCGGCTCAAGGCGTCAGCACGATCTTCCCGAAATGCGCGTTCGCCTTCATGTGGGCCTGCGCCGCCGCGGCCTGATCGAGCGGGAAGGTCCTGTCGATGGGGAGCCTGAGCTTGCCGGCGACGATCGCGTCCCAGAGGTCGGCGCGCGCACGGCGGACGATCTCTCGCACCTCTTCGACGGAGCGGGTACGGAAGGTCACGCCCACATAGTCGATGCGCCGGAGCGCGTGCAGGTCGAAATCGAACTCGGCCTTGGTGCCGCCCAAGCGACCGACATTGACGATGCGGCCGAGCACGGCCGCCGCCTTCATGTTCTGGTTCATGATCGCGCCGGCGATCATGTCGACGATCAGATTGACGCCCTTGCCGCCGGTCGCCTTCAGCACCTCGTCCGGCCAATTGGCGTCGCGCGAGTCGAGCGCGAGATCGGCGCCGAATTGCTTGAGCCGCTCTCGCCGCGCCTCGTTGGTGGAGGTGCCGATCACGAGCTTGGCGCCCATGTGCTTGGCGATCATCAGGCCCATGATGCCGACGCCGGAGCTCGCGCCCTGAATGAGCGCGCTCTCCCCGGCCTTGAGCCGGCCGTTGGTGACGACCGCGTCGTGCATGGTCAGCAGCGCGAGCGAGAGCGAGCCGGCCTGTTCGAAGCTCATGCCGCGCGCGGGCATCGGGATGATCCGGCCCCAATCGCACACCGCGTACTCGGCGTAGCCGCCGCTGCCCGAGGCAAGCACGCGATCGCCGGGCTTAATCGCCTTCACTTCGCCGCCGACCTCGGCGACCTCGCCGGACCACTCGAGACCGATGGGATTGCCCGCGGTGGCGTGGCTGGCGTGCGACTTGGCGCGCGCGGCGTTCAAGTCGGCGCGGTTGAGGCCGGCCGCGCGCACGCGCACCAGCACCTCGTTGGGCTTGGGCTTGGGCTGCGGCACGTCGCGCAGTTCGAGTCCGTTCTCGGTGCCGACCGCTGCTTTCATGGAAAAACTCCGTACCGGCGCCGATGCTCAGCTCGCGCTGCGCTGCGACTTCTTCACCGCGTCCCACCACGGGCAAGTGCCGGGATTGAGCTCGTAGTTGCCCTCGATCACTTGCACCGGCTGGCGCAGACCCTTGGCCGCGTTGTCGAGGCGCATTTGCCGCGCCTCCGCGCGCTTCTCCGGCGACAACCAAGTGCGCTCGTGGCCCCAGATGCTCGGACCCTCGACGCGTTCGCGCGGCCGCCAGGACTTGGGATCGATCGAGCGGCCGCCCCAACCGTATTCGACCATGAAGGCCGACGGCGTCCAGGTATAGAACGAGGTCATGTAGTCGCCGGCGTGGCGCCCGAGCGTCACCGCAAGCCGCCGCTCGTCGATCTGCGCGAGATCATAGCCCTGGCCGACGTCGTCGAAGCTGAAGAGCTCGACCATCATGTGATGCACGCCGCTCTTCCCGGTCTGGATCATGGCCAGGCTGTGGTGACGCGGGTTGACGTGGAAGAACATGCCCGGAAACGGACGCGAGTAGTAGTCGCTCAAGCCGAAGCCGAGCGTCTCGCGATAGAAGGACGCCGCCTCCTCGATCCGCTCCACCGTCATCACGATGTGGCCGAGGCCGAGCGGCCCGGTGCGGAACCCGGAAATGTTGCGTCCGGGCACGAACGGGTCGGAGGTGCTTTCGCCCCCGTGGAATAGCTCGAGGCGGTTGCCCAGGGGATCGTTGAAGACGACGAGATCCTTGACCCGTCGCTCCTCGGCGAGCGCGCGCGAGGCGCGCGCGACCGCGACGCCCTCCGCTTCCACGCGCGCGGCGAGCTTGTCGAGCGCCGCGGCGTCGGCGACCTCCCAACCAATGAACTTCAAGCCCTCGCCGCCGTCGGCGTCGATCAGCACCCGCTGCTTGCGGTCGTCCATGCGGAAGGCGAGCGTGGTGCGACTCTTGTCGACGACTTGAAAGCCCAGGAGCTTCGCGCCGTAGCCGCGCCAGTCGTCCAATTCCTTGGCGCGGAATCCGATGTATCCCAGGGCCTGCGGAAACATTTCTAGAACCTATGCGGCTATTCGGCGCCTGCGACGGCGACACGGGTTGAGGTAATCTTACAAGATCATGCTCGAGCGCACCACGCCCCCGTTCCGCGCCGACCACGTCGGCAGCCTGATCCGGCCGGACGCATTGATCGCGGCGCGCCAGGCGGCGACGAAGAACGAAATCCCGAAAGCGGAGCTTCAGCGCATCCAGCAGGGTGCGATCCGCGACATCGTGCGGCTGCAGGAGGAAATCGGATTCCGGCTGGTCACCGACGGCGAGTTCAATCGCGGCTTCTGGCAACGCGACTTCGTGCTGAAGTTCCGCAACGTCGCGGAAATGCCCTCCAAGATGACGGCGCGGTTCCACACCACGGAGGGCGTGCGGGATCGAAAGCCGGCGGCGCTCGGCGTCAGCGGCAAGCTCGCGCGCCCGAACGAGATCTTCGTCGACGACTTCCGCTTCTTGAAATCGGTCGCGCGCGCGCTGCCGAAGGTGACGATCCCCTCGCCCACGGTGATGCACTTCCGCGGCGGGCGCGACGCCATCGACAGAACGGCCTATCCCGAGATGCGGGAATTCTACGCGGACCTGGCGCGGCTCTACCGGGAGGAAATCCGCGACCTTGCGGCGGCTGGCTGCCGCTATCTTCAGATCGACGAGGTGAACCTCGCCTATCTCTGCGATCCGGCCTTGCGGAAGGAGGTCGCCAATTTCCACGAAGACCCGGAGGCGTTGCCGCAGACCTACGCCAAGCTCCTGAACGATACGATCGCGGAGCGGCCGCCGGGCATGACCATCTGCCTGCACCTCTGCCGCGGCAATTTTCAAGGCGCTTGGGTGGCCGAAGGCGGCTACGACCCGATCGCCGATCTCTTGTTCAACGAGATCAAGGTCGACGGCTATTTCCTCGAATACGACAGTCCGCGCGCCGGCGGCTTCGAGCCCTTACGCCTGCTGCCCAAGGGCAAGACGGCGGTGCTCGGCCTCGTCACCACCAAGAGTCCGAAGCTCGAGGGCAAGGACGAGCTGAAGCGCCGCATCGATGAAGCGGGGCGCTACGCACCATTGGAGCAGCTAGCCTTAAGCCCGCAATGCGGCTTCTCGAGCGGCATCGGCGGCAACGCGATGACGTACGACGACGAGGTCAGTAAGCTCAGGCTCGTGGTGGAGGTCGCGCGAGAGGTATGGGGCTCAGCCTAGAGTCTTCGTCAGAACCGCGCGGCGGTTGCTAATTTCTTTTTCAGCCGACTGAAAACTTTCCGTGTATTGCCCTCGAAAATCTTCTGCTTATCCGCGGCCGACAACCACGACACCTGGTCGACGTAGCGCTTGGTGTCGTCGAAATAGTGCCCGGTCTCCGGGTCGATGCCTTTGACGGCACCGACCATCTCGGAAGCGAACAGAATGTTGTCGATGGGCACGACTTTGGTGAGCAGCTCGATTCCCGGCAGATGATAGACGCAGGTGTCGAAGTAGACGTTGTTCCGCATCAGCTCGTCGAGCGGCGGACGGTTGTTGTTGAGCGCGAGGCCGCGATAGCGGCCCCAATGGAACGGCACCGCGCCGCCGCCGTGGGGAATGATCAATTTCAGCGTCGGGAAATCCTTGAACAGATCGGACATCAGCAGCTGCATGAACGCCATGGTGTCGGCGTTGATGTAGTAGGCGCCGGTGGTGTGCTGGGCGGGGTTGCAGGAGCCGCTGACGTGGATCATCGCCGGCACGTCGAGCTCGACCAGCTTCTCGTAAATCGGATACCACCACTTGTCCGAGAGCGGCGGCGAGCTGAAAGCGCCACCGGAAGGATCGGGATTGAGATTGCAGCCGACGAAGCCGAGTTCGTGGACGCAACGCTCCAGCTCGCGGGCGCTATTTTTCGGCGGCACCCCCGGCGACTGCGGCAATTGGCAAACACCGATGAAATTCTGCGGATAGAGGCCGCAGACGCGATGGATGAGGTCGTTGCAGACCTGCGACCATTCCATGCTGACGGTCTCGTCGCCGATGTGGTGACCCATGCCGGAGGCGCGCGGAGAAAAGATCGTGAGATCGGTGCCGCGCTCGCGCTGAAGTTTAAGCTGGGCGCCTTCCAGGCTCGCGCGAATTTCGTCATCGCTGATTTTCAGCGCGGCGCGCGGGGGTAGCGGCTTCTTTTCCTTCACCGCCGCGATCTGGTCCTGACGGAAGCGGTGCAGGTTCTTCGGCTCGGTCGTGTAATGGCCGTGACAATCGATAATCATGATTCCGACGCTGTAAGTGATGAGAAGGCCGCGCGGTTGTGCGCGATGCATCGAATGCTACGGGCTGCCCGGCGATTGTCAAACCGGCCAGCCGCCGCGCCTCGCTTGTGAGGCGAATGCCGTATCGGCTATATCCGCAATGCGCCGATGCGAGCGCAAAGTTCGCGCGCGGCTTTTTTGCAGGGGGTTGCATGGCCGAACTTCCGCGACTGAACGGCGTGATCCGCGCGCTGGAGAGCGGGCAGCCGGCGTTCACCGCCTTTTCGCCCGCCGAAATCGACGCGGCGCTCGCGATGAGCGTCTCCAAATACGACGGCGTCGTGTTCGAGATGGAGCATGCGCCGTGGGACGGGCGTGCGCTCAGGGACTGCCTGCAATACATGCTGAACCGCGCGCAGATCGCGAAAGCCGGCGCGCTCGCTCCGGCGGTGACGCCGTTCGTGCGCATCCCGGTGAACGGTGTCGAGAAGGGCCAGTGGCACGCGAAGCAAGCGCTCGATCTCGGCTGCTACGGGATCGTTTGGCCGCATATCAGCACGGTGGACGAGGCCTATAACGCGGTCGCGGCCTGCCGTTACCCACGCCTGAAATCGGCGCCGCGCTTCGAGCCGGCCGGCATCCGCGGCGACGGCCCGACCGCCGCGGTGCGCTACTGGGGCTTGACCCAGCAGGAATATTACCAGCGCGCCGACGTCTGGCCGCTCGATCCCAAGGGCGAGATTTTCGTGGTGCTGCAGATCGAGGACACCAAGGGCGTCGACAACCTCGCCGACATCCTGAAGAAGGTCCCGGGCATCGGCGCGATCCTGATCGGCGAGGGCGATCTCGGGCAGGAGCTCGGGTTTCCGCGCCAGTACGAGCACCCGAAGCTCTTGGAAGCGATGGCGCACGTGGTGAAGACCTGCAAGGAGCACAAGGTGCCGGTCGGCCATCCGCACGTAGAGGTCGGCAATGCCGAGCGCATCCTGAAAGAGGGCTACACGTTCCTCATGTGCGCGCCGACGCGCAGCTACGCGCACCTCGACAAGGCGCGCGAGTTGGCCGGACGGAAATGAGCCGATGACGAGCGCGTATCCCGCGAGCGGCCCGATCACGCTCAAGGCCAATCTCGGCGATCATCCGGCCACGCGCGCGCTGAAAGCGGGCGAGATCAAATCCGATCTGGTGAGCTTCGACTTCTGCGGCCCGAAGATCGCGAACCAGGGCTTCAAGCCGATGGTACGGGAGGGCAAGTTCGACGCGGGCGAGCTCGCCATCGTCACGTTCTTGCAGGCCAAGGTCTATGGAAAGCCGCTCATCCTGCTGCCCGCCACCGTGCTCGGCCGCTTCCAGCAGCATACGCTCCTCTACAACGCCGACCGTGGGCCGCTGAAGCCGAGCGACCTGAACGGGCGGCGCGTGGGCTTGAGGTCCTACACCGTGACGACCGCGACCTGGGTGCGCGGCATCCTGCAGCACGAGTACGGCGTCGATCCGGCGCGCGTGACCTGGGTCTGCTCCGACGACGGTCACCTGGCGGAATATCGCGACCCGCCCAATGTCGAGCGCACGAAGCCGGGCGCCAAGCCGTTCGTCCAGATGCTGCTCGACGGCGAGATCGACGCCGCGGTGATTCCCGATGCGCCCCAGGACGCGCGAATTCGTCCGCTGATTCCCGATCCGCAAGCCGCGGCGCGCGCCTGGTACGAGAAAAACAAAGTGGTCCCGATCAATCACCTGGTCGCGGTGCAGAAGCCGCTCGCCGACGCGCGGTCGGACGCGGTGCGGGAAATCTACCGCGTGCTCTTCGAAAGCAAGAAGGCCGCGCCGCCGCCGGCCGACGGCATCGATTTTTTTCCGTTCGGCATCGAAGCCAACCGCAAGTCGCTCGAAACGATCGTGCAATACGCCTTCGAGCAGAAGGTGATCCCGCGGAAATTCGAGGTCGACGAGGTATTCGCGGAAGCCGCGCGTATCCTCGGCCGCTAGGCAGCGGGCGGGGTTGGCCCGGTCACGATCAGGGCGTCCAACGCCAGCGCACCCTCCCCGGCCGCATACCCGACCAGGGGATTGATCTCGATCTCGGTCGCGGCCGGCGACTGTTCCAAGATCTCGGCGAGGATACGTGCGACCCGCGCCACCGCGGCAAGATCGACCGGCGGCATGCCGCGGGTTCCGGCGAGCAACGGCGCGCCGCGCAGGCGGCGGAGCGCGGCCACGATCTCCTCCTCGGCGGCCTGACCCGGAAGCACCTGCACGTCGCGCAGCGTCTCGACCCAGATGCCGCCGAGGCCCAGCATCAGCACCACGCCCCAGCCGGGATCGCGCCTGGCGCCGACGATCATCTCGAGCCCGGGCCGCGCCGACTGCTCGACCAACGCGCCGTCGAGGACGAGGCCCGGGCGGGCTTTGCGGATATTCTGTTGAATGCGCTCCCAAGCCGCGCGCAGGGCGGCGGCGTCGGCGATGTTCGTGATGACGCCGCCCGCATCGCTCTTGTGCGCGAGCGCCGGGGCTTGCGCCTTCAAAACGACCGGATAGCCGATGCGCGAGGCAACCTGCTCCGCCTCGCCGATATTCTTCGCAAGCGCGCCCTTAGGGATTGGCACCCCGGCGGCGGCGAGGATCTCTTTGCTCCGGTATTCCGCGATCGTACCGCCCGCCGGATTGGAGATCGGCGCGGGCGCTTTCGGCGCCGCGGGTTTGCCGGCGTATTTTCGCGCCACGCCAAGCTCAATCACCGCGGCCATTGCGCGCATGGCGCGCTCGGTCGATCGGAACAGCGGGATGCCCTCGGCCCGCACCTCCGCCACGAAGGTCTCGTCGAGCGGCATCGGCTCGCCCAACATCACGAACACGATCGGCTTTTTCGACGGGCGCAGCACCGGCAGCATGTATTTCATCCGGCTCGCCTGCTGCGAGAGCGTGCCGGGAAAGATCGAAATCAGCAGCGCGCCGGCGCGCGGCTCTTCCAGCAGAATCTCGGCGGCCCGCCCCCAGAGCTCCGGCTGCTTGAACGTGAGCGTCGCGATGTCGAACGGATTCTCCGCCGGCATATAGGGCGGTACGATCGCGCGCAGCGTCGAGAGCGTGCGCTCCGAGAATTCGACGAGGTCGATGCCGGTCTGTTCCGCGATATCGAAGGCGACGCCGCGCATGGCGCCGGAATTGGTGAGCATCGCCACGCCGCCGACGCTCGGAGGCGCGTAGCGATTGAGGATCAGCGCCGCGTCCACCAGCGCGTCGAAGCTGTCGACCACCGCGACGCCCTCGCGGCCGAGCACCGCGCGCATCATCGCGAGATCGCCGGTCAGCGCGCCGGTATGGGACTGCACCGCCGCGCGCGCCTTGGTGGTGCGGCCCGGCTGCATCAGCACGATCGACTTCTTCCGCGCGCGCGCCTTGGCGGCGAGACGAAGCAGTTTCTGCGGCCGGCGAACCTGCTCGACGAACAGGATGATCGTCCCAGTCGCCGGATCGTCCACCGCGTAGTCGAGAAAATCCTCGGCCGTGACCACGGATTCGTTGCCGGAGCTCACATTGTAGGTGACCGCGACGCCGCTTCCGACCAGCGAATCGCGGATGCTGTTCACGAGCCCGCCGCTCTGCGCGATCAGCGCGACGCCGGGGCGGGCCGCAGGCGCCATCGGCTTGTATTCGTCGAAGGTGAGCGGAACGCCGTCGACGTAATTGGTGAAGCCGAGGCAGTTCGGTCCGACCACGAGCAATCCGCCCTCCTGCGCCATGGCCGCGAGCGCCGCTTGCTCGGCCTTGCCGGAATCACCCATCTCGGCGAAGCCCGAGGAAAAAATGATCGCGCCATTCACCTTGCGCCGGACGCATGCCGCGATCGAGTCGCGCACCGCCTCGGCCGGCACCATCAGGACCAGCGCATCCACGCCCAATGGAAGGTCATCGATCGTCTTAACGCAACGATGGCCGCCGATCTCGGCGCGCGTGCGGCTGACCAGATGCAGATCGCCCGTGAACTTGGCGCGCAAGAGATTGTTGAACACCCGGCCGCCGATCGTGCTGGCGTCTTCCGACGCGCCGACGACGGCGACCGAGCGCGGCTTCAAGAGGCGCGCAATCGCCGCCGGGTCAATCTCGGCCACGGAAATTCACGCGCCGCGCTTGTAGGCGGAAAGGCCGGGCCGATAGGACTTGTCGTCGAGGAACTGCTTCAAGCCCTGCTCGCGGCCGCGCTCGGGATCGAGCAGGATACCCTGCTCGTTCTTGGCGCTGAGGTAGTCGGCGGCGACGTCCCAGGGCATGTGCTCGACGTTCTTGAAGGCGACCTTGGCCTGGCGCAGCACGGTCGGGTTCTTCTCCATCAGCCGGTTCGCGAGCGCGACGGTGCGCGCGCGCAACTTCTTGAGCGGCACCGCCTCGTTCACGAGGCCCATTTCGGCGGCCTTGTTTCCGTCGAAAGTTTCGCCGGTCATGATGTAGTAGAGCGCGGCGCGCCGGTTCAGCAGATGCAGCGCCTTCGACACGTTGCCGCCGGGCAGGATCCCCCAATTGATCTCGGAGAGACCGAACTTCGCCTCCTCGGCGGCGATGGCGAGATCGCAGGAAATCAGCGGCGTGAAGGCGCCGCCGAAGCACCAGCCGTTCACCATGGCGATCGTGGGCTTGTAGTAGTTCATCAGCCGCACCCACTGCCAATGCTGCGCTTCGCGATAGATGCGCACCCGCTCGACGTGGCGCATCTTGTCGGTGGAGCGGAAATATTCGCGCAGGTCCATGCCGGCGGTGAACGAATCGCCGGCGCCGGTGAGCACGAGCACCTTGCAGCGCTCGTCGGTTTCGAGCGCGTCGAGCACGCGCACCATCTCGCTGTTCATCTCCGGATTCATGGCGTTGCGCTTCGCCGGCCGGTTCAGGATCACCCAGGCGATGCCGTTCTCGAACTCGACCAGCACGGTCTTGCCCTTGGGCTCCGCGCTTTCGCGGCCGCCTTTGCCAGCCTCAGCCATGTCCGTTTCCCCTTCACGCCGCCGCGCCGACCGCGGCGCCCGCAACTCTAATTGAAATCGCCACCGGGAGGGAGCGGCTGCGCCAGCATGTCGCCGCCAAGACGGAGCGCCGCCGCCAAATGCGGCAGCGGCGCCAATCGGCGACGGCCTCGATCCGCGGCTCAGCCGCGGGCGTCGGCCTTGATCATGTCCGCGCCCTTTTCCGCGATCGCCATGGTGGGCGCGTTGGTGTTGCCGGTGGTGACCGTGGGCATGATCGAGGCATCGACCACGCGCAGGCCCTTCAGCCCACGCACGCGCAGCCGGTCGTCGACCACCGCCATGTCGTCCTTGCCCATCTTGCAGGTGCCGACCGGGTGAAACACGGTCGAGGAGAACTCGCGCACGAAATCGCGATAGTCGTCGTCGGTCTTGACGTTGTCGGCCGGCCACACCGCCTCGCCGCGATAATAGTCGAACGCCGGCGCGGTCAGGATGCGCCGCCCATCCTTGATGCCGCGGATCAGCACCTCGATGTCCGAGTCCGGGCCCTGCGGATCGGAGAAGAACTTGAAATCGATCACCGGCGCGTCGCTCACCTTCGCACTCGCGAGCCTCACTTCGCCGCGGCTCTTCGGATGCAGGAGACAGCAGGTGATGCGGAAACCGTGGCCCCAGGCCAAGAGCTGGCCCGGCTTGCCCTGATGGGTCGGCACGAAGATGTGCTGGATGTCGGGGCGGTCGAGGATCGGCTTGGTCTTGATGAAGCCCCCGCTCTCCACGATGTTGTTGCCGAAGAAGCCTTTGCGGGTCGTCACGTAGCGCAGGAAATTCCACGCGATCCTCGGCATCGCCGCGAACGACACGCCGTAGGACGTCGTGCGCGGGCTCATGAAGTGGATCGGGCAGGAGATGTGATCCTGCAGATTCTTGCCGACGCCGCGCAGCGCATGCGTGACTTCGATGCCGTGCTTCTTGAGCTCGGCGCCGTCGCCGATGCCGGAGAGCATCAGCACCTGCGGCGACTGGAAGGCGCCGGCCGCCAGGATCACCTCGCGGCGCGCGTTAATCCGGCGCGGCGCGCCGTTGGCGCCGAACTCGACGCCGGTGGCGCGCCCGTTCTCGACCACGATCCGCGAAACCTGGACCTCGGTCAGGATCTTCAAATTCGCCCTGTCCTTGATCGGATCGAGGAACGCGGTCGCCGCGGTCGTGCGCCGGCCGTTCGAGATGGTGACCTGGTAGATGCCAAAGCCCTCGTTGTCGCCGGCGTTGAAATCGGGAATGCGCTTCTTCTGTAGCGACTCCGCGGCCTGCAGGAACACGTGGTTCAGCGGATTGGGCTCCTCGAGATACTTGATGTGCCACGGCCCGTTCCGATCGTGCACCTTGCCGTCGTTGTAGTTCTCGTTGTGCATCGGCTTGCGCAGATAGGGAAGAATATCGTCATAGGCCCAGCCCGCGTTGCCGAGCGAGGCCCACTCGTCATAGTCGCGCCGGTGGCCGCGCATGTAGATCATGCCGTTGATCGAGCTCGAGCCGCCGAGCGTTTTGCCGCGCGGCGCGAACATCGGGCGGTTCTTGATGTTCGGGTCGGGCGGCGACATGAACATCCAGTTGTATTTCGGCTCGAACAGCATGCGAATGAAGCCGAGCGGCATGTGGATGAGCGGATTCTTGTCCGGCGGCCCCGCCTCGATGAGACAGACATTGGTCTTGCCGTCCTCGGTCAGGCGCCGTGCCAAAATGCAGCCCGCGGTTCCCGCGCCGACGATCACATAGTCAAAGATTTCCGCTTCGCTCATGGTGCTGTCGCCTCCCTGCCGCGCCCGGTCTGCCGCCGGGTTTCATGAATTGAAACTCGAAGGCGCGGCCCTTTGGCGTGCGTTCGGCCCGGCACCGCTCTGTCCAAGTAAACTACATTTGCACGCCGGTCGAAAGGCGCGTTCGCGCACACCGGGGGACGCGGCCCACGCGGGACGCTAGACCGACATGCGCCGCACCGCGCGATCGGTGCCGGGACCGCCGGCAAGCGCCAGCCCCCGACCGAGCCGCGGCACATCAGGCTACCAGTTCGGCCCCGGCGCGCCTCAGAGCTCCATGTGCCGCTCGGTCGGCCGCCAGGCATTGAAGCGCCGGTCGACTTCCACCAGCATCGCATTGATGACCAGCACCAGCGCGGTCGCCACCACGATGCCGGCGAACACGCCGGTGGTGTCGAAGTTCTGGCGCGAGTACTCGATCATATAGCCGAGGCCCTCGTTGCCGACCAGGAACTCGCCGATGATCGCGGCGCTGACCGCGCGCGGCAGCGCGATCTTGAGCGCGGCGAAGAAGAACGGCAGCAGCGAGTTCCAGATCACCTCGCGCGAGATCTTGGTCTCGCTGGCGCCGACGATGCGCGCCATGTTGATCAGCCGCCGGTCCACGTTGCGGATGCCGGCGAACACCGCGATGAAGATCGGATAGAACACGAGCAAGCCGACCAGCCAGAGCTTCGGCGCGTCGTCGATGCCGAACCACAAGATGAAGAGCGGCACCAGCGCGTACTTCGGCACGCCGACCGACGCCATGATGTAGGGCTCGACCGCGTTGGTGAGCCGCGGCATGCGGCGGAGCAGGAACGGCAGCGCCACACCGAAGAAACAGCCGATCGCAAACCCCATCGCGGAGAGCCGGAGTGTCACGTAGATGTGCCGCAAGAGCACGCCCGACTGCGTGTCCACGAATATCCGCTCGATCACCTGGAAGGGATCGGCGACATAGACCGGCCCGGCACGGTCCGCGCCGGTCTTCCAGGCTGCGAGCAGGAGCAACGCAAGTCCGATGCGGCCCGCGATCACCGCATAGTATTGCCGCTGGAGCCGTGACGGCTGCGTAAGCTCGAGTGCGGTGTCCTGGCTCGTCATTGCAATTCTGCTCTGATGCGCTGATAGAGCGGGCCGAACTCCGAATGAGTCATGATGCCGCGAATGTCGCGCGGCCGCGGGATCGTGATCTTGTGCTCGCCGGCGATGCGCGCCGGCGCCCGCGTCAGCACCAGCGTGCGGTCGCCCAACGCGATGGCTTCCGCGATATCGTGGGTCACGAACACGATGGTCTTGCGGCCGAGATCCCACAGCCGCAGCAGGTCCTCCTGGAGCTGGGCGCGGGTCTGCGCGTCGAGCGCGCCGAACGGCTCGTCCATCAGGATGACTGGAGGATCGTACACCAGCGTGCGGATCAACGAGGCGCGCTTGCGCATGCCGCCGGAGAGTTCGTGCGGATAGTGGTCCTCGAACCCGGCGAGACCCACGGCGCGGATCAGCATTTGCGCGTGCGCACGAGTCTCGTCGTTGAGCCGGCCCTGGACTTCGAGCGGGAACAGCACGTTCCGCAGCGTCGTCCGCCAGGGCAGCAGATTGTCCTCCTGGGTGACGTAGCCGATCTGGCACGAGAGGCCCGGGTTCAGCGCCTTCGGATCCGCGATCGGCGCGATCTGCGACTGAAAACGCACGCTGCCGCCGCTCGCGCTGTCGATCTGCGCGATCATGTTCAGGAGCGTGGTTTTGCCGGAGCCCGACGGCCCGATGATGGTCAGGAACTCGCCTTCGCCCACCGTGAAGCTCAGGTCCTGAATCACCCAGGGCGGCGGCTCGCGGCCGGCACGCTGCGCGAAGCGCTTGCTCAAGTCATGGATTTCGAGGAGCGGCTGGCCGGCCATGTCAGGCCCCGGTCTCGAGCTTGAGGTCCGCCGGCGGACGCCAACGCAAGAGCCGGCGCTCGACCACATTCACGCTCCAATTGCCGACGATCACGATGCAGGTGACGGCGACGAGTGCGACGAACACGCCGGTGGTGTCGAAGTTCATGGCGCCGAGCTGGATCAGATAACCGAGCCCGCGATTGGCGGAGATCAGCTCGGCGATCACCGCGCCGCCGATCGAATAGGGCATGGCGATGCGCAAACCCGTGAAGATGTAGGGCACCGCGCCCGGAAACACGATGTGGCGGGCGACGTCGCGCTCGTTCGCACCCATGACCTGGGCCATCTGCACGAGCTTGGCGTCGAGCGAGCGGATGCCGGCGAGCGCGCTGAAATAGACGATGAAAAACACGGTGATGGCGACGAGCGCGACCTTGGATTCGATGCCGATGCCGAACCACAGGACGAAGAGCGGCGCCAGCGCCAGCTTTGGCGCGCCATAGCCGCCAACCATGAAGGGATCGAGGATCGCGGTGATGATCGGCCGGCGGCGGAGCAGGAACGGCAGCGCCGCGGCCGGCACCGCACCGATGATGAAGCCCGCGACCGCCTCCCACAGCGTGTAGGACGTGTGGCGCAGGAGCTCGCCTTTGAGCACGCCCTCGCTGAAGCGCACGAGCACGCCCCAGGGCGAGCCGATCCAATAGACCCCGTAGATCATGCTGAGCGCCTGCCAGATCGCGATCAGCACGACGAGCACGAGCAATTGATCGCCGCGCTCGCGCATGAGCGCGCCCGCGCGCCCGCCGCGGATCGCGCCGTTCGAGTCCGGGCTTCCTTCCAGCGTCGCCATCTCGACTCCAGCCACGCATCGCCGAGGGGTCGGCGCTACGATTGCACGCCGCGGCATTCGCGAGCGCCAACGCCGCGCCCCGTCCGTTGTGACGCGGCGCCGTTCCTGTTAAAGAACTTCGGCCTGAAACGATAAAGCGGGAGGACGCGATGTTCAAATGGCGAAATCAGGCGGCCGCCGCGGCCCTTGCGATCACGACCGCGTTTGGTCCTACCGCCGCCAAGAGCCAGGAGATCGAGGTCGTATTTGCAATACCGGCCTTGACGCTCACGTTTACCGCCCACTTCGTCGCCGAGGATGCCGGCTTCTTCCAGAAGGAAGGCCTGAAAGTCACCACCCGCAACCTGGTGGGCGTGGCTTCGCCCAACGCCGTGCTCGCGGGCAGCGCGGACTTCACCATGGGCACCGGTCCGGTCTTCCTCCGCGCCGCCGCGCAGGGACAGAGATTCCTCGCCATCGCCAACCTCGTCGACCGGCCGATGGTGGAGTTCGTGCTGCGCAAGGACGTCGCCGAACGGCTCGGCATCACCGACAAGATGCCCGTGGTCGAGCGCGCCAAGCGTCTGAAGGGCACGACCATCGCGATCCAGGGCGTCGGCAGCATCATTCACGCGTGGGAGCGCTACGTCGTCGCCCGCGGCGGCCTCGATGTCGAGCAGGATGTCCGCATCGCGCCGATGGATCCGCCGGCCATGTATCCCGCGCTCCAGAACAAGGCGATCGACGGCTACGCCACCTCGATGCCGTTCACGACCCAGGCGGTGGTGAAGGGCGACGCAATCATGCTGGCGAGCTCCGTGTTCGACGCTCCCGAGCTGGTCCCGTTCGCCTACGCGCTGGTCTATACGCGGCCCGAGGTGTGCCAGCAGAAGCGCGAGATGTGCGCACGCATGGGGCGTGCCTATGCCGCCGCCGCCAAGATGATCCAGGAAAAGCCGGCCGAGGTCTTCGAGATCCTGAAAAAGCGCTTCTCGCGGATGGACCCGGACCTGCTCGCTGCCGCGTGGAAGGTCGCGCAGCAGGCCCATGCAAAGGACATTCGCGTGACGGTGCCGCAGCTCGAGAACTCGCAGAAGGTGAGCCTGGTGGCGAAGCTGCTCGACCCCAAGGACGCGCTCAAGAGCTACGACGGCCTCTACACCGACGAATTCCTGAAATGATCCGGCCGGCCTAGCCGCCGGAGCTAACCCAAGCGGCCCGGTGCCCGGATTTCCGGCACCGGGCCGTACGCTTTCATCGGTCGGCATGCGGCGCCGATCGCATTGACGTCCAGGGCTTTGCGCACGTCAAATACTCGGACCAGACGCCGACGGACATCTCCACGCCGCGCGGCAACCGGGACCCCGATCTTGGCCACGCCGACCACCATCACCACGCTTGCGGCGCTCCGCGAAGCCGAAGCCGCCTGCACGCGCTGCCCGCTATTCCGCAAGGCCACGCAAGTGGTCCCCGGTGAAGGGAAGACCAAAGCCCGGCTGATGCTCGTGGGCGAGCAGCCGGGAAACGATGAAGACCTGACCGGCCGACCCTTCGTCGGACCCGCCGGCCGCGTGCTTGATCGCGCGCTCGAAGAAGCCGGGATCGACCGCGCGGAAGCGTTCGTGACCAACGCAGTCAAGCACTTCAAGTTCGAACCGCGCGGCAAGCGGCGGCTGCACCAGCGGCCTGACGCTTACGAGATCGAGCGATGCAGGTGGTGGCTCGACCTGGAGCGGGAGATCGTGAAGCCGGCGCTCGTAGTGGCACTGGGCGCGACGGCGGCCCGCAGCCTGTTCGGCCGCACGGTCACGGTTTCCGGGCTACGCGGCGAAGTTCGCACGCTGGCCGACGGCGGCCGCGTGCTGGTGACGATCCATCCCTCGTTCCTGCTGCGCATCGAGGATGAAAGGGCTAAGGCGGCGGAATTTGGCCGGCTGGTCGAGGATCTGAAGGTCGGCGCACGATTCCTCAAGCGCGCCGCCTAGGCCTTGGCCGCCGGATTCCGGATTCGATCAATAAGCCCAGCTCTGAGTCGGCTGCTGAACCAGGTGGTCGTTCACCGCGCGCACCGCCGGCGTATTCTCGGCGGCGACCCGGACTGCTTTCCGCTCCGCATCCGAGCTCACCACGCCCCAGAGATCCACGACCCCGTCCTTCACGGTCACGTTGAGCTGCCAGGATTGCGCCCACGGCTCCGTGCGCAGCTGCGCGAGTAGCTTCTCGCGGATCGCCGAGTCGTTCGGCGCCACTTCGGGCGCGGCTTCCTTGTGCATTGTTGCGAAGGCCTGGACGAGATTGGCCCGGGTCACGATGCCGACCAGCTTGCCTTCATCGACGACGGGCACGCGCTTGATCGAGTTCCGTTCGAGCAACGTCGCGATCTTGCTGAGCGGCGTATCTGATGTCGCGGTGATCACGCGCTTCGTCATCACGTCCGATGCCTTGCGAGAGTGCGACTTCACGTAGTCGGCCGCGAGCGTCTCGGCACCGGTCAGGAGCCGGAGCCACCAGGCGCGGCGGCGATCGGTCCCGACTTCGGCGCGGCGCAAGAGGTCGCCTTCGCTGACGATGCCGACGAGTTCGCCCTGCCGGTCGACGACCGGCACGGCGCTAAATCGGTGCTTGAGCAGGAGCTGCGCGACTTCCTGGATCGTCGCATCGGGCCCCACGGTGATCACGTGCGTAGTCATTACGTCGCGGGCTCGCATGGGTCGTCTCCTCTCCGGCACGTCCGATTCTCCGCTCGGACGTCCGGCTCCTTGAACCCGATTGAATGCGACTACTTTCACCGAAGCCTCAGGCGTTGAGTTGGCGGAGCGCCGTGCGGTTCCGCAGCAGGATCCGCCGCGAGCTCGGCAGCTCGATGGTCGCCGCGTTCTCGAGCTGGGTGAGCGTGCGCGAGACCGTCTCGATGGTGAGGCCGAGATAGTCGGCGATATCCTGCCGCGACATCGGCAATTCGACCGCGCCGGCCTCGGGTGCGCGGCTTGCCATTTCGAGCAGGAAGGCGGCCACGCGCTCCTGGGCGTTCTTGCGCCCGAGCAGGAGCATCAGGTTCTGCAAGTGCTCGAGGGCGCGCGCGGTGAAGGCCCAGAGCTCGCGGGCGATCTCGACGTTGCGCGCGGCCTGCGAAACGAGCGTGCCGCGCTTGATCACGATGACGGTGGCGTCGGAGATCGCCTCGGCCGTGAGGCGGTGCTCGTTCCCGGCTTCCAGGCCGAAGATATCGCCCGGCAGATGAAAGGCGCCGATCTGGCGGCGGCCGTCATTCAGGAGCTTGTAGGTCCGGACCGCGCCGCTCTTCACCTGGTAGACGTAATCGGCCGGTTCATCCTCGCCGTAGATTTCCTCGTTGCGCCGAAACGACATCAAGGCGCCACAAAGGGCGATGACCTCGGCCAATGGGCCCCCGCCGATGGCCGGCTGGGAACGGGCGCTCGCGACGGGCGCTGGATTGGAAACGCGGGTCCGGGGCGTATGGGGTTCGGCTAGGGTCCGAGTGAGCATCGCCGGGTCCTCCGAGTTGGGTTGGTCTGGTGAATATCGGCCAATGCGCGGGCCCGGAATTCAGGTCTTGTCCATAAGGGGAATCCCGGAAGAGCGGCTATAATCATCGCGTACGAGCAGAACCAAGCCTTTTCCCAACCGCAAATCTTCGGCACCTTGCTTGATAGTCGACTTGCCTCGATGACCGACTTGACCGCGCGGAGCACCAAATTCGTTTCGAAGGGCGTCGCCGACAGCGGACGCGCCGGCGCGGCGAGTTACGTGCTGGCGCTGATGCTGGTCGCGATCGCGTTTGCCGCCCAGTCGGCGCTGGCGGCGCTGGTCGGAAGCGAAGCCCGCTACCTGTTCTATGCCCCGGCCGTGTTGCTCGCGAGCTCGCTCGGCGGTCTCGGGCCCGGTCTGCTCGCGACCGCGCTCGCCCTGTTGCTCACCCTGGCGTTCCAATACGCCACCGGTCTCGATCGCCCCGAGCTCATCAGTGCGGCAGCATTCGCGGTGGTCGGGATCGGCATGGCGCTGGTCGGCGAGGGTCTGCACCGCAGTCGAACCCGTTCCGCCGCCTCCACGCGCGATCTCTTGGCGCGCGAGGCGCATGTGAAGTCGATCCTCGACACGGTGCCCGACGCGATGATCGTCATCGACGAGCGCGGCATCATCCAATCCTTCAGCCTCGCCGCCGAGCGGCTGTTCGGCTATTCGGCGGCCGAGGCGATCGGCCGCAACGTCAAGATGCTGATGCCCTCGCCGTATCGGGAGAATCACGACAGCCATGTCGATCGCTACCTGAAGACGGGCGAGCGGCGGATCATCGGCATCGGCCGCGTGGTCGTCGGCGAACGCAAGGACGGCTCGACGTTTCCGATCGAACTCGCCGTCGGCGAGATGAAATCCGGCGATCAGCGTTTCTTCACCGGCTTCATCCGCGATTTGACCGAGCGGCAGCAAACCGAGGTGAGGCTCCAGGAGTTGCAGTCCGAGCTCGTGCATATTTCCCGGCTCACCGCCCTCGGCGAGATGGCCTCGGCGCTGGCGCACGAGCTCAATCAACCGCTGTCGGCGATCGCCAACTACATGAAGGGGTCCCGGCGACTGCTGGAGGTGAGCCCCGACCCGCGATCGGCCACGCTGCGCGACGCCATGGACAAGGCCGCCGAGCAGGCGATGCGGGCCGGCCAGATCATCCGACGGCTGCGCGACTTCGTGGCCCGCGGCGAGAGTGAGCGGCGGGTCGAGAGCATTACCAAGCTCGCCGAGGAGGCAAGCGCGCTCGCGCTTGTGGGCGCCAAGGAACTCGGCGTGCGGGTGAGGTTCCAATTCGAGCCGGCGGTCGACCTCGTGCTCGCGGACAAGGTCCAGGTGCAGCAGGTCTTGCTCAACCTGATGCGGAACGCCATCGAGGCGATGGAGGGATCGCGCCGCCGCGAGCTCATCGTCCGTTCCGAGCCGACGAGCAACTCGATGGTTGCGATCATTGTTTCGGACACCGGCCCCGGCATCTCGCCGGAAATCTCCGCTCAGCTGTTTCAGCCGTTCATCACCACCAAGCCGCACGGGATGGGCGTGGGCCTCTCGATCTCGCGCACCATCGTCGAATCCCACGGCGGAGAGATTTCGGTCGAGCCCAATCCGGGCGGGGGCTCGGTATTCCGCTTCACGCTTCGAACCGTAAGCAAAGAGGAATTCGCCGATGCGCAGTGAGGCCATCATTCATGTCATCGACGATGATGAAGCCGCGCGGAATTCGCTGAAATTCCTGCTCGAGGCGGCGTCGCTTCCGGTGCGTACCCACGAATCGGCCGCCGACTTCATCAAGGCGCTGCCTGCCTCCGCCGCAGGATGTGTGATCACCGACGTACGGATGCCGGACATGAGCGGCATCGATCTGCTGCGGCACCTGAGAGCATCGGGGACCGGCCTCCCCGTCATCGTGATCACCGGCCACGGCGACATTCCGCTCGCGGTGGAAGCCATGAAGATCGGGGCTGTGGATTTCTTCGAGAAGCCCTATGACGACGACGCCCTGCTGGCTTCCGTCCGTACCGCGCTGCAACGCAACGAGAAGGACGCCAAGCTCGGGGTGGACAAAGCCGCGATCCAGGCCCGGCTCGCGGCTCTGTCGAACCGTGAACGGCAGGTGCTCGACGGCCTCATCTCCGGCAAAGCCAACAAGGTGATCGCCTTTGATCTCGGCATCAGCCCGCGCACGGTGGAGATTTACCGCGCCAATGTGATGACGAAGATGGAGGCCGGGAGCCTTTCGGAGCTGGTCCGGATGGCGCTGATCTCGGGCACCCTCGCCACTGCCGCCGATTGAAGTGAACGCCGAGGACCGGCCCGGCCCAGCCGCCACCGTCGCCGCTTGAGATAGATCAAGGCGGCAATCCGAGAATCTGCGGCAAATTGGCAGTTATTGGATGGCAATTGTCTCGCGTTTGCCCCGGACGGTCAGGCGATGAAGTTCGATGGAGCAAAGGTGCCGGCCCAGGGCGCCGCAATCGTCGTGATCGACGATGATCCGGCGGTGTTGAATTCCCTGAAGTTCGCGTTGGAAATCGAGGGAATGTCGGTCCTGGGTTATCGTACCGGGCGCGAAGTGCTGAATTCATCCTCGCTCGCCAATACCGGGTGCCTGGTCATCGACTTTCGCCTTCCCGACATGGATGGGCTCGAGGTCCTGCAGAAATTGCGAGAGCGCAAGGTCAAGGCCCCCGCGCTCCTGATCACTTCGCACCCCAACCAGATCCTGCGGAAGCGCGCGGCGGACGCAGGCGTGCACATCGTCGAGAAGCCGCTGTTCGGCAACGTGCTCATCGACAGCATCCGCGAAGCCTTGAGCCGGCCGGCCGCGCCAACGAGCTAGACCTGCAGGACGGACCGCGAGCGCGTTACCTTGATCGAGTGGAATCGAAATCCCGGTCAGCGCTCTCCTGCCGACGTTTCGGTACGACGGCCGAGCGCAAGCGCGCGCAATTTTCCCACCACGCCCTCGGGGAAGAAATAGACGCTCAAGATGAAGAGAATCCCGAGCCACAAGAGCCAGCGATCGGCCGAGAACAGCGCGGACAGCAGCGGCACCCCTTTGCTGACCTCGCCAAGCCGGCCCATTAAGACTTGCAGATAATTCTCGGCGATGATCATGAGCGTGGCGCCGATCACCGCGCCATAGAGCGTGCCCATGCCGCCGATCACCACCATCAGGAGCACGTCGATCATGATCGAGAAAGAAAGAGTCGTATCCGGCCCGGTGTAGCGCAACCAAAGTGCCAGCACGATGCCGGCCAGCGCCGCCATCACCGCGGAGACGACGCTCGCGATCGAGCGATAGACCACGACCGGATAGCCCAGCGCCTCGGCGCGGAAATCGTTCTCGCGGATCGCCTGCAGCACGCGGCCGAAGGGCGAATTGACGATCCGGAGCATCACCAGGAAGGCCGCAAGCGCGACGAAGAAGACGAGATAGTAGGTGATGATCCGACCGTTGACATTCGTGCCGAGCACCGGATTCTCTAGCAGGCGGAACGCGGGACGTAGGACCTCCGGGATCTGATAGTTGAGCCCGTCCTCGCCGCCGGTGAAGCCCGAGAGCTGGGAGGCGAGCACCGCGAACGCGCTCGCCACGGCGAGCGTGATCATGGCGAAGAAGATCGCCCGCACGCGCAACGAGAACAGCCCGATCACCAACGCCAGCAGGCCGGCGACCACGAGTGCCGAGACAATCCCAAGCCCGAGTGCTTCCCAAGTCGGTCCCAGGCGCGCAAGCGCGATCGCCGCGCCATAGCCGCCGATGCCGAAGAACATCGTATGCGCGAACGAGACGATGCCGGTATAGCCGAGCAGAAGGTCATAGGCCGCGACCAGCAGCACGAACACGCAGATCTTGGCCGCCACGTTCAGCGGCTGCGAGCCGGTGAACACGAACGGCGCGAACGCGAGCCCGAACAGGATCAGGACCAGCACCAAAGTGAGCGGGCGGGAGCGCGGGTAGTCGCGGGAGAGGATGCGCGCGAGCATCAGTGCCCCGCCACCGGATAGAGCCCGCGCGGCCGCCACAGCAGCACGATCAGCATCAGGCCGATATTGGAGACGAGCGCGATCTTGGGCTCGAGGAATGCGGTGTAGTTCGCGACCAGCGCCACCAGGAGCGATCCGATGAAGCAGCCGCCGATCGAGCCGAGCCCGCCGATGATGACCACGATGAAGATCAGGACCAGCACCTGCAAGCCCATGCCGGCGGTGAGGGTCTGCTGGTAGAAGCCCCACAGCACGCCGCCCAAGCCGGCAAGCGCCGAGCCCGCCACGAACACGCCGACGAACAGCCGGCGGATGTGATAGCCGAGCGCCTCCACCATTTCCGGATTCTCGACCCCGGCCCGCACCAGCAAGCCGATGCGCGTGCGGTTCAGGATCACGAGCATCGCGATCAACACCACGAGGCCGACCGCGACCGCGATCAGCCGATAGCGCTCCGCCACCATGCCGGGGCCGAGCGCGATCGCGCCGCGAAAGCTCTCCGGCAAAGCGATCGTGATCGGGCTCGGCCCCCAGAACACGTGGATCAGCTGCTCGACCACGATCAGCCCGCCCATGGTGACGAGGATCTGCTTCAAGTGCTGGCCATAGACCGGCCGCACGATCACGCGCTCGAATGCCCAGCCGAACAGGCCGGTGGCCGCCATCGAGAGCAGGATGCAGAGCAGGAACACGCCGACATTGAGCGCGACCGAGGGCGAGTTGACCCAGCCCGAGAGCGGCCACAGCACCAGCAAGCTCACATAGGCGCCGACCGAGATGAAAACCCCGTGGCCGAAATTGATCACGTCCATGAGGCCGAACACGAGCGTGAGGCCCGATGCCATGATGAAAATCATCATCCCCATCGCCAGTCCGGCGACGGTGAGCGTGACCCAGGTGGAGAAACTGCCGACGAGCGGCAGCGCCGCGAGCGCCACCGTCGCGGTGAGCACGATCGGAATCCAGTCGATCGGCGCCGCGCCGACGCGGACCTCTTCCTTGCCCGGCGCGGCGGCGTCGGTCATTGGTGCGTGTCCAGATGCAGCCCGAGCAGCCGGTGCTGCAGCGCGTGGTCGGCGGCGAGCTCCGCCATGGCTCCGTGGTGCACGATGCGGCCGTCGTCCATGACCGCGACGGTATCGCCGAGCATGCGGGCGGCCATGAAGTTCTGCTCCACCAGCAAGACGGTCGCTCCCGCTTTCTTCACTTCGCGAAAAGCCCGGATCATGTTGGTGACGATCGCAGGCGCGAGCCCCTTGGTCGGCTCGTCGATCAGGATCAGATCGCGCGGCTCGATCAGCGCGCGCGCGATCGAGAGCATCTGCTTCTGCCCGCCGGAGAGCGCACCGGCGGCGAGACCGTAGAAGCGTTCGAGCGCGGGAAACAGCGAGAAGATCCGCTCCAGCTTGCCGGCCTGCAGCGGGCCCGCGCGCGCCGCCAGCACGAGGTTCTCCCTCACCGTCAACCCGGAGAAAATGCTCATGTTCTCCGGCACATAGGCAATGCCGGCGCTGGCGATGTCCGGGGTCGGGCGCGCCGTCACATCGGCGCCGGCAAACCGGATCGTGCCTTGCGACGCGCGCCACAGGCCCATGATGGTGCGCAGCGTCGTGGTCTTCCCGGCGCCGTTCCGGCCCAGCAAGATGGTGAAGCCGCCGCGCGGAACCACGAGGTCCACGCCCTGCAAGATGTGGTAGCGGCCGATGTGGGTATGAACGCCCTCGAGCGTCAGCAGCGCGTCACTCATCGTCGAGCTCCTGCCCGAGATAGGCTTCGCGCACGATTTTCGAGGCCATCACTTCAGTCGGCGCCCCGTCGGCCACGAGCGCGCCGTTGTGCAGGACGATGATCCGCTCGGCCAACGAGCGCACCACGTCCATCTTGTGCTCGACCAGAAGGATGGTCTTGCTGCGGTCGGCCTTCAGCTCGCGGATGATGTCGAGGATGGTCGGCACTTCGTCCAGGGACATTCCGGCGGTCGGCTCGTCGAACATGAATACTTCCGGCTCGAGCGCGATCAGCAACGCGACTTCGAGCTTGCGCTGATCGCCATGCGGCAACGCGCTGACCATGGTCTCGCGCTTGTCGGTCAGGCGGACGCGCTCGAGAATCACGTCGGCCGCCGCGATGAGATCGCGCCGGTCGCTCCACAACGTGAACAGATCCAAGCCCGCGCCCACCCGCGCCTGCACCGCGAGGCGAACGTTCTCGAACACGGTGAGATTGGGAAACAAGTTGGTGAGTTGGAACGCGCGGCCCAGGCCCCGCCGCGTGCGCGCCGAGGCCGAGAGCCGGGTCACGTCCTCGCCTTTCACCAGCACGCGCCCGGCCGTGGCCGGAAGTTGGCCCGAGATCAGATTGAAATAGGTGGTCTTGCCGGCGCCATTCGGACCAACGATCGCGGTCAGCGTTCCGGGCCGAAACGCGCAGCTCACCGCGTTCACCGCCACGTGCCCGCCGAAGCGGATGGTGAGGTCGCGGGTCTCGAGAACGGGTGTGATCGCGTTCATGGTCTGAACGAAACGGGCGAAGGCGGCGCTTCCGCCTTCGCCCGCAAGCATGCCATCGGGGCCTCTGGCCGGCGAGTGCGGCTCAGCGCTTGTTACGCACCGGGATCGGCAAGTCCGCGGCCGGGATTACCGCCATGAGGTCGAGAAGATCATTGCCGGTGGCGTTGGCCTTGACCTTGAAGTGATACATCTCCTGCACCGCCTGATGGTCATCGGCGCGGAAGGTCATTCTGCCCTTGGGCGTATCGAAGGAGAGACCTTCCATCGCCTTGATCAGCGCCTCGGTGTCGGTCGAGCGCGCGGCCTTGACCGCGGCGAGCACGGCGGCGGCGGCGGCGAAGCCGCCGGCGGTGAAGAAATCCGGCGGCGTGTTGAAGCGCTTCTGGTGCTCGGCCACGAGCCACTTGTTCATCTCGTTCTGCGGGAAGGCCCAGTAGTAATAGATCGCGCCTTCGATGCCCGGGTAGTCCTTGTAGAGCTGCATCACCGGGAGAATATTTCCGCCGGGCGCGATCTCGATGCCGTAGCGCTTGGGATCGAGCGCGGCGATCTTCGGCAGCGGGTGCGGGCCGGCCCAGATGATCGGGATCACCTTGCGGCCGGGCTTCTCTTTCAGCGCGTCGAACAGGCGCTGCGCGTAGGCGGTGAAATCGGTCGTGGTCTGCGGCGCGTACTCCTCGGAGACCACCTTCACGTTCGGCCGGATCGCGGCGAGCGCCGCCTTCAACGCGGCGATGCCGTCGCGGCCGAAGGCGTAGTCCTGCGCCAGCGTGGCAACCGAAACCTCGCCGGTCTTCGGGAACGCGGCCGCCGCCGCGTAGGCGTCCTGGGTCGAGTTGCGGCCGGTGCGGAAGATGTAGCGGTTCCACTTGTCGCCGGTGATGGCGTCGGCGACCGCGGGTTCCACGAGCAACACCTTCTTGTACTCCGCCGCGATCGGCAGCATCGCAAGCGCGGCGGCCGACGACGTGGTGCCGACCGCAATGTCCACCTTCTCGTCGTTATAGGCCTGCTCCAGGAGCGAGCGCGCCAGGTCGGGCTTGATCTGATCGTCCTTCACCACGACCACGATCTTGCGCCCTTCCCAGGTCATGGTGCCCTTGGTCAGGTACTCGAGGCCCATCATGAAGCCGGTCTCGGTCTGCTTGGCATAGGCCTCAAGCGGACCGGTCTTGCCGGCGATCAGCGCAATCTTCAGCTCTTGGGCCGCGACCGGCACGCCGGCCGCGAGCATCATCGTCGACCCCGCCGCGACCGCAGCGAGCACCGACCGGCTTAAGTATGAACGTTGCATCGACTCCTCCACCATCCGCCGTGCCGGACGCGCGCGATGAGGTGGCGGTCCGGCCTCGGGGTTTCCACTAGGTTAGCGCGAAAATGACCTGCCACAACGCGCTTACAGGAATCGATGCAGCGGCACGCGGCCACATGCACATCCCGCGGACAGCGCCAAATTTGACCCAGAAGGTCGCAAACCCGGAAAGTCGGGCCTGGCTGCGGATGCCTGTCCGGCAGCCGACCGGCGCAATTCAACCGCTTGCGGCGGGCCATCCGCCGCCTGGCGGCAGCCGAACGATGATCCGATTGACCAGGGTCAACGCCCGATTTGCTCATCCTTGATCATTTGCTGTTAGGAGCAAGCTAGGCAAAAGGCGGGCGCGGGTCGCTCCGCCTTGCCACAGCGCGCAACGCTCGATGTCCACCTATCGTCTCGAAAAGCTCTTTGCGCCGAGCTCGCTCGCGCTGGTCGGCGCGAGTCCGCGTCCGAATTCGCTCGGTCACGTGGTGCTGAAGAATCTGATCGCGGCCGGGTTCAAGGGCCCGCTCCGGCTGGTCAATCCGAACCATCCGGAAGTCGAGGGTATCGCGGCCGCGAGCTGCATCGCCGCGCTGCCCGAGGTGCCCGACGTCGCCGTCATCACGACGCCGCCCGATACGGTGCCCGCGATCATTGCCGAAGCCGGCGCCAAGGGTATCGCCGCGGCGATCATCATCACGGCCGGACTCGGGCACGGGCCCGGCTCGCTGGCCGAGGCGGCCGAGACGGCGGCCCGCGCCCACGGCCTCCGGCTCTTGGGCCCCAACTGCCTCGGCGTGATCGCGCCGCGGGCAAAGCTCAATGCGAGTTTTGCCGCGCGCATGGCGGAAGCGGGGGACCTCGCGCTCGTCTCGCAATCCGGCGCGCTCATTGCCGGCATCGTCGAATGGGCGGCGCGGCGCTCGGTCGGCTTCTCCGCGATCGTGTCCTTGGGCGACGCGATCGACGTCGATTTCGGAGATACGCTCGACTATTTCGCGCTCGACCGCGCGACCCGCGCGATTCTCCTCTATGTCGAAGCGATCACGGATGCGCGCAAGTTCATGTCGGCGGCGCGCGCCGCGGCGCGCGCGAAGCCGGTCGTGGTGGTGAAGGCGGGCCGGCACGCGCAAGGGGCGAAAGCCGCAGCCACGCATACGGGCGCGCTTGCCGGCTCGGACGCGGTCTACGAGGCCGCCTTCCACCGCGCCGGGTTGCTGCGCGTCTATGACCTCGAAGAGCTGTTCGATGCGGCCGAGACGCTCGGATGGCTGAAGCCGTTCGCCGGCGATCGGCTCGCGATTCTCACCAATGGCGGCGGCCTGGGCGTGCTCGCGGTCGATCGCCTGATCGACCACGGCGGCAAGCTCGCGACGCTTTCGCCCGAGACCTTCGAGCGGCTCGACAAGGCGCTGCCGCCAATCTGGTCGAAGGCCAACCCGGTCGACCTCGCCGGCGATGCCGACGCGGCACGCTATGCCACCGCGCTGGAAGCGATGCTCGCCGATCCGGGGAGCGATGCGGTGCTGGTGATGAACGTTCCGACCGCGCTCGCGTCGCCGGTCGAAGCGGCCAAGGCGGTCGCCGAGGTGGTGCGGAAGGAGCGGTCGAAGGTTCATCCGCCAAAGCCGGTGCTCGCGGTCTGGATCGGCGAGGAAGCGGCGGTCTCGCGCGCTTTCGAGCAGGCCCGCATCCCGTCCTATCCGACCGAAGCCGACGCGGTGCGCGGCTTCACGCACCTCGTGCGCTACCGGGAGGCGCTCGATGTGCTGATGGAAACGCCGCCGAGCCTGCCGCAGGATTTCAAACCCGATGTCGCCGCGGCGAGCCAAGCGATCGCGGCGGCCGTGTCGTCGGGGCGCACGTGGCTCGACCCGATTGAGATCGACGCGCTGTTTCGGGCTTATGCAATCCCGATTACGCCCGCGATTCCGGCCGTGACCGCCGACGAGGCGGCGAAATCGGCGACCGCCTTCCTGGCCGCCGGCAAGACGGTCGTGGTGAAGATTTTTTCGCGCGACATCGTCCACAAGTCCGACGTCGACGGGGTACGACTCAACCTCACGAACGAAAATTCGGTGCGCGAAGCGGCAACCGAGATCATGGCGCGCGCGCGCGCGCTGCGGCCCGAGGCCCGCATCGTGGGCGTCACCGTCCATCCCATGATCGTGAAACCGAAGGCGCGCGAGCTGATCGCCGGGATCGCGGACGATCCCACGTTCGGCCCGGTCATCGTGTTCGGACACGGCGGCACCGCGGTGGAAGTCATCGATGACAAGGCGCTCGGCCTGCCGCCGCTCGATCTCGGGCTCGCGCACAACCTCATCTCGCGCACGCGCGTATCGCGCCTGCTCAAGGCTTACCGCAACGTACCGGCCGCGAACGAGGCCGATGTGGATCTGGTGTTGGTGAAACTTGCGCAGCTCGCCGCCGACCTCCCCGAAATCCGGGAAATCGACATCAATCCGCTGCTCGCCGATCAGGACGGCGCGCTCGCACTCGACGCGCGCGTGGCGGTGGCGACTTCCAAGCCGAAATACAAGGGCCCCGGTCACCCGCGGTTCGCGATCCGGCCGTACCCGAAGGAATGGGAGCGTCGCCTCGTTTACGATAAGGGTTCGCCCGTTCTCGTCCGCCCGGTGCGGCCGGAAGACGAGGCAATGTTCCGCAAGTTCTTCAAGAACGTCACGCCGGGCGATATGCGGCTGCGCTATTTCGCGCCGATCAAACGCATCGGTCACGCTTTTCTCGCGCGACTGACGCAGCTCGATTACGCGCGGGCGATCGCATTCGTCGCGATCGACGAGGCGAGCGAAGAAATGTTCGGGGTCGTACGCCTGTTGGCCGACGCCAACTACGAGGCCGGCGAGTATGCGATCATGGTACGTTCGGATCTCAAAGGGCGCGGTCTCGGCTGGAAGCTCATGGAACTGATGATCGAATATGGGCGCAGCGAAGGCCTGAGGCGTATCGAAGGCCAGGTACTGGCGGAAAACCGCGTGATGCTCGAGATCTGCGAGAAACTCGGCTTCAGCATCAGCCTTGATCCGGACGACGCCAATGTCCGGCTGGTCACGCTGTCACTCGAGCGCCCGAGAAGTTGAAACATCGACGCCACGCCGCCTAGTTGCGCGACGTCGAAAAGGTGCGGCATGCGCCGACGCCATGGGTCGATTTGACCTATCTCAAGGCGACGGAGCCGATGCGCGATAGCGTTTTCGAGCAATTTCAGGAGTCATTGCCATGAGCGCGGTTGGACTCGAAAGCATCGATCACACGGTGCAGCTCACGCATGCGTGGATCAACGACCTTGATGCGCGGCTCAAGTGGAGCAATAAGCCGCGCAGCTACCGGCTGCTGCGCACGGTGCTCCACGCCTTGCGCGACTGGCTGCAGGTGAACGAGGCCGTGGATCTGGCCGCGCAGCTTCCGACGCTCTTGCGCGGCGTCTATTACGAGCATTGGCGCCCGGCCACGGTGCCGACCAAGGATAGGAGCAAGGCGACGTTCCTAGCGCGGGTTGATGCCGCCTTTGTCACCGACCCGCTGGCCGACACCGAGTTCGCGGTGATTTCCGTATTTCACTTATTGTCAGACTTGATCTCGGGCGGCGAGATCAGGGACGTTCGCCAGGCGCTGCCCGCCGACTTGCGGAAACTGTGGCCGTCCCAGGGGCAGTCGGAGAAGAAGGCGGTGGTGCTATGAAGGCGAGCCCCGCTCTATCCATTTCGCCCGAGAAGGTCTGCTTCATCGTGATGAAGGCGCGCGAATTCGACGTCAAGGATGTGGTCACCGATCCCGATTCGAGTTCGAGCGCTGCCGACGACGCCATGCGCACGGTGCTCGAGGATCATCCCGACGACCCGACCTATGTCGAGCTCAAGTCGGTCATCGACATGTTGAGCGAGGACGAACAGATCGACCTGGTGGCGCTCGCCTGGCTCGGCCGCGGCGACGGCACGATTGTCGATTGGAAGGAAATCCGGGGGGAAGCGGCGCGGGCGCACAACAAGCGGACCGCGAGTTACCTTCTCGGCATGCCGCTGTTGCCGGACCTCCTCGAAGAAGGCCTCGCTGCGTTCGATTGCTCGTGCGAAGAGTTCGAGCTGGGTCATCTGTAATCGAATCGGATACAAAACAGCCCAGCCTGCCAATCACGGCTCCGATGGCGAATAAGAAGCCCCGGCGGGACGCGCCGGGGCTCAAGGATGCTGGGGGGAACGCCGCGGGAGGGGAAACGCGAACAATCCCGCGCTCGAGAAAAATCCCTTCGTTCGCCACCTTGCGCTTTGATTTCGATCAATCCGCGCGCATTGCCTTGAGCCCTGGCTAAAGGACTGTGATTTCACCGAAAAAGTCGTTGCTCGATCTCACTGACCGGAAGCTTGACGTAGTCATGCTCGATTTCCGCGCGCAGCTTGCTCTTCACCGCCGGCGAGAACGCCTTGCGCAAGACCCCGAGCGCGCGTGCCGGGGCGATCAAGACCAGCGCGCGGGTCTTGCCCGCCGTGACGGCGGAATCGAGATGGTCCGCGAGGCTCTTGAGGAACGCGCGTTCGGACTCGTCATGCCAGTCCGTCGGCTCGACCGTGCTCCGCACGGTGCGCCCGCTTACCGCGGCGGTATGGACCCGACCCGGCTTATCCGCTCCGAGATCGCGCGTCGGCGGCTCGGCGTGCTCGCGCACCTCGCTGGTCTTCAGATTCGGGTAGGTTTCGTCGCCGGCGTTTCTGAGGATGATCGCCTTGCGACCGTCGCACACCACGACCCAACCGCCGTTCTCGAGCTTGAGTTTTTCCATTGTCTTCCTCGCTTCAACCGTGACCTTGATTCGTGCCGTGCCGGCTCGGCATTGCGTTCCGATCAATTTTCGGGTTCGACCACCAAAACCGGGACCCGTCGCGCGGAGGCGATCGCTTGAACACGAGCTTCGTCGATCGCACCGCGGGTCAGGACCACCAGTCGCTCGCTCATTCCGCTCAATAGTGGAGCGCTGAGCGATTCCGGTCTCATTCGTGCGCCCGCGATTGCATCGACCAGCACGAATTCTTCCTTGGCGGCAGCGGCGATGATGCGGCCGATCTGAACGCCCGTATCGGCCGGCGTCGCCGCCACCGCGACGATCGCGCCGGTCTGCCGCGCGATCTCGCTCGGCAACAGCAGCACCGCCGCAGCCGATCGCGATGCAGCTTCGAAGAGCCGCGAAAACTGCGCGGTCGCGCGCTCGGCGGCGCTGATCGGCAACGGCACCGCGACGATATCGCCGGCGCTCAAAAGGGACTCGACCAGTTCGGCGATCGAACCCTTCACCGACCGAAAGTCGGCGGTCAGCTGCATGGAGGAGGCCTTTTCGACGAACGCGCGACGCGCCCGGCGCGCGGCCGCCTCCATTGCCCTAGCGAGTTGCTCGGCGTCAATGGGGCGCCAACCACCTTCTCGGGTCCTCAGCTCGCGCCCGAACGGCAGCCCCGCCAGCGCCAGCAAGTTCGGATCTTCCGCGAACAGGCCGAGAAGATCGAGCCGAAGCAGACCGGCGAAATCCGCGGCAGCGCCGATCGCTGTTTCCTCGGACACGCTACGGTGCAAGCCGAGCACGACCCGCTTGAACGTGGCTGCGGCCATTGTCAGTGCGCCCCTTCGCGCGATTCCGGAGCGCGATCCTCGCCGAAACTGCGGCGGATGCGGGCGAAGGCGCGCAGCCGGTCTTCCACCAACCGATTGATGCTATCGGCCGGAAACATGCCATCCGCGCCGCGCTCGCCCGCCGGACGGCCGGTCAGCAACGCAATCCCCTGGTCGATGGTCTGGATCGGATAGATCATGAACTTTCCTTGAGTGCAGGCCTCGACCACGTCCTTGCGCAGCATCAAGTGCTGAACATTCGATTGCGGAATCACGATGCCCTGCGTGCCGGTGAGCCCGCGCACGCGACAGATGTCGAAGAATCCCTCGATCTTCTCGTTGACCCCGCCGATTGCCTGCACTTCCCCGTGCTGATTGACCGAACCGGTCACCGCAAGCTCCTGACGCAGCGGGACTTCGGAGAGCGCCGAAAGCAGCGCGAACAGCTCGGCGGCGGAAGCGCTGTCGCCTTCGACGCCGCCATAGGACTGCTCAAAGACGAGGCTCGCGAACAGCGACATCGGTGTTTCGATCGCATACCGGCCGGCGAGGAAGCCCGAGAGGATAAGCACGCCCTTGGAATGGATCGGGCCGCCGAGCTCGACTTCCCGCTCGATATCCACGAGCTTGCCGGCGCCGGGCCGGACCCGGCAGGTGATGCGGTTGGGGTGGCCAAAGCGGAAGCCGCCGAGCTCGGTGACGCTCAATCCGTTGATCTGGCCGACGCAAGCGCCGGTCGTATCGATGAGGGCGACGTTCTGCAGCACCAATTCCTGGGCCCGGTCGCGCAGCCGCGAAGCCCGGCGTGTCCTCTCGTCGAGCGCCCTCTCCACATCCACGCGCGCGATCGCGCTGCGTCCGCCCTCTTTGGCCCAGAAGTCGCTCTCGGCAAGGATGTCGCGAATCTGGTCGACCAAGAGCGTAAGTTTGCCGGCGTGATCGGCGAGCCGCGCCGCGTGTTCGATGACCAGGGCGACACCCGACCGATCGACCGGCCGCAAGCCGTCGCGGCGGGTTATCGCCGCGACCAGGCGCGCGAACACCATTTCGCTGTCCGGTGAGCGGCTAAGATCGTCTTCGAAATCGGCCAGAACCTTGAACTGCTCGCGCAGTTCCGGATCGAACGCGGCGAGCAGATAATAAAGCAGCCGGTCGCCGAACAGGATGACCTTGATATCGAGCGGGATCGGGGCGGGCTCCAGCGAGACGGTGCTCGCAAGACCGAGAAAACGCGCCGGGTCCTCGATCATGATCTCGCGCTGCTGTAGCGCCCGCTTGAGCGCGCTCCAGCTGAACGGCTCCAACAAGAGGCTGCGCACATCGAGCAGCAAGTACCCACCGTTCGCGCGGTGCAGCGCGCCCGGCTTGATCAGGCGGAAGTTGGTCCCGAGCACGCCCATGCGGGCGACGTACTCGATGCGGCCGATCAGATTGCCGAGCGTCGGGTGCGGCTCCTCGATCACCGGCGCACCTCGCTCGCGCCCAGCCTGGGTCACCAGCACGTTCACTTCGTAGCGATCGAATGGCCCGCCGGGTCCGGCACCCATCGCCATGCCCTCGCCCTCCTCACCCTTGGCAATGAACATGCCGACGTTTTCGATGAGATCGTTATGC
Organism: Hyphomicrobiales bacterium; assembly: GCA_023269635.1. Classification (GTDB taxonomy): domain Bacteria; phylum Pseudomonadota; class Alphaproteobacteria; order Rhizobiales; family Xanthobacteraceae; genus JAHFPN01. The sequence goes on along the minus strand of JAHFPN010000001.1, from coordinate 73,888 downwards.
ACGGTCTCAAAATGCTCGACGATGCGAGGAATGTCCTTCAGGAGCGCCTTGCTCTCCTCGATCGACTGATCCACCGCATATTTCGCTGTCTCGCGATTGAGCTTGCGAATCTCCTCGCGGCGCTCCTTTTCCCATTGCGGCACCTGACGCATGATGCGTTCGAGCTCGTTCTCGAGTTCCTCGATCGTCCGCTGCGTCTCTCGCCGCTTGGCATCCGGCCAGGCATTGAACTCCTCCGGCGGCACGACCGTGCCGTCGCGGGTGGGCGCGAGCGCGAAGCCGAGCGGAGTCCGCAGGATCGCGATCCCCTTTTCGCTCGCGCGACCGCGGATCGCGCCGAAAGCCTCGGCCTGCCGTTTCTGGAACGCTTCGTCGACCGCGCCACGGCGCGTTTGGTAATCCTCGCTCTCGAATGCGGCCGGCAACGCCGTCTTGAGTTCCTCGATCAGGTCCCGCATTGCATCGCGGAACTCCGGTGCCTTGCCCGCAGGGAGATCGATCGCCACCGGCCGTTGCGGATCGGCGAAATTGTTGACGTACACCCAGTCGGGCGGAACGGTTTCGCGTTGATCACGAGACTTGAGCAACGATTCAACCGCCTGGCGCATGCCGGTGCCGGGCGGGCCGATCACAAACAGATTGAAGCCGGGCTTTTCCACCTTGGTGCCGAACTGCACCGCTTCCAAGGCGCGTTGCTGGCCCACAATGCCTTCGAGCGGTTCAATCTCGGCAGTCGATGCGAATGCGAGTTTGGAAAGATCGGAGGGGCGATAGAGCCGATCCGCCGGCAACGCGGTCACCGCGCCCGGCAGGGAGCCCTTACCCGCACTCGATTGGTCGGACGTCATGGCCACATTCGCCTATCGGATGGAGCGAGGATATCGCCGCCGGCCGCCCGGATCACGAACAGAATTCCTTGAATCGAGCGCCGGCACCACGGGCGCCGGCGCGTAGGAGGTGTTGATGGACACGTCGGCGAGCGCCTGACGACCCGCGCCAACTCCTTCGCCAACCTCACATACCGTAGGCGATCGGCCGAATGACGAGATTGTCATTGACGGCGCGGACGCCGGGCGTGACCTCCGCTGCAACCCGCATGGCCTTTTTCTCGGCTTCGCTGTTCACGATGCCCCACAGCTCGACGGTGCCGTCGTGCACGATCACGTTGACAAGGCCGGGCTTCGCCCAGGGCTGTACCTTGTATTGCGCCTCGACCTGGTTACGGATCGCGTTGTCGTCAGCCGTGCGGGGCCTCTCGATCTCCTTGCCGAGGCTCGCGAGCGCGCGCAGGAGATTGGCGCGGCTCACGATGCCGACGATCTTTTCGTTCTTGACGATGGGAACGCGCTTGATGCCGTTCCTTTCGAGCAAACGGGCGACGTCGCTGAGCGAGGTGTCCGGGTTGGCGGTGATGACTTTCCGTGTCATCAGATCGGCAACCTTACGTGCGTGCTCTTTCACATAGGCGTCCGCGAGCGCCTCGCTTCCCATCATCATCTGCAGCCACCAGGGCCGACGGCGAGCGGCTCCCGTCTCCACGTGGCGCATGAGATCGCCTTCGCTGACGACCCCGACGAGCGCGCCGCGCTCGTCGACGATCGGGACGGCGCTAATTCGATTTTCGAGCAGGAGCTTGGCCACATCCTGAACGCAGGCATCCGGCTTCGCCGTGATGACATTTGAAACCATTACATCGGAAGCTTTCATCGGAATTGCTCCGGTTTGTTCCAGAACAATCTCATTCCGAAAAGCAGGCTTCTCTTTGACCTGAATCAAAAGCTTCGCCCCAATGGAGACGACGCCGGATTGCGGGCTGGCCGAGGTCGCCGATTGGGATTTTGCAGGTTAGAACAAGGTTTAGCGCTTGAGGCTCTTGCGCAGCGCGGCAAGCGGCCGGGTGTTGATCACGTCGTCCGGCTCGATCCAGCCGCGCCGCGCCTGATCAATGCCGAAGCGCACCCAATCGAGTGTCGCGGTGGAATGGGCGTCGCTCGAGATCGCCAATTTGACCCCGGCCTCCTTGGCGGCGCGGGCGTGGACTTCGTTCAGATCGAGACGATCGGGCTGCGCGTTGAGTTCGAGGTGACAGCCCCGCTCGCGCGCCGCCTCGATGATCCGCTCGATGTCGATCTCGTAGGGATCCCGCTCACCGATCAGGCGGCCGGTCGGGTGGGCGATGATCGAAACGCGGCGGCTATCCATGGCGCGGATTACCCGCGCCGTCTGCTTTTCGCGCGGCAGATCGAACCCAGAATGGACCGCCGCGACTACGATGTCGAGGCGGGAAAGGATCATGTCCGGGAGATCGAGGCGGCCGTCGGGCAGGATGTCGAGCTCGATTCCCTTCAGGACCACAAAATGGTCGAGCTTGTCATTCACCCGGTCGATCTCGTCGAGCTGACGCGAAAGCTGCCGGGGATCGAGGCCATGGGCCACCGTGACCTTGCGGCTGTGATCGGTGACCGCGAGATATTCGTAGCCGCGCGCCTTGGCGGCCCCCGCCATCTCCGCGACCGTGGCATTGCCGTCCGTCCACTTGGTGTGGGTGTGCAGATCGCCGCGGATGTCCGCCAGCGTGATCAGCCTCGGTAGCCTGCGCGCGCGGGCGCGATCGATCTCGCCGCGATCCTCGCGCAACTCCGGCGGCACGAAGTCGAGCCCGAGCTTGCGGTACACATCTTCTTCGGTCGCCCCGGCGATGCGCCGGTTGCCCGCGAACAGACCGTACTCATTGAGCTTCCAATCGTGCTCGTTGGCGACCCCGCGCAGCGCGATGTTATGCGGCTTCGATCCGGTGAAATAAAGTAGTGCCGCACCGTAGCTCGCGTCGTGCACCACGCGCAGATCGGCCTGCAGGCCGGAGCGCAGGATGACCGTGGCCCGCTCCGGCCCATGGGTGCGCACCTCGGCGACATTCTCGTAGCCGACAAAACGATCGGCGACCGCCCGGGCATTGGACGCGGTTACCAGGAAATCGAGATCGCCCACGGTCTCGCGCCGCCGCCGGAAACTTCCGGCCGCGACCACGCGCCAGCGCGGCGACCCGGCTTGCAGATAGCGCACGAATGCGTCGGCCTCGCCTTCGGCGACCGAAAGCTTGGTGCGCTTCTCGGTTCCGACACGTTTGGCGAGCGCGGCGAGGATGTTCTGCTCCACTTTCGGACCAAAGCCCTCGAGGCGGCGAAGCCTGCCGCTTCTCGCCGCGCGCCGGAGATCCTCGAGCGTGCGGACGCGCGCCCGCGTGAATAGGAGCTTGACCCGCTTGGGGCCGAGGCCCGGGATCCCCGCGATCTCGACCAGGTCGCCGGGAAGTTTGCGTTTCAGGGATTCGAGCAGCGGGAACTTCGCCGTCCTCACGATCTCCGCGATCTTGCCGGCGAGATCCTTGCCGATGCCGGGTAGCTCCGAGAGATCCTTGCCCGCCGCCAGCATGCTCTCGACACTCTGCGGCAAGGCGTCGATGACGCGGGCGGCGCGCCTATAGGCGCGTACGCGGAACGGATTGGCGCCGTCGATTTCAAGGAGCTCGGCGGTCTGATCGAACATCGCCGCGATCTCGGCGTTCAGGACCGGCATCGGATCGCTCCTGGCGGCGGATCGTCACCCCTTGATGCATACGAGCGGCGTGAGCCGCGCCACCCGGCGGGCGAGCCCGGCCTGTTCGGCCGCAGCCACGACGGCACCGCAATCCTTATAGGCGCCCGGCGCTTCCTCGGCGACGCCGCGCATGGACGGGCTGCGCACCAAAATTCCCCTGGCAGCCAGTTCGTCGGTAACCTTGCGGCCGCTCCAGCGCTTGGTCGCCGCGTGGCGGGAGAGCGCACGGCCGGCACCGTGGCATGCGGACGCGAATGCCTTTTCTTCACCGGTCCGTGCGCCGACGAGCACGTAGGAGTCTGTGCCCATGCTGCCGCCGATCAGCACCGGCTGACCGACGGAGCGCAACGCTTCAGGCAGGGTTGGGTGGCCCGGTCCGAACGCCCGCGTCGCGCCCTTGCGATGCACAAAAAGCTCGCGCGGCTTGCCCTCCACCGAATGGGTCTCGACCTTGCAAGTGTTGTGCGAAACGTCGAACAGGAGATCGAGCCTGGCGTTGGGAAAAAAGTGCAAGAAGATCCTGCGAGTCAAATGGCCAAGGATTTCGCGGTTCGCCAGCGCGCAATTGATCGCCGCCCGCATCGCGCCGAGATAACGCTGCCCAACCTCGGACTTGATCGGCGCGCAGGCGAGCTCGCGGTCCGGCAGGGCGATGCCGGCCTCCTTCGCCGCCACCGCCATCTCCAGTAGGAACTCGCTGCCGATCTGATGGCCGAGTCCGCGGGAGCCGCAGTGAATGGTGACCACCACTTGGTCCTTGACCAGACCGAAGACCTTGGCCACCTCGGCGTCGTGGATCGTGTCGACCGCCTGGATCTCGAGATAGTGGTTACCCGAGCCGAGCGTCCCCATTTCGCGACGCTGGCGGTGCTTGGCCCGATCGGACACGCACTCCGGCCGCGACCCGGCCATGGTGCCATGCTCCTCGATCCGCTCGAGATCGCGCACTTCGCCCCAGCCGCGCTCGATCGCCCAACGGGCGCCGCCCTTCAGCATGGCTTCCATCTCCGCCGGGTCGAGCGTGATCGAACCGTGGCTGCCGACGCCGGCCGGAATCTGCAGGAACAGCGAATCCGCGAGCGCCTTTTGCTTGAGCTTGATCTCGGCGACCGAGATTCCGGTGAGCATGGTGCGGACACCGCAGGAGATGTCGAAGCCAACCCCGCCCGCGGAAATCACGCCGCCCTGTTCGGCGTCGAATGCGGCGACGCCGCCGATGGGGAAGCCATAGCCCCAATGGGCGTCCGGCATGGCATAGGAGGCGACGACGATACCCGGGAGCGTCGCCACGTTCGCGGCCTGCTCGCAGACCTTCTCGTCCATGCCGCGGATCAGCTCTTCGTCGGCATAAATGATGGCCGGCACGCGCATCGCCCCGGTCGGCTCGATCCGCCAGGCGGTCGCGTCGATGCGGGTGAAGCGTGCGGGGTCCATGCGGCGGCTTCCGATCAGACGTCCACGACGCAAGCGGCGGACCACAGGCGAGCGGGTCCTTCGGCCACGCGCAGCGCGGTGTAGGTGGCGCCTTTCGGCTCGCAGGCGGGCGCGTGCCGCGCCGGATCGACCGCTTCACCCCAAAGCTCGCCGTCGAGGTGCAAGCCCACGATGCGCACCGAGAACTTGCCGAACAGCATGCCGCGCACGGCCATCTCGTAAATGATCGCGTTCAACCATTCGACGAACAGAAGCTCGAGATCGGGCGCGTCGCGGGAAACCTCAACCCGGGTTGTCGGGGCCACCTCCGCATCGGTGACGACCGCAGTCAAAGCCAAGGCCGCCTGCTCGAAGGCGCGTTCGGGCGTCGGTCCGAAGCCGCGCAGCCCCACGTCGGCCGCATGCGGAAAATGCTCCCAGCCGAGCTGCTTGGAAGATTTCCCGGGCGCAGCGCCTGCCATCACCGCATGCCGTGCTTCCCGGCGATTTTCACCGTGCTCGCCTGTGGACCTTTTTCGCCCATCTCTTCCGCGAACGCGACGCGCGTACCGACGCGCAGGCGCGGGAATGCGCTGTTCAAGACGCTGTTCTGATGAAAATAGATCTCGCGTCCGTCGGCAGTCTCGAGAAAGCCGAAGCCGCCGTCATGATCGATCCGCGCGACCTTGGCGAGCGGAGACGCTTCGTGCTCTTTCACCTTTCCTTGCAGATGGCGGACCTGATCCTGCAACTGCCGGCGCGCACGCTTAAAGGCGTCGTTGATCGCAAAGGCCTTGTCCGCGTACCGCTCGTCGTTCTGCGGCGTGCGGCCGACATCGACTTCCTTCCCGTTCGGCAGCGCGAGGCGGATATGAATTTCGTAAAGCCCGCCGGTACGATGGTGGCCGCCCGGCGCCTTGACCATGACCCGGCACGCCGTCACCCGTCCGAACCGATCCTCGAGCTTGGCGACGTGGCCAATGATGCTCTCGCGCATGTGCTCGTCGACGGGCATTCCCTGAAAGTCGATTTGCACAGGAGTCTGCATCGCTGGTTCTCCCTCGGCTTCAAAGTCGGATCTCACTGGTTACAGCGAGAGAGCAGGCCGCAAGTCGGGCTCATATGCAATAGGTCGCGCATCACCCCCAGCATGCTCAATCTTGCTTAGGCGCCGCAAACCGCCGCTATCTTGATCTTGATCAATTCGAAACAGGATTGCGACAATAGAGAAGTCCGGCTGACCAGAGGCGCGGGTCATGAATGAATTCGAGAATTGGGACGTCAAAGCGTCCGACTTCCCAACCAAAGGAACCGACGCCGAGAAATTACGGTTTCTCGTGCGTTACGCGATCCTGGCGCCGTCAAGTCACAATTCCCAGCCTTGGCTGTTTCATCTTCATGACGACCATGTCGATCTCGTGGCCGACCGCCGCCGCGCGCTCCCGGAGGTCGATCCCTTCGATCGGGAGCTGATCATCTCTTGCGGCGCCGCGCTCGCATTCCTGCAGGTCGCGGCGATCGGGTTGGGCTGCAAGCCGGCGGTGCGCCGATTTCCGGCGGAGGACAAGGAAGATCTGCTGGCAAGTCTCCAGCTCAGCGGACTGCGCGAGGCCTCGGCACAGGACGTCGATCTGTTCCGAGCCATTCTCAACCGGCGCACTTGCCGGCAAGCATTCGGTCCGAAGCCGATCGCGGCGGACGCGAGGAATGCGCTGCAAGCGGCGGCGGAGAAAGCCGGCGCGCGCGCGACCTGGATCGACGACAGCAACGACCGCTCGCAACTGGCCGAACTGATCATGACCGCCGATCGGCAGCAGTTCGAAAACCGCGCGTTCCGGGGCGAGCTTGCGACCTGGATTCGACCCTCGGCCGCTTCCGCTGCCGATGGAATGCCGGCGCCGGCCTTCGGCATCGAATTCCCGGCTTCCTACGTGGCGCCGCTCATGATCCGCACGTTCGACCTCGGCAGTGGAAGGGCCGCGCGCGACGAAGAATTGCTCAAGGGCTCGCCTGGCATTCTGGTCTTCACCACGCCGCTCGATGAACCCTACGATTGGCTGGTCTGCGGCGAGGCGCTGGGCATTGTCGTGCTGACCGCGGAAGCTTTCGGGTTGAATGCATCGTACCTCAATCAGCCCTGCGAAGTGCCCGAGCTCCGGACGCGGCTCGGGTTGATCGACGACGTCAGCGGAAACCCGCAGCTTGTCCTGCGTCTCGGGTACGGGACGCGGGTCCAGCGCACGCCGCGGCGTCCGGTCGAGGAAGTCATCGTGGACCGCGTGCGAGCTCGGAAAATATCGGGCGAAAGGGCCCGGCGTGGCGGCGCCGCCAAAGCAAAGGCGAAGCGTAAGTAGCCGAACTAGCGCGGACGTTCGCGGCGGGGGCAGCGGCGGAACCCTTTTGGTTGAGCCCATCGAGAGCCTGGGGAGGTGGCGCTAGCGACCGCGCTGTCCGCAACAGGCCCGCCAAGCCCGGCGCAGCGGGGGAAATTGATCCAGCGCAAAGCGTTTGCGCCCCTGCGCGAGCGAGAGTTCATGAGAATTGGCGCGCTTGCACCCATGACGCACAAGCACATCCTATTTCGCTCGGCCGCCCGCGAGAAAATTCTCCGCGGCGCGACGCAGCTCGCCGATGCAATCCGCGTGACGCTCGGGCCGAAATCGAAGTCCGTGCTGATGCAGAAGAAATGGGGGCCTCCGCTCGTCTGCAATGACGGGGTCACAATCGCAAAGGAAATCGATCTCAAGGACCCGGAAGAAAACCTCGGCGCGCAGGTGCTGCGCCAGGCGGCCGAGAGAACCGGCGACTTGGTCGGCGACGGCACCAGCACCGCCACGATTCTGGCGCACGCGATTTTTTCTGAAGGCGTCCGCAACGTCGTTGCCGGCGCAAGCGCGATCGACATCAAACGGGGCCTCGATCGCGGCGCCAAGGCGGCGATCGATGCGCTGCGTGCCCTGTCCCGTCCGGTCAAAACCCGCAAGGAGAAGGCACAGGTCGGCACGATCTCGGCGCATAACGATCCCACGGTCGGCGAGCTGGTGGCCGAGGCCATGGAAAAAGTCGGCGACGACGGCGTGATCTCGGTCGAAGAGTCCAAGACCACCGAAACCATTCTCGAAGTGGTCGAAGGCATGCAGTTCGACCGCGGCTTCCTCTCGCCCTACTTCATCACGGACGCGGAGCGGATGGAGGCGGTGCTGGAAGATCCCTTCATTCTGCTCTCGGACCGCAAGATCAGCGCGCTCAGGGACATGCTCGCGCTGCTCGAGCAGATCGCGAAGTCCGGACGCCCGGTCCTGGTGGTGGCCGAAGACGTGGAAGGCGAGGCGCTCGCGACCCTGATCGTCAATCAGATCCGCGGCGTCCTGAAGGCGTGCGCGGTAAAGGCGCCGGGTTTCGGCGATCGCCGCAAGGCCATGCTCGAGGACATGGCGGTGCTGACCGGCGGGCAGGTCATTGCGGAGGATCTCGGCCTCAAGCTCGAAAACGTGACCGTGCAGCAGCTCGGCCGGGCGGCGCGCGTGGTCGTGGGCAAGGAGGACACCACGATCATCCGTGGCGCCGGCGACCGGGCGCGCATCGACGCCCGCATCCAGCAGATCCGCCACGAGATCGAAAAGACGACGAGCGACTACGACAAAGAGAAGCTTGAAGAACGTCTCGCCAAGCTCGCCGGCGGCGTCGCGGTGATCCGCGTCGGTGCTCCCTCCGAGGCGGAGATGAAATCGAAGAAGGAGGCGCTCGACGACGCGATCAGCTCCACCAAGGCCGCGGTGGCCGAAGGCATCGTGCCCGGCGGCGGCCTTGCACTGCTTCGTTGCATCGAGGCGGCCGCCAGCGTCGAGGCAAAATGCGAAGGCGACGAGAAGACCGGCGTGCAGATCTTGAAGCGCGCGCTCGAGGCGCCGGCGCGCCAGATCGCGGAGAACTCGGCCGTCGACGGCGGCGTGGTCGTGGCCCGGATGTTGAGCGGCCAGGGCAACTATGGCTTCGACGCTGCGCGCAAGGAATATGTGGATCTGGTCGAGGCCGGCATCATCGATCCCGCCAAGGTCGTGCGGGTGGCGCTCGAAAACGCGGTATCGGTGGCGAGCGTCCTGCTTCTCACCGAGGCCACGATGACCGAGATTCCCGAGGTCAGGAAAGAACAGGTTGCGGAGCCGGAGGTCGCCATGTGAGGCGGCTCGGGAGGAGAGACGATGGCGAGCGCAGAGGACAAGAGCGAAGCACGCAAGACGGGCGCGACGCACGCGGACTTGCGGCGCATTCTCGGTGAGATGGACGCCGAGACGGCCATCGAAATCCTGGCCTTGCATCCGACCGTCTCCGACCTCGAAATCGCGGCGCTCTATGCCGCGGGCGAGGGCGAGGCGCTCGGCAAGTCCGGCCGGCCCCTCGTCGGCATTCCCGCCGAGATCGTCGAAATTCTTTCCGTGGAGGAGGAGGAAGAAGAGCCGCGGACACCGGCGCATTAGTTCCAATTCGAACTCGTCGACGCCGCGACTCCTCAGGAGGCGATCATGACAACCATGAGCCCGAACAAAGTTGGCATTGCGCTCGGCGTGCTTCTCGCCGGATGGCACCTCGCCTGGTCGCTGCTGGTCTTGGTCGGCTGGGCCCAGCCGCTGATCGACTTCATATTCTGGATCCACTTCATCAAGCCAATCTACGTCATTCAACCGTTCAATATGATCACCGCGCTGATCCTGATCGTCGTCACGGGTGCGGTCGGCTACGTGGTCGGCGCCGCCTTCGCGGTGCTATGGAATAAGGTTCATCAGTAGCGATCTTGCCGGGCCGACGATGCAGAGGATCGCGCGAGCGCAGGATTCGCCGATCGGGCGGGCTGCCGCCAGCCATCATGCGAGAGGTTGGTCGGTCCTGCCGCTGCGCCCCCTTGAGAAGAGACCACTCGTCCGCTGGGAAGGGTTTCAAAGCGTCCACGCCTCCGCGATCGAGATCGCCGACTGGTTCCGACGCTGGCCCGACGCCAACCTCGGAGTCGTCACCGGCGAGATTTCGAATCTCGTCGTGCTCGACGTCGATCCCAAGCACGGCGGAGACGACTCGCTGATTGCACTCGAGCGGCGCTTCGGCACCCTGCCGCCGACGGTCGAGGCCGTGACCGGCGGCGGCGGCAGGCATCTCTACTTCACCCATCCCGGCGGCCTCGTGCGCAACCGCGCGGGCCTCGCGCAAGGCATCGATCTGCGCGGCGATGGCGGCTATATCGTCGCCCCACCGTCGATTCATCCGAGCGGCCGGCCCTACGCATGGGCCGCCGGCCATTCACCCGACCAGATCGCCCTCGCGCCGCTGCCGCGCTGGCTCTATGCGCTCCCGGACGGGCCCCGCGCCGGCCGGTCGCTCGCCGATTGGCGACGGCTCGTGCACGAAGGGGTCCCGGAGGGCCAGCGCAATTCCACCGTCGCGTCGCTCACCGGCCATTTGCTGTGGCACGGCGTCGATCCCGAAGTCGCGCTGGAATTGCTGCTCGCATGGAACCGCGTGCGCTGCCGCCCGCCGCTCGACGACTCCGAGGTCGCCCAAGTCGTCAACAGCATTGCCCGCTTGCATGCGCAGGAAGAGCAGCGGCATGTTGAAGGGCCGCCCACGGCACGAACCTCGGCGTCGAGACGATAGGCGATCCAGATGACGGCCGCGGCTGGACGATCGGAACAGCGTCCGGAATCGCGGCGGCGGGTGGTCATCGTCGGCGCGGCGGGCCGCGACTTCCATAATTTCAATCTCGTCTACCGCGACGATCCGCGAAGCGAAGTCGTCGCGTTCACCGCGGCGCAGATCCCGGGTATCGCGGGCCGCCGCTATCCGCCGTCACTGGCGGGGGCGCTCTATCGCGACGGTATTCCCATCGTCGAGCAGGCAGGACTCGAAGAAGTATGCCGCGCGCACGCGGTCGATGAGGTCGTCTTCGCCTACAGCGACATTCCGCACGAGCAGGTGATGCATCTCGCCTCGCGCGCGCTCGCGACCGGCGCCGATTTCGTCCTCCTCGGTCCGAAGCGCACCATGCTGGCGGCATTGTTGCCGGTGATCGCGGTCACCGCCGTGCGCACCGGATGCGGCAAGTCGCCGATCGCGCGCTGGCTCTCGCGCCGGCTGCGCGAGCGGGGCCTGCGCGTCGCCGTGCTGCGGCACCCGATGCCCTATGGCGATCTCGCGCGGGAAGCCGTCCAGCGGTTCGCGTCGCTTGGCGACCTCGATGCTGCCGACTGCACCGCGGAGGAAAGGGAGGAATACGAGCCTCACATCGCCGCGGGCAATGTGGTCTTCGCCGGCGTGGATTATTCCGAAATCCTCCGCCGGGCGGAGGCGGAAGCGGAGATCATCGTCTGGGACGGCGGCAACAACGATTTTCCGTTCATCCGCCCGAGCCTCCATATCACCGTGGCCGACGCCTTGCGGCCGCGCCAGATCGCGACCCACCACCCCGGCGAGACGGTGGCGCGCATGGCCGATGTGCTGGTCATCAACAAGGTGGACGCCGCACCGGCGGACGACATTCGCACCGCCATGCAAGAGCTCCGGAGGGTCAACGCCAGGGCACCGATCGTGCAGGCGGCCTCGCCGATCCGGCTCGACGACGCGCGCGCCGTGAAAGGACGGCGGGTGATCGTGGTCGAAGACGGGCCGACCATCACACACGGCGGTATGAGTTATGGCGCCGGCCACGTCGCGGCGATCGCCGCTGGCGCTTCGGAAATCGTCGACCCCAGAATTTCGGCGGTGCCGGAGATCGCGACGATATTCAAGACCTACCCTCACATCGGCCGCGTGTTGCCGGCGGTCGGCTATGGCGAGGGGCAACTTGCCGCGCTCGCGGCTACGATCAACGGCGCGGACGCCGACGTGGTGGTGGCGGCGACTCCGGTCGATCTCGCGCGCTTGCTTCGCCTGAACAAGCCGGTCGTGCGGGCGCGCTACGAATATGCCGAAACCGGCGAGCCAAGGCTCTCCGCCTTGGTCGACGCCTTTGTCGATCGAATCCGGCCGAAGGAGAGGAAAGGCTGATGCTGGTCGTGATGGCGCTCGGCGGCAACGCGCTGCTCCGCCGCAACGAGCCGCTGGAAGCGGACGTGCAGCGGCGGAATCTGCTTTCCGCGGTCGCGAAGTCGGTGGCGCCGATCGCCCGCCGGCATCGGGTCGTCATCACGCACGGCAACGGCCCGCAAATCGGGCTGCTCGCGCTGCAAGCCGCGGCCTATCGCGACGTGCGGCCCTATCCGCTCGACGTGCTCGGCGCCGAAAGCGAAGGAATGATCGGCTTTCTGATCGAAGAGGCGCTCGCGAGCGAGCTGCCGGGCCGCGAGATCGCGACCCTGATCACGCAGGTCGAAGTCGACGCGGCCGACCCGGCTTTTGCCAATCCCACCAAGCCGATCGGCCCGGTCTACGCCGAGGCCGAAGCGCGGCGGCTCGCGGCGCAGACGTCCTGGACGTTGGTCGCGGACGGCCGCGGCTACCGCCGCGCAGTTCCCTCGCCGGCACCGAAACGCATCCGCGAAATCAACGTGATCAAGCTGCTGGTCGAGTCCGGCATCGTGCTCGTTTGCGCGGGCGGTGGCGGCATCCCGGTTATTGCGAGCGATGGCGGCCTTCATGGCGTCGAAGCCGTAATCGACAAGGATCACTCCGCCGCGCTGCTCGCGGAAGAGATTCGCGCCGATGCTCTGTTGCTGCTGACCGACGTTTCCGCGGTATGGACGCGATGGCCGATGTCCGAAGGCCGGCCGATCGGGCACACGACGCCGGCGGAGCTTCGCAGCTTCAGCTTCGCGCCCGGCTCGATCGGCCCGAAGGTTGAAGCGGCCTGCCGCTTCGTCGAGCGCACCGGTGGAACCGCGGGCATCGGCGCCATCGAACAGGCCGAGGCCATCCTCGACGGCGCTGCGGGGACGATCGTCGGGGGCACGGGATGACGGCGCCCGTTCAGCCGGGCAGACTGGGGCTCGAGTAGCCGGGAGCCGCTCTGGAATTGCCGTGCAAGCCGCTGCGCCCAAAGGTGACTATTGGAGCCGGAATGCCGCCGATGTGATGGCTGATCTCGGCACCAGCCCCCGCGGCCTCTCGGCCGCGGAGGCCGCCGAGCGGCTGCGGCGCCACGGTCAAAATACCGTCGAGGATCAGTCGCGGGTCTCGGCGCTCAGACTGCTGCTCCGCCAGGTCCAGAGTCCCCTCGTACTGATCCTGGTCTTTGGCGCGGCGATCTCGCTCTTCGTTCGCGATTGGGGCGACGCCTCGATCATCCTGATCGTCGTTTTCGGCAGCACGCTCCTTGGCTTCACGCAGGAGTACCGCGCTTCCGCCGCCGTTGCGGAGCTGCGACAGCGCATCGCGCTGAGCGCGAGGGTCATTCGCGACGGCGCGGCGCAGACGGTGCCGGCGAGCAGCATCGTTCCGGGCGATGTCGTGCTCTTGTCGGCGGGAAATCTCGTCCCCGCGGACGGCCTGCTGCTCGAGGCCAAGGACTTCTTCGTCGTTGAGGCGAGTCTGACCGGCGAATCGTTCCCGGTCGAAAAGCGGCCCGGACTCGCGGTGACCGATGCCGCGCTCCTCGCACGCACCAACTCGGTGTTCCTGGGCACCTCGGTGCGGAGCGGAACCGCTTCGGTGCTGGTGGTCGAGACTGGCCGCAGGACCGTATTCGGCAACATCGCCGCGCGTATCGCCGCCCAGGCACCCGAGACCGAGTTCGCGCGCGGCGTACGGCAGTTCGGCTACCTGCTGCTGCAGGTGATGATCGTGATGGTCCTGTTCGTCTTGACCATCAATCAGGTGCTCGGAAGGCCGACGATCGAGTCGCTGCTGTTTGCCGTCGCCCTCGCGGTCGGACTGTCCCCGGAACTGCTGCCGGCGATCGTCAGCGTCACGCTGTCGGCGGGCGCACGCGCCATGGCGCGTAAGCACGTGATCGTTCGCCGCCTCGATGCGATCGAGAACCTCGGCAGCATCGATGTGCTGTGCACCGACAAGACCGGAACTCTGACCGAGGGCGTGATCGCGCTCACCGGCGTCGTCGATCCGGACGGGCGGCCCTCGAGCGAGGCGCAGCGCCTCGCCTTTCTCAATGCCTCCCTCGAGACCGGGATCGAAAACCCGCTCGACGCCGCGATCGTCGCCGCCGGAGAGAAACTCGGCCTTTCGACCGCTGGGCAACGAAAGATCGATGAGATTCCCTACGATTTCTCCCGCAAGCGCCTCACCATCGTCACCACCGACGAGAGCGATCCCGGCAAGCATCTGATCGTGACCAAAGGCGCCTTCGACAACGTGCTTGCCACCTGCACGATGGTGAGCCGCGGGGACGTCGAGTCCGCGCTCGCGCAGGCCGAACGTGAGCGCCTAGAGGAGTATTTCCGGCAGAAGGGCGCCGAAGGGTTCCGAGTCCTCGCCATCGCCACCAAGCGCGTCGAGGCGAAGCCGCATTACGAGCGCGACGACGAGCGCGGAATGTCATTCGTCGGCTTTCTCCTGTTTTCCGATCCGCCCAAGCGCGGAATCGAGAAGACGATCCGCGACCTCGCCGGCCTCGGCATCCGCATCAAGATCATCAGCGGCGACAACCGGTACGTCACCGCGCACCTCGCTGCGTCCATCGGTCTCGACCCGAAGTCGATGCTCACCGGCAAGGAGATCGCCGACCTCAAGGACGAGTCGCTTTGGCACCTCGCCGACCGGACCGATCTGTTCGTGGAGGTGGACCCGCAGCAGAAGGAGCGAATCGTCAGAGCCCTGCAACAGGTCGGGCACGCCGTCGGCTACCTCGGTGACGGCATCAACGACGCGCCCGCCCTGCACGCCGCCGACGTTGGCATTTCGGTCGATCAGGCGGTGGATGTGGCGCGGGAAAGCGCGGAGATTATTCTGCTGAAACCCGATCTCGATGTGCTGCGCGGCGGTGTGGAAGACGGCCGGCGCACATTCGCGAACACGCTCAAGTACATAAGCATCACCACGAGCGCCAATTTCGGCAACATGGTGAGCATGGCGCTAATGACGCCGTTCCTGCCGTTCTTTCCGCTCGCGGCCAAGCAAATCCTGCTCAACAATTTTCTTTCCGACCTGCCGTCGGTGGCGATCTCGACCGACAATGTCGACCCGCAACGGATCGCCTCGGCCCAGCGCTGGAGCGTGCGCGACGTCCGATCGTTCATGGTCGTCTTCGGCCTGATCAGCACCATCTTCGATCTTCTGACCTTCGGGGTGCTGCTCGGCGTGTACGGCGCCGATCAGCCGAATTTCCAGACCGCCTGGTTCATGGTTTCGCTGCTCACGGAAGTTGCCGTCGTGCTGGTGCTGCGGACGCAAGCGGCCGCGCTCTCGAGCAGGCCGAGCGCGCTGTTGTTCTGGATTTCGGCGGTGATCGCCGGCCTCACGTTCGCCATTCCCTATAGCGGACCGCTCGCCTCCGCCTTCAGCTTCGTGCCGTTGCCGCCGGGATTGCTCGGCGTCATCGTGCTGATCGTCATCGCCTATGTGCTCGTTACCGAGACAGCAAAGGTCTGGTTCTACGCGCGCTTGAACCGAAGCCGGCGCGCGGTAACCGAGCCTGATTGATGCGGAGCTCCACCAAGAATCTGCTCGGCCTTTCAGTTGCGTTGTTCGGCATCTTGCTTTCGCTGTACGCGGTCTGGATCCTGCTCGACCTGCCTCCGGAAGAGACCCTGATCCCGATCGCGAGAGATTTCTTTCAGCGCTACGGCCTCGTCACGGTGCTGATCGGCGCGGCGCTCGAGGGGCTGTTGCTCGTCGGCTGGTACTTCCCGGGAACGATGGTCATCGTGCTCGGATTGATCCTGGCCGGGCACGACGTGCTGCGGCTTGCCCAGGTCGCAGCCATGGCCGCCACCGGATTGTGCGCTGCGTATCTGATCAATTTCTTCGTCGGCAAATACGGCTGGTACCGGCTGCTGCTCGCGTTCGGATTGAGGGAGCCCTTGGAGAAAGCCCAGTCGCGGGTCGCGAGGTACGGCGTCGGCGCGATTTTCGCGACCTATTGGCAGGCGAACCTGGCTTCGCTGACCTCGACCGCCGCCGGCGTGCTGCGGCTCCCGTTGGTAACGTTTCTACTCGCTTCGGTCGGCGCGACCGTCCTATGGATCACGTTCTGGAGCACGCTCATCTATTTTCTTGGCGCCGCGGCGATGACGCTGGTCAATTTGCGATACGTCCTCATCGCGATCGCCTTGTGGATCGCGGGCAAGCTATTGTGGCGCGCAATCGGTGCCGCGCGGGCCAAGCGGGGCGCGTAGCGAAGCCGCGGCTTGAGGGCTTGAGTTCTGGTGATCATGAGCGCCGACGATACGACCGATCAGGGAAACGCGGGCCGGGCAAGCCCGATCCGCATCTTTCTCTGCGGCGACGTGATGACCGGGCGCGGCATCGATCAGATCCTGCCCGAACCCGTGAACCCGCGCCTCTACGAGCGGTACATGGATTCGGCGCTCGGCTACGTGGAGATCGCCGAGCGCGCGCACGGCGCAATTCCGAGGCCCGCGGAATTCGCATACCCATGGGGCGCGGCGCTCGAGCAATGGGCGCGCGCGCAGCCGGATGTCCGCATCATCAATTTGGAAACCAGCATCACCCGCAGCGAGGATCATGCCCGCAAGGGCATCAACTATCGCATGAGCCCGGAGAATGTCAGCTGCCTCACCGCCGCCGGCATCGACTGCTGCGTCCTCGCCAACAACCACGTGCTGGATTGGGGACGCGCCGGACTGATCGAGACGCTCGAGGTCTTGAAGCGGAGCAACATCCGGAGCTGCGGAGCCGGCCGCGACATCGCCGCGGCGAGCGCGCCCGCGATCCTCGAGGTCAAAGGCAAGGGCCGGGTGCTCGCGTTCGCCTTTGCCACGGTGACGAGCGGCACGCCGCCGGACTGGGCGGCCACGCGCGATCGCGCCGGCGTGAACTTCTTGCCGCAACTTTCCGATTCTGCCGCCGATACGCTGGCGGATCAGGTTCGCCGGATCCGGAAGCCGGGAGACGTCGTGGTCGCTTCCATCCATTGGGGTCCGAACTGGGGATACGAGATTCCGGACGAGCACCGGAAATTCGCCCACGCCCTCATCGATCGCGCCGGGGTCTCGATCGTCCACGGGCATTCATCCCATCACCCGCTGGGGATCGAGGTCTATCGAGATCGGCTCGTGCTCTACGGAAGCGGCGACTTCCTGAACGATTACGAAGGGATCGCCGGAATCGAGGATTTCCGGAGCGATCTGAGCCTCATGTATTTCGCGCTGCTGAGCCAGGCGAGCGCGGAGCTTCTCGGACTCGACCTGGTGCCACTGCAAATGCGGCAGTTTCGGCTGCACCGCGCCTCGGCCGAAGACGCCGAAAGCATTCGCGCGACCGTCGATCGGGAGAGCCTGAAGTTCGGCGCGCGCGTCAACCGCGCCGCCGACGACACGTTCGCGCTTTCCTGGGAACGCGGCGAGCGCCGGGGCACCCGGCGCTGACCCGATAGCAGTGGCGCGCGGGAAAATTCAGACCCGACTCTTCGGCCCCGGCAGCTCACGCCAATCGAGAGCGAGCTGCTCGCAAACTTGGCGCACCGCGCGCGGATCGAGGTTGTCCCGCGATCCGACCAACGAGAGCTTGGCGCTCTTGCCTTCACGGTGAATGGTCAAGACCGCGTGACCCTCGCCGCGCGTCTCCTGCTCGTGATGATCGAAGCGGCAGCCCCGTTCGGCCAGCCACTTCCGGAATGTCGCGCTTTCCATCTTGACCGTACTCCCTGCGTGCCAACCCCTCCCCGCGTCCCGGGCGCTGTCGAAGACCAGCGCCCGGGACCGGGATCGGCGAAAGACCGTTGACGGAGAGCCCGCGCGTCGGTCGCGAGTTCTCTCAGCTCTTGCGGATCGAGATTTTCTTTTCCTTCTTCTGCGCCTCGGGCGACTTCGGCAGCGTCAGCGTGAGCACGCCGTTCTTGAGAATGGCCTCGATCTTGTCGGCATCGACGCCGTCCGGCACGCGGAACGAGCGCTGGAAGGAGCCGTAGCGGCGCTCCGAGAGATAGTAGTCCTTCTTCTTTTCCTCCTTCTCCTCGGTCTTCTCGCCTTTGATCGTGATCATGCCGTCGGAGTAGCGGACGTCGATATTGCTCTCGTCCATCCCCGGCAGCTCGGCCGTGATCTCATACTGCTTGTCGTGCTCGACGATATTGACCGCCGGCGTCGCGCCCCACTTGAGCTCGGTCCGCCACAGCGGCTCGACGTCGAATGCCGTGCGCCCGAAGGGCAGGCGCCAAGATCCCGGCTGGAAGTCGTCGAACAGGCGATCGACTTCGCGCCGGAGGCTTTCGAACGGCCTCCATTCGCCGGGCGCCGCCGAGCGCTCGGCCTCCTTCTTCTCGGTCTTGATTGGAAGTTTTGTGGCTGCTTCGGCCATGGCCCAATCCTCCTCTGCAGGTTCGCAACAACCGAAGATTCCGCTTGCTGCAAGCAAACCGCTCCCCGCCGCGATCGGCTTTGATCCCGATCAAATGTTTCGGGGGTGCCCGGAATGCCGATCATCCGGTTGACGTGGGTCAAGGCGGCGCCCGCGCGTTGCCGTCAAAGGAAATAATCGAGGCCGGATTGGCGGTTAAGGTCTGCCTCGGTCCGCGACCGTGCGGTGCCGGCAACAGGCGGCGAAACCATGCGCATTCGAGTCGAAAGCCGCGTCGACGATCAGGGGACGGAGACGCCCCGGATGATCGATTTCGACGGGCGCCAGGTCGCAGTGGCCGAGACGCTCGATCAATGGCAGGGGGCCGACTACCGCTATTTCAAGGTTCGGGGCGAAGACGGAAATCTCTACATCCTGCGCCTCGACGAGCCTCGCGCGGAATGGGAGCTCACCCTGTTTCGCGATGCCCGAGCCGAGGCCGCGCAAACGCCCGCTCCCGCGCCGCGCTAGCGCGCCGGTAAGAGCCCCGGGATTTTTCGCGCAATGAACCAGGATCAGGCGGCCCGCGTCTTCATCGGCATCAGGGTTGCACCCGAAATCGCGCGCGAGCTCGCCGAGCGCGCACGGCCGCTCGAGCGTTTCTCGGTCCGGCTGGTGCCGGCAGCCGATCTCCATCTCACGCTGGTGCCGCCGTGGAACGAGACCGAGATCCCGGCGACCCTCGACAAGCTGCGCCGTGCCGTGCAGGGCGCGCGCCCGCTTTCGCTTGCATTCGAGCGCCTGTGCTACGGCCCGAATCCGAAACGGCCGCGGTTACTATGGGTCGAATGCGCGCCCGACGCCGAGCTCGCGCGCTTGAAGAAACTTCTGCTCGACGCGTTCGGGCAGAACGAGGAAAGGCCGTTCTTGCCGCACGTCACGCTCGCGCGCATCCCGAAGCAAGGCTCGCTGATCGCGCGAAAGAATCCGTTGGACCAGAAACTGGCTCTGGTGCAGCCGGTGCGGACGGTCGAGCTCTTTCGCTCGCCGCCGCCGGGCGGCGCCGGGTACCAGGTGCTCGCTTCGGTCCCGCTGGAGACGCGGCCGGAAGAATTGACCCGGAACTAGCACGGCCCACGTCGCGCTACGCGCCCTCGGCGCGATTGATCCGCGTCAATCATTTTCGCGTCCGGCGAGAGCATCGTTGCGATCTTGATCAATGGGCGGAGGGCGCGATGCGCTTGAGCTCGAGTGCCTTCGAACCCGGAAGCGCGATCCCGCGTCGGTTCACCTGCGACGGCGAGGACCTGTCGCCGCCGCTCGAGTGGAGCGAAGTGCCCGCCGGGGCCCGCAGCTTCGCGCTCACTTGCGACGACCCGGACGCGCCCGGCGGCACCTGGCACCATTGGGCGATCTACGACATCGCGGCCGGCCACAGCGGGCTCGCGGAGGCGGTGGCACCGCACGACGCGAGAAGCGGCTTCGAGCAGGCGATCAACGATTTTCGACGGCCGGGGTACGGCGGGCCGTGCCCTCCGCGCGGCCATGGCCCGCATCGCTACCGCTTCCGGCTGCTGGCGCTCTCGATCGATCATCTGAAGCTGCCGAAGCAACCTTCGTGCGCGGAGGTCGCGCGCGCGGCGCAACAGCACGCCCTCGCCGAGGCAACCCTCGTCGGCGTCTACGAACGGCGAAAGTGAATTTTCTCGAGCTTCAGGATCGGCGAGCCGCTCATGCCGCGGGCTGCGCCACGCTCGCGGCGGGCTTCGGCGGGAAGCGCGCCAGCATGTCGGCCACCTCCTGGTCGGAAACCTGGCGGAAGTCGGAATAGAAGAATCCGATCGCGCCGAACGGCTCGTAATCCTCCAGGCACACGATTTCGTCGGCTTCGCCGCGCAACTCCTCGAGCGTGCGGGTCGGCGCCACCGGCACCGCCAGCACGAGCGCTTTCGGCTTGCGCATGCGGGTGGCGCGCAGCGCGGCGCGAATGGTGGCACCGGTGGCGATCCCGTCGTCGATCACGATCGCGACCCCGCCGGCGACCTCCGGGTGCGGCCGGTCGCCGAGGTAGCGCTTGCGGCGGCGGTCGATCTCGGCCAGCTCCCGGTCGCGCACCGCCTCGAACTCGGTTTCGCTGATCCCGCCCATGCGGATGACGTCCTCGTTCCGCACCGTGATGGGCTCGCCGCCGTCGACGACCGCGCCCATCGCGAGCTCCGGCTGAAACGGCACTCCGATCTTGCGCACCAGAATCAAGTCGAGCGGCGCATCGAGGGCGGCCGCGACTTCCGCCGCGACCGGCACGCCGCCGCGCGGCAGCGCGAATATGATCGGGCGCTGGCCTTTGTACTTGGCGAGCGCCGCGGCGAGCTTGCCGCCGGCTTCCGAGCGATCACGAAACGGCATAGCTGCCCCTAGCTCGCGCTTGCAGCGGCGCGGCTCGAGCCGAGATGGTGCAGGAACCAGCGCGTGGCGTGCGCGATCACCGCTTCCAGCGCGCCGGGTTCGGGAAAAAGATGGCTGGCACCCGGGACGATTTCGAGGGCCTTCGGCGCCCTCAGCCGCTGAAGCGCCGCTTCGTTCAGCTCGATCACGCCGGAATCGGCGCCGCCGACGATCAAGAGCGTCGGAGCGCGCACGGTTTCGAGCGCGGCGCCGGCGAGATCGGGGCGGCCGCCGCGGGAAACCACCGCGCCGACGCGGTCGCCGAGGCTCGCGGCGGCAACCAGCGCGGCGGCCGCGCCGGTGCTGGCACCGAACAGGCCGAGCGGAAGCGGCTCCAGCTTGGCCTCCTGATCGATCCAACGGATGACGTTGGTCAGCCGGTCGGCGAGCAACGGGATGTCGAACACCCTGGCGCGGTTATCCTCCTCCTCGAGGGTCAGGAGATCGAACAGGAGCGTGGCGATGCCCTTCGCGTTCAGCGCGCTCGCTACCATGGTGTTGCGCGGGCTGAAGCGGCTCGATCCGCTGCCGTGCGCGAAGACGACGAGCGCCTTCGCCGCAGCCGGCATTTGAAGCGTGCCGGCGAGGCCGAGCGGCGGGATGCGCACCTCGCGGCTCTCGATCCTTCCGGCCTTGGCGTCGGATGCCCTGGAAATCATCGCGGGCGCTACCATGGCGTTCTCCTTGCAATAGAATATGGCCCGGCGGGAGCCGCGGATTGATCGGGATCAACTGCCCGCGCCGGGCAACGCGCCATATTTTCTCGGGGTTTCTCCGTGCACGACAGCGCCGAGATCGTTCCTGAGCCGACGCTCGCGGCGAAGGTGGAATTCCTGAGCCGGGCCGAGGCCTACCCGCGGCGTCCGGCCGAGGTGAGCACTCGGGAGACCCACATGTCGTGGGTGTTTCTGGCCGGCGACACGGTCTACAAGCTGAAAAAGCCGGTTCACTTTCCTTATCTCGACTTCTCCACGCTGGCGCGGCGCGAAGCCGCGTGCCGGGCCGAGCTGCGGCTGAACCGGCGGCTCGCACCGGACGTCTATCTCGAGGTGGCGCCGCTCGTGAGCTCGGCGGCCGGGCTCGCCATCGGCGGGAGCGGGACCACAATCGACTGGCTGGTGGTGATGCGGCGGCTCGACGAGCGCAACATGCTCGATCGCAGCATCGCCGAGCGCCGGCTCGAAACCTGGCAGCTGGACCGGCTGGTCGCGACGCTGGTCCGATTCTACCGGCAAGCGGCGCGCGTCTATTTCTCCCCGGCGATGCATCTCGCCGAATGGCAGCGCAGCCTCGCCGAAAACCGCAGCGGCCTGCTCCACCCGCGGCTCGATATTCCGCCCGGGATCGTTCAGCACCTGGACGCGGTCCAGCGCCGCTTCCTCGCCCGCCGCGCCAGGATGCTCGCCGACCGCGTCCGCCACCGTCGCATCGTGGACGGGCACGGCGATCTCAGGCCGGAACACATCTGGCTCGGGGATTCGGTCAAGATCATCGACTGCCTGGAATTCAACCCGCGCCTTCGCGCGGTCGACCCGTTCGACGAGATCGCTTATCTGAGCCTGGAATGCGAGCGGCTCGGCGCCGCCTGGGCCGGGGACTACATCAAGCGCCACATCGGCCGGGCGCTGCGCGACGGGCCGAGCGAGGAGCTGTTCACGTTCTATCGCTGCCATCGCGCGACGCTCAGGGCGCGCTTGGCGATCGCGCATCTCCTGGAGCCGAACCCGCGCACGCCGGAAAAATGGCCGGCGCTCGCGCGCACCTACCTGAGCCTTGCCGCTAGAGACGCGGTGCGGATCGAACGCATCCTCAGAAGACCAGGAGATCCGTGAGCGAGCCGTTTCCGTGCAGACGGCGGATGGTCTCGGCCAGCAGCGGCGCGGCCGGCAGCGTCACGATCTTTTCGCGCGCCGGGCCCGGCTTGAGCCGGAACGCAGGCACCGCGTCGGTGACCACGAGCCGGTCGATCGCCGCGTCCGCCAGCACGTCGGCCGATCCCGGCATGAACAGGCCGTGGGTGACGAGCGCGATGACGCTCGGCGCTCCGGCCTGCCGCACCGCGCGCGCCGCGCGCAACAGGGTGTGGCCGGTGCTGATCAGGTCGTCGACGATCAGCGCGGTCGCGCCCGCGACCTCGCCGACGAACAGATCGCCGGACAGCACGCCCGCGCTGCGACGCTTGTCTACGAAGCCCTTGCCGACCGGCCGGCCGAGGACCAATTCCAGCGCTTCGCGGAACAGCTCGGCCCGCTTGGTGCCGCCCGGATCGGGCGACACGACCGCGAGTTTTTCGGCACCGAGGGTCTTGGCGAATTCGATGAAGAGCGGCGCCGTCGTCAGCGTGACGGTGCGGCAGCGGAAGGCGTTCTCGAACGCCACCGGATTGTGTACCTCGAGCGTGACCAAGGCGTCGGTCCCCACCGCCTCGAACATTGCGGCGACGTAGCGGGTCGTCACCGGGTCGTTGGGCTTGGTGCGGCGGTCCTTGCGCGCGTAGCAGAGATAGGGCACGACCGCGGTCACTTGCGCGGCGCCGGCATCTTTCAGCGCCCCGATGAAGAACAGCAGCCGGCACAGCTTGTCGTTGGCGCTTTGTTGCGGCCCGCCGTGCAGGCTTTGCACGACATAAACGTCGGTGCCGCGGACAATATCGAGCGGGCGCGCCTTGTGCTCGCCATCCTCGAATTCGCGCTCTTCATGGGCGGCAAGCGCGACCCCGAGCCTTTGCGCGATCGCGGCGCCGAGCTCTGCCGTCGCCTGTAACGCAAATAGCCGCAGC
Organism: Hyphomicrobiales bacterium; assembly: GCA_023269635.1. Classification (GTDB taxonomy): domain Bacteria; phylum Pseudomonadota; class Alphaproteobacteria; order Rhizobiales; family Xanthobacteraceae; genus JAHFPN01. Next base: position 50,256 of record JAHFPN010000001.1, on the reverse strand, counting down.
CGGTCGCTGTTGACCGAATGCGAAGCGGCATCCCGCGGTGTCCAGATCGAAGGTGTCGTCGTCATGCGATTGGCCGAGTATGCTTTGGAAAATGCGGCGCCGGACCCCTTTCCGCCTTGAGACAGGTCAATTCGCGCCGCGCATGGCAAGAGCCGCGCAAAATTAGCGGGATCGCGGCGGTTCCGCCATAGCGAGGCGTCTCCGGCAATCCCGCCCGCGATCATGGAAGCAGAAAATGCCGATCGAGATCGTTGAAACCAAAGCCGCGTACCAGGGCTGGTGCCGGCTGCTGGTGCTGACAATCGTCCTGGCCGATGCCACGAGCGTCCGCCGCGAGGTCGAGGATCACGGCAACGCGGCCAGCGTGCTGCCCTATGATCCGGTCCGCAAGACGGCGATCCTGGTTCGCCAGTTTCGCGCGCCGGTGTTTTTCGCCAGCAACCAGGAAGAGACCCTGGAGGCGATTGCCGGCATCGTGGAGAGAGGAAGCGCGGGCGACACCGCGCGGCGCGAAGCGCTCGAGGAAGCCGGTCTCAAGCTTGCGACGCTGGAACACGTGGCGACCGGCTGGACCATGCCGGGCCTCTCGACCGAGCGCATGGACCTCTATCTCGCCGCCTATGCCGAGGCCGACCGGATATCGCCCGGCGGCGGATCCGCCGATGAACACGAGCGGATCAGCGTGGTCGAAATCGGCTTGCAGCGCCTTGCCGAAATGGCCGACGCCGGCGAGCTCACCGATATCAAGACGCTCGCGCTGGTGCAGACGCTGCGGCTGCGGCGGCCCGATTTGTTCGAGCGCTAGCGCGATCGAACGGACGCGCCCGATTTCGGTTCGCGCGAAGGTCGAAGAAACCGCGCTTCGCCGGCTCCTTATCAAGCGCGGCGCGCTATGCGATAAATCATTCCGGAAACGCGCTTGGCCCATGCGGAACGAGACGGCGAGCATGCCAGCCCCCGGTCGAGCCGCGTCGACGGCTCTGCCCGAACCCCTCCTTGCCGTTCGCGATCTCTGCGTCTCGTTCCGCGACGAGTCCGGCTGGCTGCAGATGCTCAAGGACGTTTCCCTCACCGTCCGGCCGGGCGAGACCGTCGGCATCGTGGGCGAGAGCGGATGCGGAAAGTCGCTGACGGCGCTCTCCGTGCTCGGGCTGCTGCCGCGCAGGGGCTGTCTCAGGACCGGCCAGATCCGGTTCGAAGGACGCGACATCGCCGGTCTCGGCGAAGCAGAAATGCGCAAGGTACGCGGTCGCCGGATCGGCATGATCTTTCAAGAACCGATGAGCGCGCTCGATCCGGTGTTCACGGTCGGCCACCAGATCAGCGAGACGGTGCAGACGCATTTTCCGGTTTCTCGCCGCCAAGCCGACGCGCGCGCGGTCGAGGCGCTCGCCGCAGTCGGGATTCCGTCTCCGAAGAATTGCGCCGCCATGTACCCGATGAGCCTCTCGGGCGGCATGCGCCAGCGCGTGATGATCGCGATGGCGCTCGTGTGCGAGCCGCGGCTCCTGATCGCCGATGAACCGACCACCGCGCTCGACGTGACGATCCAGGCGCAGATCATGGACCTGCTCCTGGAGCTCGGATACCGGACCGGCACGGCCATCCTCTTCATCACGCACAATCTCGGCCTGGTGGCGGAGAGCTGCGCGCGGATGCTCACCATGTATGCGGGACAGGTCGTCGAAGACGGCCCGGTGGAAGAAATCCTGTCGCGGCCCTTGCACCCCTATACCGCCGGGCTGCTTGCATCGCTGCCGAACCAGCAGGCGCACAAGGCCAAGCTCTCGTCGATTCCCGGCCGCGTTCCCTCCCCGAACGAGATGCCGGACGGCTGCCGCTTCGCACCGCGCTGCGTCTATGCCGAAGCGGCGTGCCGCGAGCCGCAAGCGCTGCTCGCGCGCGGCGATCGCCACGTTCGTTGCCGACGTTCGCAATCGCTCACCTTACCGGGAGCGGCGACATGAACGCGCGCGAGGAGTCCGACGAGATCTTGCGGGTCAAAGACCTCGTGATCGATTTCGCCGGCCGTCACCGCGGCCAGATCATCAGGGCCGTGGACGGGGTGGGCTTCAGCGTCCAGCAGGGCGAGACCTTCGGCATCATCGGCGAATCCGGCTCCGGCAAGACGACGGTCGGCCGCTGTCTCGTGTGCCTGATCCCGCCGACCCGCGGGCAGGTCCTGCATTTCGCGCAGGATCCGTTCGCATTGAGCGCAAGCGAGCTGCGCCGCCACCGCCGTTCGTTCCAGATCATCTTCCAAGACCCCAATTCGGCGCTCGATCCGCGCATGACCATCCTCGAAACCGTGCGCGAGCCGCTCGACGTCGCCGGCACCGGAACCCCGGACGAGCGGCGCCGGAAGGCGCTGGCGATGCTGGAGCGGGTCGCGCTGGCTCCGGAATTGGCGCATCGCTATCCGCACGAGATTTCCGGAGGCCAGAAACAGCGCGCCAATATCGCGCGCGCGCTGGTACTGGAGCCGCGCCTGATCGTGTGCGACGAGGTGGTGGCGGCGCTCGACGTTTCGATCCAGGCCGACATGTTGAACCTGTTCGCCGACTTGCAGCGCGAATTCGCACTCACCTACGTCTTCATCAGCCACGACCTTCGCGTCGTCGCCCATATGAGCGATCGCGTCGCGGTGATGTATTTCGGAAAACTGGTCGAGCTCGGCCCGGCCGGCGCGCTGATGACGGCGCCGCTTCACCCCTATAGCCAGGCGCTGTTGTCGGCGGAGCCGGAGCCGGCCCCCGCCCGGCTGCGAAACCGGCAGCGCATCATCCTGAAGGGCGAAATCCCGAGTGCACTGGCGCCGCCAAGCGGTTGCCGGTTCCATACCCGCTGCCCACTTGCGGTTGCGGAATGTGCCCAACGCGAGCCGGAATGGCGGGAAGTCGCGCCCGGCCGCCTCGTGGCCTGCCATTTCGTCGAGCCGGCAAAGACCGTTGAGGTGGGACGAGCCGGGCCGCCACGCGCGATAGGAGTTGAGAACGCGATCAAGAGCTAGCACTCTATCCGAAACCAACAGCCACGTTCGGCGCGAGCGGCAACCCGCCGCGGCGAGCACGCAGGGAGGAAGGAAAATGGCCAAACGAGACGAGTTCCGCGGAACAGCGTTTCATCGCCGCGACGTATTGAAGGGCGCGGCCGCAGCCGGCGGCGCGCTGCTCTTGCCGAACAGCCTCCGGGCACAGGGCGCGCCGCGCAGGGGCGGCACGCTGCGGCTGGCGATGCCCTACAACCCCGGTTCGGTCGATCCGATGACGGGACGGAATCTCACCGATTTCGACGTCCTCTACGCGGTGTTCGACGCGCTCATCGATTTCGAACCGCGGACGCTCGATCTCAAACCCGGCCTCGCCAAGTCCTGGAAATTCACCGACCCGAAGACGCTGGTGCTGGAGCTGGTCGAGGGCGTCAACTTCCACGACGGCACGCCGTTCAATGCCGAAGCGGTGAAGCTGAACATCGAGCGCTACAAGAATGACCCGCGCTCGAACGTGAAGGCCGATGTCGCCACCGTCGAAAGCGTCGCGGTGACCGGCAAGAGCCAGGTCACGTTCAAGCTCAACCGGCCGAACGCCGGCTTGCCGAACATCCTGACCAATCGCGTCGGCCTGATCGTGTCCCCGAAGTCGCTCCAGGAAGCCGCCGGCGGCAACGTCGACCGCAAGCCGATCGGCACCGGCCCGTTCAAGTTCGTGAGCTGGCAGGACAACGACAGCTTCGTGCTGGTGCGCAACGAGAACTATTGGAAGCCGGGCCTGCCTTACCTCGACGGCATCAACATCAAGATCATCAACGAGCTCAATACCGCGGTGCGTGCGGTGGTCGCGGGCGAAGCCGATCTCGCCATCAATCTGCAGCCCGCGCAGAAGGCCGTCGCGGACCGCGCGCCGAACGTCGTCGCGACCGCGAGCCCTTCGCTGGTGCTGTTCGGCGCGTTTCTGAATTACGGGCGGCCGCCGCTCAACGACGTCCGCATCCGGCAGGCGCTCAACTACGCGATCAATCGCGACGAGATCAACAAGATCTCCGCGGTCGGCCTCGGGCAGGTGTCGAGCGCCATCCTGCCGAGGGAGCACTGGGCGTGCGATCCGGCGACCCAGAATTTCTATCCGTTCGACCCCGACAAGGCGAAGAAGCTCCTGGCCGATGCCGGCCACCCGAACGGCCTCGAGATCGAGGCCTATGGATGGGCCGACCAGCTGGCGATGCAGCGGCAAGAAGTGATCATCTCGCAACTCGCCAAGGTCGGCATCCGCATCAAGCTCACGGCGCTGGCGCCGCAGCAGGCGGTGCAGGCGTTCATGATCGAGAAGAAGGGCGCGATGTTCATCAGTCCGTCGTCGGCGTTCCCCGATCCGAGCCAGCTCTACGAAGCGCTGTTCGGCAAGACCGCTTTGCGCAACGCCAGCGGCATCGAGCTGCCGGGCTTCCGCGAGCTGCTCGACGCGACCATGGAGGCGCCGGACCAGGCCGCGCGCAAGGCCGCTTTCGTGAAACTGCAGCGTTTCGTGGCCGAGCAGGCCATGCAGATGGTGCAGTACATCTCGCCGGCCGTCAGCGTCGCCAATCCGAAGGTGCAAAACCATCAAGACAGCCTGATCGCAGTGCCAAAATTCACCGAGGTCTGGTTGCGAGCATGAGCGTTGCCCGGCGGCCGCGGCATTAGCGACCGGCAGCAAGAGACGCGAACGCGATGGCCAAGCTTCCCGTTCTGATCGGGCGCCGGTTGGGGCAGTTGCTGCCGATCATCGTGTTCGCGACTTTCGTGGTGTTCGCGCTGCTGCAGTTCGTGCCGGGCGATCCCGCGGTCACGCTGGCCGGCGACTACGCCTCGAAGGAGCGGATCGAGGAAATCCGCCAGCAATACGGCTTCGACCGGCCGCTGCTCGTTCAATACGGGGTGTGGCTCCTGCACGCGGTGCGCGGCGATCTCGGAAACTCGCTGTTGTCGAGCGCGCCGGTGTTCGATCTGATCCTGCAACGGCTGCCGAACACGATCCTGATCGCCAGCTACGCGCTCGTGCTGGCGGCGATGATCGGCATTCCGCTCGGCGTGCTGGCGGCGACCCGGATCGGCTCGCGCGTCGATACCTTCGTGACCAGCGTCGCCTCGCTCGGGGTGGCGTTGCCGAGCTTCTGGCTCGCGATCCTCCTGATCGTGACGTTCTCGCTGCAGGCACGCTGGTTTCCGGCAACCGGGGCGAGAGCTTTCAACGTCGACCCTAGGGGGGCGCTGCAGCACGCCACCCTGCCCGCCATCGCGCTCGCGACCGGCGTGATCGCCGAGTTGGCCCGCCAGACGCGGAGCGCGCTGATCGAGGTGCTCAACTCGCAATATGTGCGGACGCTGCGCGCCAAGGGTCTCGGCCCGTTCGCCATCCTGTGGAAGCACGGCTTGCGCAACGTCAGCGTGACGCTGCTGACCCTGCTCGGGCTGCAGGTGAACCGGCTGTTCTCGGGCGCCGTGGTGATCGAGGCGGTGTTCGCGATCCCCGGCGCGGGCAGCCTCGTCGCCTATTCGGCCATCAACAAGGACTTCCCGGTGGTGCAGGGCGTGGTGCTGGTGCTGGTGACGATCGTGATCCTGGTCAATCTGATCGTCGATGTGCTGAACGCGCTGCTCGACCCGAGGGTTGCCGAAGCATGACCATCGAGCTCGCCGCTCCGTCGTTGCCGCGCCGGTCGCGCCGCGCCACGATCTGGCGTTGGGCGCGCAACGACCTGCGCGCGGTCTTGAGCCTATCGTATCTCGGACTGCTGGTGATCGTATCGCTGTTCGCCTGGTTGATCGCGCCTTACTCGCCGGTCGAACAGAACGTCGCCCAGCTCCTGGTGCCGCCAAGCGCCGAGCATTGGCTCGGCACCGACGATCTCGGACGCGACGTGCTCAGCCGGCTGATCTGGGGCGCGCCGAACTCGCTCTATGCGTCGAGCCTGGCGGTGAGCGTCGCGATCGTGCTCGGGGTCCCGGTCGGCCTGGTGATCGGCTTCCTGGGCGGATGGATCGACGAGGTCGCGAGCCGGTTCATCGACGCCCTGCTCTCGTTTCCGCCCATCGTGCTCGCGATCGCCGTGACCGGCGTGCTCGGCATCGGGCTGACCAACGCGATGCTGTCGGTCGGCTTCGTGTTCGCGCCGGTGCTGGCAAGGCTGGTGCGGGCGCAGACGCTGGTGGTGAAGAACGCGCTCTATGTCGACGCCGCGCGCGGCTTCGGCGCCAGCACGGCGCACATCATCGTCCGCCACATCGTGCCGAACGCGATTCAGCCGGTGATCGTGCAGGTGACGCTGATGCTGGCGATCGCGCTCCTGGCGGAAGCTTCTTTAAGCTTCCTCGCGCTCGGGGTGCAGCCGCCGGCGGCGAGCTGGGGCGGAATGCTGGCGCGGGCCTACAACTACATCGAGATCGCGCCGGAGCAGATGTATGCGCCCGGGATGGCGATCCTGCTCACCGCGCTTGCGTTCAATGCCTTGGGCGAATCGATGCGGGTCGCGCTCGATCCGACCATGAAGCGGCGCTAGGGGCATTCAAGTCCGGCCTCGTCACGCGCGGCGGATCATTGTCCGGAAGGGATCGAAATCGGGATACGCCGGATCTCGGCATTCATCGCGTTCTCGTTCACCACGATCATCGCAAACATCGCGTAGCGGCCGGGCGCGAGCCTGGCTTCGAGGTTGATCTCGAAAAGCGAACCCGCGCCGGGCCGCACCGTGCCGGCCGCGACCACCCGGTTGTCCTCGTCCACCACCATGTATCGGCATTCCGGCGCGGCGCGCGTCGCGACCACCGGCGCGATGGTTTCGAGCGGCAGCCGGTCGATCGCATAGCTGCGTTGAAATTTCCGGATGATCTCGATGTCGGCGGAAATCTTCAGCCGGCCGTTCTTGTCCTCGATGCGGGTCACGAAACCCCGGCGCGGAATCGCGTAGGCGTCGTAAGAGCCGACGCCGAGCGGGTAGCTCAAGTCGCGAAACGCCTCGAGCGTCGCGCTGTCGGCCCGCCAGGCCTTCAGCCGATAGGGCCCGTTGGTCACCAGGAAATGCCCGCGCTCCTTGTGAAACGCGGCGAGCGCGGCCCAGCGCCGCCGCGCGTCCTCGGCGCTCACCAACGATTGCAGCGGTTCGGGGCGATAGCCGCTGCGCTCGAATTCCGCGACCAAGGACTGAAGCTTCGCCTTCAGTTCCTCGGATCGGACCAGATCGAGCCACGCAACGCCGCGGCGCCGAGCCTCGGTCTCGGAAAACGCGGCCCACCCGCGGCTGACCGCCTCCTCCATCAGCACGACCACGTGCCAGGGCAGCGTGCTCCAGGGCGGTGCAACGCCCGCGTCGCGGTCCGGATCGACCAGCGCGACCGTGGTATAGACTTCGATGCCGATCAGTTCGCGAACGAAATTGACGTCGCCGACGCGGAACGAGCGCGACGCGGTGTCGAGACCGATGACGCGCAAGGCCGCAATGTGCCGGCGCACGGTCGCGGTGGCGGCGTCGATGGCCGGGTCGTAGTGCGCGCCGGTATCCGCGCGCACGCCCCAGCGGAAGGCGAACATATAAGCGTAGAGAAGGTCGGCGCCGGTCGTGCGCGTTCCGTCATGGAACGCGGAGCCGAGCAGCCGATAGGTCAATTTCTGCCGCGCCTGCTTGCCCGGGCCGACCGGCACGAGCTCGCCGCGGCCCGGCGCCGGCAAGAGGGCGTCGGCGGGAATCGCGATCTCGATCGTCGGCGTCGCGGCGGGCTGCGCGGCCTCGCGTTGCTGCACGATCGGCTCGGCCAGGATCGACAGGCTCACGAAGGTGTAGACCACCATGAGCGCGGTGAGCGGCACCTGCGAGCGCAGCACCGCCGCGCGCGCGCCGAATACCTGCATCGCCCGCACGTGCGCGAGATAGACCGCGACGATGTGGCCGAGCACGACCGCGGATACCGCCACGTACCAGGCGAAGCGCGCGCCGACGAGCGCAATGTCGGGCCGATAGCCGGCGGTGCCGAACAGGTTCCAGCCATAGCCGAACGGGTCGGAGAGCAGCGGCACGATGTACTGGCCCTGGATCAGCAGGAACAGGAGGTAATGCGCGACGTGGTAGCCGATCGCGATCGGGATCAGCGTGAGCGCGAAGCCGTGCGCGATTTCCTGCGGCGAGCGGATTCCGCCGACGGCCCAACTCATGAGCGCGCTCACCGCCCGATAGGCGCCGAGGAACAGGAGCCAGAAGACGACGAGGCAGACGGTGCGAACCGCGGTGGCGCCGAGCTCGCCGAAACCGGCGAGCGGCGCCACAGCCGCGCGTTCGAATGCCGCCCATTCCGGCGTGCTGAGCAGCCCGTCGTAGAGAACGGTCGAGAGCAGGAGCAGCACGAACGCGGTCATGGACGGGGAGACCTCGCCCACCAGGCCGGCGGCGAACGGCCGGAGCGTCCATTGCGCGGACGCGCCGGCGGCGTCGCCGCTCTTCAGGTCGGTCGGCGCGAGGCGAGCGAAGGCGCCGAACACGAGGCTGAACACCTCGCCGTGCCGAAGCCAGGCATCGCGGCCGAACACGAACATCCCGGTCCAGGTCAGCGCCGAATAGGCGAGCGCGAAGCCGGCGACGTGGAACGGCATGGCCGGCGTCGGATAGACGAGCTCGGTCCAGGAGAACGCGAGCAAGAGCACGATGGCGGGCCAGACCCCAAGTGCCGGCGGATAGCGCCAGCCGAGCCCGAGCGTACCGCCGGTGCGCCGCCGCCAGAGCCGGTCGACCGCGTCGAACAGCGTGCGCCAAGGATTGATCACCGCCCAGACGTTGCCGATCAGGGCGGAAACATAGGCGAGGCCGACCCAGCCGATGATCCACACCAGCGTCGGCGCGATGTTCCGATATGGATCCTGATTGCCGAAGAACCCCGCATAGAGCGTGGCGAGAAAGAGGACGAGCGTGATCAGCTTGAGCGGCAAATCCAGGCGCGCGAGCAGCCGTCCGACCGGATGCGCGAGAAGATCGACGCGAACACCGGCCTCCGGCCGCCGCGCGCGCCGCACGAACAGCCCGACCATGACGAAGGTGAACACCACCGCCGCCGCGGTGCCGACCAGATAGAACGAGAGCGGCAGCGGCAGCTCATAGCGCTGGCCGAAGCCGTGCGCGCTCGCCGAGCCGGCGGCAACACAAGCGAGCAGCGCAGCCGTGCTAGCGCGGATGCACTTCGAGCGTGACAATCGATGCCTCGTGGGTGTGGCCGCCGCCCGTCACCGGCGCGCCGCGCGTGATGGAAAACCTTCCCGTGACCCGGGCGGTAAAACTCATCTCCGCGGTGTCGCCCGGTTGCACCGTCCGCTCGATATCGTAGCCGTGCAGGTGCAGGACCACGAGCCGATCGGAGGTCCAGCGCAGTTTGACGACGTCGCCCTGCTTGACGCGGACGACGCGCATGTCCGCCGGCACGCGACCCTGCGCGATCTTCAGATCGAACGTGAGCTCTTCGGCTTGCGCGGTCGGGCCGGCGAGGCCCGCGATCAACGTCAGCGCGCCCACAATGGCCAGAATACGGGCGAGCGAGAAGATTGGTCTCATGGTGTCACTCCGTCTTTGAGGCCGGGACCGAATCCACGTCGGACGCGCGGTTCAGCATCCAGCTTGAGTCATTGGGCGCGGGCAGCATCACAGGATCGCCGATCGCCGACCACATCAGCCGCCCGAACGGATCGCTGAAGCCGGCGATGGGATTCCAGGCCGCAGCCGGCGGCGCCGCGATCCCGAGCGCGAGCCAGCCGTTCCAGGGAAAATCCTTCAGCTTCGCGGTGCGCAGGAAGATCGCCGAATTCATCCCGGCGATGGAATCGAACCCGATGTTCTCGATCCCGGCCGAGAACTCGGCGTTGAAATATTCGCGCTTCAGGCTGTAGCCGGCGACCACGGCACGGCAGCCGCGTACGAGCACGGTCACGAGCTCCCGCTCAAGTTTGATCTGCTCGGCCAACCCGACATAGGCGCGCTCCCGAAGGCGCGTCGCCATGGCTTCGACCCGGCTCGTCGCCGCGGGTTCAGCAACGGAAGGCCCCAAGAGCAAAGCTGCGTGGAACCATCCCTGTTTCAGCCAGGGCGGCCCGAGCCATCCATTGATCGCGAACGCGGAGGAGGACGCGAGCTCGGCCGCGGAAATCTCCACGATCTCCACGTCCCATTCCTGGCCCGGAGCGAGCCATGCCGGCCGGATCAGGCTCAGTGCCAGCGCGCTATCGGCGCGCACCTTGAGCTCGCGCATCGCCGAATCGGCCGTTGCGGCGAGGAGCCGAGCCTTCGCGGCTTCCGCGAGATCGACGTGATGCAAGAAGTCGCCATGCATCGGCGTCAGCGGATAGGGATGGAAGACGAACTCCCCGCTTCGGCCGGCAAGATCGGCAGCGACCGCGCGCACCGCAGCGCAGGCGGAGGCTTCGTCAGCCAGCGCCGGATTGGCGCGCACGACCAGGAAAGCGCCGAGCGACTCCACCTTCTGCACCGTGTCGGGGGGCGGGCCGGCGAAGCGCGGCGGCTCGCCCACATAGGCGTGCAGCTTGCCCTCGAGCAGCAGCGCGGCCGCCGGCACCGGCGCGACCGTCGAAATCTCGATCTCGTTCGGATAAAAGGACGGATAGACCGGGAGCTCGTGGCCGCTCCGCGCCACGGTTACCATGGCGGCCGCCATCGCGACCACGAGTACGCTCTTCCGATTCATCGCGACAACCAACCTGGGCCCGGGCGCGCTTGCGCCGCGATCAGGGCACGGCGTGGACTAGCCGCGCAAGGCCTTCACCACCTTCTCGTCGGCGAGCGCATCCTTGGGCGGTCCGTGGAAGATGATCTCGCCGCGGTCGATGGCATAGAGCCGATCCCCGATCCGCGTCGCGGCGCCGAGATGCGACTCCGCCATCAGGATGGAGATGCCCATCGCCTTGATCTTCATCACCGCATCGATGAAGCGGTTGACCACTACCGGCGCCAGACCCTCGAATGCCTCGTCGAGCAGGAGCAGCGTCGGCGACAGCATTATGGCGCGCGCGATCGCCACCATCTTGCGCTGCCCGCCGCTCAAGTGCAGGCCCTGGCGCTGCAATAGGTTCTTCACTTCGGGGAAGAGCTCGAACGCCTGCGCCTCGGGATCGGGGCGGGGGCCGCCGTTCCTCCGGCGGACGACCTCGTCCCCGAGCCAGCGGCTGATCATCAGGTTCTCGGCCACGGAAAGCTCCGGGAACACGCCGCAATCCTCCGGCGAATAGCCGATGCCGCGCTTGGCGCGCTCGTGCGGCGGAAGCGAGGTGACATCCTCGTCGTGGAACACGATCTGGCCGGCCCGCACCGGCAGGAAGCCCATGATGCTTTCGATCGTAGTGGTCTTGCCGGCGCCGTTGCGCCCGACCAGGCACACCACTTCTTGCCGGTCCACGCGCAGCGAGACCCCGTTCAGAATGTGGGCGGGGCCGCGAAACGTGTCGATCGCCTTGATCTCGAGCACGGCGGTCAATCCTTTCGCGCGAAGGCGTCCGCCGAGCCGATCAGGATCATCGCCACCTGCTCGTTCTTGCGGATCTCGTCGGGGGTGCCCTGGGCCAGGATCGCGCCCTGGTGCATCACCACGATGCGGTCGGAATACTTGAACACCACGTCCATGTCGTGCTCGACGATCACGGCAGTGATGCCCTCGCCGCGCACGACCGAGGCGATGGTATCCATGATCTGGCCCTTGTCGCGGGTGCTGACGCCGCTCGTCGGCTCGTCGAGGAACAAGAGCTTCGGCCGCAGCGCGTAAGCGAGCGCGACGTCCAGGAGCTTGCGTTCTCCTTGCGCGAGATCGCGCGCGAGCTCGCTACGCTTGGCGCTCAAGTTGAACTGGGCGAGGACGTGATCGGCTTCGGCGGTGACGTCGCGATCGAGATGAGCGAGCGCCATGAGGTTCACGGTCTTGCCTTGGCGGGAGAAGATCGCGAGCGCCACGTTATCGAACGCGGAGAGATCGTCGAACAGGTTCACGATCTGGAAGCTGCGTGCGATTCCCGCCTTCACCCGATCCGTGACCGACGCATGGGTGAGGTCCGCTCCCCGGAACAGGATCGTGCCCGAGTCCGCCTTGAGATAGGCGCTCACCACGTTGACCAAGGAGGTCTTGCCGGCGCCGTTCGGTCCGACCAGGGAAACGAACTCGCCTTCGGCGACGGAAAGGCTCACGTCGTCGACCGCGCGGGTGTCGCCGAAATAGCGCTTGAGATGGACGGTTTCGAGGAGGTTCATCTCATTGCCTCCTCGCGAAGCGACGGCCGAGGCGCGCGAAGGTGCCGACGACGCCCGACGGCAGCACCAGTACCAGGGCCACGAGCACCACGCCGAGCAGGAGCTGCCAATATTCGCTGCTCGCGACCGCGTAGGTCTTGAGATAGTTGAACAGCACCGCTCCGACGATGGGGCCGGTGAAATTGCGGAATCCGCCGAGCACGGTCATGAACACGAGCTCGCCCGAGAACGGCCAATAGAGAATGTCGGGCGTGGTCAGGCCGTTGAGCGGCACCCACAAGACGCCGGCAATCCCGGTGAAGGTGCCGGAGATGATGAACGCGATCCAGCGATAGCGGCGCACCGGGATGCCGACAAAGCCGGCGCGCACCTCGTTGTCGCGGATCGCCTGCAGCGCCTTGCCGAACGGCGAATGCACGATCACCCACATGACGACCGCGGCGATCGCGAACACGGCGAGCACATAATAGTAATAGGCAAACACGAAGCGCTGGTAAGAACCCGGCCCGGCGAAATTGATCATGCCGCCGAGGAGCGTCAGCTTCGCATAGGCGACCCGGATCCCGTCGGTGCCGCCGGTAACCCAGAAAAACTTGAACGCGAGGCTCCAGAGCACCTGCGACAGCGCAAGCGTGAGAATCCCGAAGAAGATGCGCGTGTGGCGGACGCACACGAAGCCGAATAGCGCCGCGACCACGCACGCACCGATCAATCCGCCCAGGATGCAGAGCTCCATGGACTGGACCGCGAGGTCGCGGGTGATGAAGGCGACCGTGTAGGCGCCGGCACCGAAATAGGCCGAATGGCCGAAGGACAAAAGGCCGGTGTAGCCGAGCAGTAGATTGAACCCGAGCGCGGCGATGGCCATGGCCAAGCCATAGGTGACGAGCACGGTTTGGTAGGGATCGACGATCCGCGGCAGCGCCACCAACACCAGCAGGATGATGATAGCCACCGTAGCGAGCCGCCCGGTGGAAGGGCCGGTGCGTGGGCCAGTGGTCGCGAGGGCCGCGTTCGCCATCTCACGCCCTCCCGAACAGGCCGGTCGGCCGCACCATGAGGACCACGGTCGCGATCAAATAAAGCACGGCAAGCTCGATCTCGGCGAAGAACTGGATGCCGGCGACGTGGGCGATGCCCACGATCAGCGCGCCGACGAGCGCGCCCTCGAGGCTTCCGAGCCCGCCAATCACCACCACGACGAACGCCACGATCAGCCACTCGACTCCCATGCCGAGCACCGCGGCTTGGGCCGGAACGACGATGGCGCCGCCGAGGCCGGTAATAAAGCAGCCGATGGCGAAGGCCTGCACATAGACGCGCCCGACATTGATGCCGAGCGCGGCCGCCATCCGCCGGTCCTGGGAAATAGCGCGCAAGATCACGCCGAACTTCGTGCGATAGACAAACCACCAAAGGCCGACCGCCGCCGCCACGCCGATGGCGATCACCAGAAGATTATAGGTCGGGTAAGGCAGGGCGCCGACGGAAATCGATCCCAAGCCATCCATGATGTTGCTGGCGGTGAGCGGCGTGCCGCCAAAGATCAACTTGAGCATGTCTTCGATGATCATGAGCAAGCCGAAGGTAATCAGCAGGTGATACTCCTCGGACCTGCGGTAGAGCGGGCGCAGCAGCGTGGGCTCGATGACGGCGCCGAGCACGCCGACCGCAATCGCGCCGATCGGCAGGAGCAGGAACAGCCCGATTTGGCCGAGCGTTCCGGCCACCGCCGCGCCGACCGCGCCGCCGACCGCCCAGGCGGTGACATAGGCGCCGAGCGCGTAGAGCGATCCATGCGCCAGATTCACGATGCGCATGACGCCGTAGATCAAGCTCAAGCCCGCGGCGATCAGGAACAGGACCGCCGCATAGAAAAGCGCGTTGAGCAGCTGAATGACGAAGATCGTCCCGGTCACCATCCCCCCTTGCCGCACGCCCCGTCCCCGGGATCTTTCGCGGCCCGCTACAACGTTACATCGGCTGTTCTAGCACATCATTCGATCTTGACGCCGAGCCGGCCGACGCTCGGATCGATCGTGTTGCCGTCGAGAAAAACGGCAAACAAGACGGTGTACTGCCCCGGCTGCAAGTGTTGCGGAAGCTTGATGGCGAAGCGCCCGTCCTCCATCCACCGCATCTTGTCAAGTTCGAGAACCGCGCCGTCGGGGCCGATCAACAGATAGCGCGAGACGACCAGCAGTCCGACGGTCCCGCGCAACGTCGTCCGCAACAGCGGTTCCTTCACGAGCTGGTAATCGCGTCCCATTTTCAAGACCATTTCGGCGTGGGCGCGGACGAAGATCTCGCCGGACTGTCGCGTCACGGCGTTGATCACTGCCCTCGGCGGATTGACGAAGCGGTCGAAGGTGCCGAAGCCCAAGGGATAGGTCTGCTCGCGGACCGCCTCGAGCACAACCGCGTCGGGTTGCCATTGCTTTAGCCGATAGGGCCCGTTGGCGACCAGGAAATGGCCGTTCTTTTCGGCGAAGATTCTGAGCGACCGCCAGCGCGCTCCCGCCTCGTCGGCGGTAACGAGATCTTTCAGCGGCTCGGGGCGATAGCGCTCACGCTCGAACTGCGCGACCAGGTCCAGCATCTTCGCTCTGAGCGCCGGATCGCGAACCAGATCGAGCCAAGGAATTCGCCGCCTGGCAGCTTCCGCTTCCGAAAAAGCCGCATATCCCCGGATGACCGCTTCTTCCATCAGTGCCAGCAGATGCCAGGGCACCGTGCTCCACGGCGGCGCCAGCGCCGCTATCTGCCGGTCGTCGCCGGGCGCGTTGCTGAGATAGACCTCCAGCACGGGCGTTTTCTGGACGACTTTAATGTCCTCGGAGATGGCATGGGTCGTCCTTTCCACCCGCACGACGCTGAGCGCAGCCAGGCGCTCCTGCATGGCCGCCAAGGCCGCTTGCAGCACCGGTTCGCGGGCGTCATCGCCGGGGCCTGCTTTGGCCCCCCAGCGATAGATGAAAGCGAACGGATAGAGCAGATCCGCCACCTCCATCTCGGTGCCGTCCTCGAAGGGCGAAGCAAGAACCTCGTAAACCACCTTCGCCGAGCTGAAGACTCCAACGCCCGCGCGCTGCAAGATCCCGGTTCCGGGCTGCGGGCGGACCGCGTCGGACGGCACTCGCACGCCGCCGGATTGGCCGACCACTTTGGTGACGACCGCTTGCACGCGGTTCGGCATCCAACTCGCATTGAACGGGATTGGAATCATGGCGGGATCGCCGACGGCCGACCAGATCAGCTTTCCCATGACGTCGGTGAAGCCCGCCACCGGGTTCCACGCCGCCCCGGGGCGATCGCGCACCCCGATTTGCAGCTTGCCGTTCCACGGATACTCCTTGAGCTTCACGGTGCGGAGGAAGATCGCCGAGTTGAGTCCGCCGAGCGAGTCGTAGGCGACGTTCTCGACCCCGGACGGGTACGCCTCGTTGATGTATTCCTCCTTCAGCGTGTAGCCGACCACCGTTCGCTCGCAGCCCTTGGTGAGCGCCGCCACCAGACGCCGCTCCAGATCCGCCCGCTCCGCCAAGCCGAGGACTTCGCCGCGGATCAGGTGCGCATAGTTTTCGTCCACCGCCGACCGCGATGCGGCATCGAGACCGGGGGCCAGCAGCCGATGTGCCTGGAACCAGCCGTCTTTCAGCCACGGCGGACCCGACCAACCGTCGAACTGCACGCTTACGGCGGCGAATAGGCGGTCAACCGGAATCTCCTCAAGAGTCACGTCCCCGCCTTCGGCCAAGAGCCCCCATCGCGCCCGGACGATCGCTTCGGCCAGCCGGCCTTTGGCGCCGATTTTCTTGGGCAACGTCGGCGCAATTCCGCCAATGGCGGAGTCCTTCGCGGCCTCGACGCGGTCCACGTGATGCAGGTAGTCGGCGTGATAGGGCGTCACCGGATAAGGGTGGAAGACGAAGCCGGCCGCTTTTTCCTCCCGGAGCG
Organism: Hyphomicrobiales bacterium; assembly: GCA_023269635.1. GTDB lineage: Bacteria > Pseudomonadota > Alphaproteobacteria > Rhizobiales > Xanthobacteraceae > JAHFPN01. Next base: position 34,041 of record JAHFPN010000001.1, on the reverse strand, counting down.
CCGCCAGAACGCTGCGGGCGGCAGCGCAACGAGCCTCGGCGGATGCGAAACGTGCGGAGGTCGTGTCGAAGGAAAGGACCAGAAACGATCCCAGCGAGGTCACCGACTTCACGTGTCCCGGCACGGGTCCCACGATCGCCGGCGTTGCGCCGACATAGGCATGCAGCGTTTGATCGACGAGACCCTTGGCGGCCGCCGTCGGATCGACGACGTCGATGCGGATCTCGTCGGGAAAATAGGAGGGATAGTGACCAACCGAATGACCGGCGCCGCTCTGGCCGCCGGCAATGAAGAGTCCCGCGGCGATCGCCAAGGCGGCGGCGCGCTTGACCCGCCCGTGCCAGATTGAGTCACGGCAAACTCGGCGGCCGAGGCGCATCCGCGGTCCGGCCGACCTATCCAGGCCCCGGTGCATGGTCAGAATCTTACGTCCCCCCGGGAAAGGAAGCGGCCGTGTCGGTAAAACACGGCCGCTCCGCCGATCTAGGTTGCGCTCAGGTCAGCCAGGTGGTCTTCAGCCAGTTGGCCGCCGCCGTCGACTCGTTGTGGGTCGTGCCGGGCTTCGGCCAATTCGGCGGCGCGGTGATGTCCCGGATGGGAATCGTGATGATCGAGTTCGGATCCCAAACCGGGAATGGATAAGCGGGATTGTTCTTGGTCATCCCGATCACGGCGTCCTTGTAGCCCTGGTGGTTGTCGGGCCGGATGTAGAGATAGCCGGCCGGCGTATCCATCCCCATGCCTTCGAGCATGGCGATGATGACTTCGTCCTCCGGCCAACCGCCCACCAGCAGGTTGGCTTTCTCGATGGCGGCCTTGAGCAGGTAGAGCGACGCATAGGCGCCGTCCGACTCGAAGCTCGGGTATTCGCTCCAGCGCTTGTAATAACGCTCGACGAACCCGTCGTTGGTCGGCCAGCGCCCTTTGGCCGGATGCAGGAAGAAGTAGTTGGCGTGCACGCCGGCCAGCACGCCCTCGGGGTGATCCTTGCCGATGGCGTGCGGCTGCCCGCCGAAGGCGAGCGTGGTGGCGACCTTCATCTTGTCGAACAGGCCGTAGCGCAGCGCCTGCTTGTAGAACGCCACGTAGTCACCGCCCCACACGCCGCAGATCAACACGTCCGGCGTGTCGGAAATCAGCTTGGTGATGTGCGGAGTAAAGTCGGTGGTGCCGAGCTTCGGCCATGCCTCGGAGACGGAAGTCGCGCCGGGGACCAGCTTTTGGTACGCCAGCATGAAATGCTCATGCACGTTGCGGCCGTAGCTGTAGTCCGGCTGGATCGAGGCGACCCGCTTTGCGTTCGGCCAAGCCTTCGCCGCGCCGACCGCGGACGTGACGCCGTCCGCCGACTGGATGTTGGTCACCCGGAACACGTATTTCGGATTGGGCACCGCCTTGTCGAACAGGAAGTCGGTGCAGCCGTCGTTGAACATCGTCAGCAGCCCGAGCTCCTCGGCGACCGGGCCGAGCGCCGGCGTGTTGCCGCTGGAGATGACGCCGGTGAATAAGTCGATCTTCTCGGAGAGCTTCATGCGGCGAAGCTCTTTCACGTTGGCGTCGGTGCCGGCGGCCTCGTCGGCCATGATGGTCTCGATCTTGCGCTTGCCCAGGAATCCGCCCTCGGCGTTGATTTCTTCGGCCGCCAGCAGATGCCCTTTCCGGCCGGGTTCGCCCAAGAGATTGGCGGGTCCGGTCAGAAACGTGATGTGCCCGGTCTTGAACGGCTTGTCCGGGACGACTCCCTTGACCTTGATCGCCGCGTGCGCGGGCCGCGGTCCGGCGAAATAGGTAACCGGCGCCACCGTTGCCGCCGCTGCGGCACCTACCGCCAGATTGTTGAGAAAGTTCCTGCGCGTTACTTCGCTCATCAATGGTCCTCCCTCGGGAAATTGAAGCGCGGTTGTTCCCCTACGCTTAAGAGCTCACAACCGACGCTCGGTCTGAGCTTGTTGAGTAATCTTATGCCTCGGTCCGGGCGGGGGCTACCCCCACATTCGTGTGAATGAAGCCTGCGGCGCAGCGACCCTGCCCACTCCAAGCCTTGAAATTTCTGCAAAATTGGGCCCGGCCGCGGGAGCCGGGCGGTTTCCGGCGTTGGCCCATCATTGGCGAAACTCGCGCGGCCATCGGCCCATCAATCGATCACAATCACTTCAGCGCCCGCCGGATCGGCATGAAGCCGTTCGACCAGCGCTTGCCGCCGCGCCAGCACGGCGCGCTGGTTGATATAGCCCTTGTCGGTGATCTCGTTGGCGTCGATCGAAGGCGGCTCGGCCAAGAGCAATACGCGCCGGATCATGGTCGAAGACCCGGTCTGCCGCGCGTTGTGGGCCGCGATGCCCGCGCGGATGTGCGTCCGCACCTCGCGCGCGCCGATCAGCTTGGCCGGATCGTCGTGGCGCGAGACGTCGGCGCAGACCTGCTTCATGCCGGCGAGACTCGGCCAGGCCAAGAGGCCGATCTGTTCCCGGTCGTGGCCCGAAACCACCGCGTCTTGCAGAACCGGCGCCGCCGCCGCGAGCGCGGCGATGCGCAGCATGCCGGCATGCACCCAGGTGCCGGTCGAAAGCTTGAAATCCTCCGCCACCCGCCCGTCGAAGACGACGCCCTTGGAAGGGTCCGCGGGATCCAGCAGGCGCGCAGCGTCGCCGATTCGATAGAAGCCGTCCTCGTCGAAGGCCTCTTTCGTGAGGTCTGGCCGTCCCCAATAGCCGGGAAATACGTTGGGCCCGCGGACGCGAACTTCGAGCTTGCCGCCGGCGGGCACGAATTTCAGCGTGACGCCGGGCGGCGGCAGGCCGATCACTCCCGCTTGCTCGATGATGCGATGGCCCGAGGTCGCGACCGGCGAGGTCTCGGTCGAGCCCCAACTCGAGATCATCGGCACGCGGCGGCCGGTGACCCGGATCGAGAGCGCCTCGAGCCGGTCCCACAAGTCCTGCGAGAGCGCGGCGCCGGCATAGAAGATGAGCCTGAGCTCGGCGAAGAAATTCTTCGCCAGCCGCCCGTCCTTCTCCAGATACGGCAGCAGCATGCTGTAGCCGGCGGGCACGTTGAAATAGATGGTCGGCGAGATTTCGGAGAGATTCTTGACCGTGTGCTCGATCAGGTTCGGCGCCGGCCGGCCGGCGTCGATATAGAGCGTGCCGCCCTGCGCCAGCACCAGATTGAAGTTGTGATTGCCGCCGAAGGTATGGTTCCAGGGCAGCCAGTCGACCAGCACGACCGGCACCGTTTTCACGAACTTCCAGGTTTGCTCGACCATGGTCTGGTTCGAGCACATCATCCGATGCGTGTTGATCACGCCCTTCGGCGCTCCCGTGGAGCCGGAGGTGAAGAGGATCTTGGCGACCGTATCCGGATTCACCTGCGCGAATGCTTGTTCCACCGCCGGCGTGGGCGTCGTGGCGACAAGGTTGGACAGGGTTCCTGCGCGTACGCCTTCGGGCGGCTCGGCGCCGACGATCAGCTCGACATCTTTTAGATCGAGCGCGGCCAGCGCCTTGGCGAAGGTCTTGCCGTGGCTGGCGTAGACCACGCGCGGGCGGATCGCGGCGAAAATGTATTTCAGCTTCTCGTGGTCCTGGCTCATCAAGGAATACGCGACCGAGACCGGCACCGCCGGGACGCCGGCCACATAGGCGCCGAGCGTAAGCAGCGCATGGTCGATCGCGTTGCCGGACAGGATCATCAGCGGGCGATCCGGACGGCACCCACGGTCGAGCAGCGCTTGCGCGATCGCATCGGCCTGGCGGCTCGCTCCCGCATAGGTGAGCCGGCGCCAGGTTCCCGACCCATCGCGCTCAGCGAGGAATTCGCGGTCCAGATGCTTCGCCGCGCGTTCGCGCAGCATATGAGCGAGGCTCGGCGCATAGGCGCCGAGCGGCACCGGCGAGAACAGCTCGAAAGCCCCGCCGCCGAGGTCGCGCCGCTCCACCAGCGGCGGCGCGAACTCGATCTCGGCGAACGGCGGCCTGCTCGCATTCATGACGACACGTCAAATTCCGAGATATGCGTTCCGGATACGATCGTCATTGAGCAGCTCCGGACCGCTGCCGCTCATCACGATGCGTCCGTTCTCCAGCACATAGGCATGGCTCGCGAGCTTCAGCGAAACCGCGACGTTTTGCTCGACCAGAATGATCGTGAGGCCGCGCCGATTGAGCGCGCGGATGGTCTTGAACAACTCCTGCACCAGGGCGGGCGCGAGGCCGAGCGAGGGCTCGTCGAACATGATCAGTTCCGGCCGCCCCATCAGGCAGCGGCCGATCGCGAGCATCTGCTGCTCGCCGCCGGACATGGTGCCGGCGATCTGGCTTTTCCGCTCCGCGAGCCGCGGGAACAATTCGAAAACTTGCGCGATCGACTCCCTCATCTTGCCGCGCGCGCGCGGCAACAAAGCCCCCATCTCCAGGTTCTCCATCACCGTGAGCGAGGGAAAAATCTGCCGGCCTTCGGCGACCTGGCCGATGCCGAGATTGCAGGTGATATGGGTCGGCTGGCCGGTAATGTCTGTGCCGCGGAATCGAATTCGGCCGCTACGCGGGGTCACGATTCCGGCGATCGTGTGAATGAGGCTCGACTTGCCGGCGCCGTTCGCGCCCACGATCGCGATCAGCTCGCCCTCCTCGACCGCGAACGAAACCCGGTCGAGCGCCTGGGCGTCGCCGTAATAGAGCTCGAGATTCTCGATCTCCAGGATCACAGCGCTTCCTCGCCCAGGTAGCATTCGAGCACCGCGGGATCGCGCGCAATCTCGTCCGGCGTGCCGGCGGCGATCACCTGGCCGTGGTGCATGACGATCACGCGCAGGGAAAGCGCCATGACCGCGCGCATCACGTGCTCGATCAGGAGGATGGTAAGGCCGCGCGCGGAATTGAGGTCGCGCAAGAGCTTGACCATCTGATCGATCTCGGTCGGACGCAGGCCGGCCATCACCTCGTCGAGCAGGAGCATTCGCGGCCGTGTCGCCAACGCGCGCGCGACCTCGAGCCGCTTGCGCTCGGCGAGCGTGAGCGAGGCCGCCGGCAGCGCGCGCTTGGGCGCAAGCCCGAGCAGGTCGAGCATGGCTTCGGCTTGGGTCCGCGCTTCGGCCATGGTGCGGCTGGCATTGAGCGCCCCGACGATCACGTTATCGAGCACGGAAAGCCCGGCGAACGGCTTCACCAGCTGGAAGGTGCGGCCGACACCGGCGCGACAGATCTGGTCCGCGCGCCGGCCGTCGATGCGCTCACCGTTCAGGCGCACGGCGCCGGCATCCGGGCGGTAGACGCCGGCGATCATGTTGAAGCAGGTGGTCTTGCCGGCGCCGTTCGGGCCGATCAGGGCCACGATGGCGCCCGCGGGCACGGCGAAGCTCACGTCCTGGACCGCGCGCAAGCCGCTGAAATTCTTGGATAGTCCTTCGACTTCCAGGAGCGCGGGCATCTCAAGTCCCCTGCCCGCGGGAGGAATCGCGGTCGAGCCCGAGCGCGCGGGAGAGCGGCGGCCAGATGCCGTCCGGCAGGAACATCACCACCGCCAAGAGACAAAGCCCGTAGAACACCTGCTTCAGTCCGGGCACGTCCACGCCGAGCGCATGCATCACCTCGCGCAGGCTTTCGGCGAGGCCGGTGATCAGGAAGGCGCCGATGATCGGCCCCACCAGCGTCCCGACGCCGCCGATGATCGGTCCGAGGATCAGCTCGATCGAGCGCGAGATGCTGAACACCTGCTCGGGAAACAGATTGTTGTAATAGAACGCGAAGAACACGCCCGCGAAGGCGGTCATCCCGGCGGAGAGCACCACCGCGTACATCTTGTAGCGGAAAGTGTTGATGCCGAGAGCGCGCGCCGCCTCCTCGTCCTCGCGGATCGCCTGCCAGCAATAGCCGGCACGGCTTCGCAGCAAGAGGTGGCACAGGACGAAGGCGGCGACGGTCATCGCCAGGATGACGTAGTAGAACATGGTGGGATTGCCGCGCAGCGTCCAAAGATCGTTCCGCGTGTAGTTCGCGACCGGCAAGAACAAGCCGGCGGAGCCGCCGACCCACGTGAAATGATCGAAGCCGACGCGGGCGAACTCGGCGAATGCGATCGTGAGAATGGCGAAATAGACGCCGGCGACGCCGAAGCGAAACGCGAGGAACCCGAGGATCGCGCCGGCCGCGGCCGCGACCGCGACTGCGAGCGGCAGGCTCAGCCACGGGCCGATCCCGAAATGGAAGTAGAGCGCGGCGGCCGCATATCCGCCGAGGCCGACATAGAGCGCATGCCCGAGCGAAAGCTGGCCGGCAAAGCCCATCATGATGTTCCAGGCCTGGCCGGTATAGGAGAAATAAAGAATGAGAATGAGGACCGTGAGCATGTAGTCGTTCGCGACCAGCGGCGCGGCCAGAAACGCCATGAGCAGCACCGCGAGCAGGACCAAACCGCGGCGCGGCGTGCCTTCGACCAGGCGGCCGATCATGCCTGCCTCCTGCCGAGAATGCCTTGGGGCCGGAACAGAAGGACGAGGACGAGGATCCCGAACGCGAACATGGTCTTCGCCGAGGGCGTGAAGAACAGGCCGGCGAGCGCCTCGGTCAACCCGATCAGCACCCCGCCCAGCAGCGCGCCCGGCATCGAGCCGAGGCCGCCGGTGATCACGATCACGAACGCGAGCAGGGTATAGGCGGGGCCGATCGCCGGCGTCACGTCGATGACCAGGGACAGCATCGCGCCGGCGGCGCCTACGCACGCCGCACCGATGCCGAAGGTCAAGGCATAGAGACGCTTGACGTCGAGGCCGACCACGAGCGCCCCCATGTAGTTGTCGGCGCAGGCGCGGATCGCCTTGCCGATCCGGTTGAAGCGGAAGAACGCGAACAGCGCGATCGCGACCGCGATGGCGGCGGCGCCCGCATAGGCTTTGGTGGCGTCCACGATCAACGGACCGATTAGGAAGCTGTCGAACGAGTAAGAAGTCTGCACCGAGCGTGCGTCCGGCCCGAAGATGATGAGCAGCCCGTTCACGAGGATGATCGCGACCGCGATCAGGAGCATGAACTGGCTGTGCTCGGGCCGGGTGATGAACGGATTGATCAAGCCGGCCTGCATCGCATAGCCGAGCGCGAACAGGACGGCCGCGATCGGCACCATCATCACCAGCGGATCGAGCTTGAGCGCGGCGAACAGCGTCACCGCGATGTACATCGCGATCGTCATCATCTCGCCGTGCGCGAAATTGACGACGCGCACCACGCCGAAGATGACCGAGAGACCGAGCGCCATCAGGCCGTAGACGAGGCCGGTAAGAAGGCCGCTGACGGCGACGTTCAGATAAATTTCCGCGGGCACCGAGCTGTCCTCGGAAGCGATGCTCCGGCCGCGGACGCGGCCGGAGCAGGATCGGCCGAGACAGGATCAGCCGCGCTTGTCGTACGGCGTCATCGGCAATTGGGGCTTGGCATTGGACGCGGTCTTCGGCGCGACGGTGACGAGCTTGCCGCCGCGATTCTGGATCGCCGAGTTCTTTAGCTTGTCGTTCTGGCCCTTCTCGTTGAACTGGATGCCCGGGCCGACGCTCACATTGTCGGTGATGTTGGTCTTGCGGATGGCGTCGGCGAGCGCCTTGGGGTCGGCCGAGCCAGCCCGCTTGTAGGCATCCGCGGCGACCAGCAACGCCTCGAACGTATAGATGTGGTTGGTATTGAGGTTGGCGCCCGGATGCACTTTGGCGAGCGCGGCTTCGAGCTGCTTGCTCAGCTTCTTGTTTGGGTCATACCAGGGCACGAAGCTCATCGGACCATCGGACAATTTGCCGAGGCTATTCAGATACTGATCCTCGTACCAGCCCGGACCCATGCTGAGGATGGCCATCGGCGACCAGCGCTGCTTGACCAGTTCGCGGGTGATCAGGATCGCGTCATTGAGCCGGCTGACCATGAGCAACGCTTCGGCGCCGGTGGCCTTGGCCTTGGAGACCTCGACCTAGAGATCGCGCGCGGTCGGGTCGTAGGCGATCGTTTCGACGATCTTGTAGGGCATGTTGAAGCGCGGCATCACCGCGCCGATGCCCTGCTGCATCGCGGTGCCGAAGGTGTCGTTCACGTGCATGAACACGACCGTTTTCGGCGCGGCACCCGCGATCTCGAACACCTCTTTCTGGTTCGCGAACGCATCGCCGAGGATCATCGGCGCGGTCGGGAAATTGCGGAACACGAACTTGTAGCCCTGCTCGGTGATCGGCGGGGCGGCGGCGATGTTGATGACGTACGGGATGCCTTTCTGCTCGGCCACCTGGGCGATCGCGGTGCTCTGGCCGGAATCGAAGGCGCCGACCAGGAGCTGCGCGCCCTCGCCGATCAGCCGTTCGGCCCGCGCGCGTGCGACTTCGACATTCGACTCCGTATCGCCGTTCATGATCGCGAGATTCGGCAGGCCCAGGTCCTTGAGAATCCCCGGCGTAACATCGACGCCGCGCTGGCAGTCCTGACCGATGCCGGCCTGAACCCCCGAGCGCGGCAACAACACGCCGACCTTCAAGGGCGCGCCTTGCGAGCGGACGATGCCGAACGGTGCGGTGCCGGCGAGGAGGCCGGCCGCGCCGAGGCCGGCCGTGAAGGTGCGGCGCGTTACGCGGGCGCCCGCGCGCGCCGGACGTTGGTGGGTTTTGTGACTCATCTCATCCTCCCTGAACCTTGATGGCGATCTGCCGCCACCATGCTCGTTGGTCTCACAGGCGCGAGGCGACGATTCCATCGCCGTGAGCGACGGACGGCGTCGTGATTGCGAGGTTACCCCGGTTCCCTCGCGCTCGAAGACTTCTGATTTATTGTTGACGTGGACAATTGATATCGTCAAGAACAATGTCCGCTGGAGAGCCCCTGTAAGGCCTTCGATTTGCCGCGAGGCCAGCCTGTGTCCGATCGACAGCCCGCAACGAGAGCGCCCATTCAGGAGTCCGAGCCGGCACCCTTCCGCCGCGCGGAACGCGTGCGTAAGCACAAGGTGAATGCGCTCGATCTCGGCGTTTTGAACACTCACCTCGGCTATTTCGTACGGCGGCTTCAGCTTTGGATCTTTCAGGACTTCGTGCGGACGCTCGCGAGCGTCGATATCCGGCCGGCGCAATATTCGGTACTCGCCATCATCGTGGCCAATCCCGGGCTGTCGCAAGCCGACCTCGCCGATTTTCTCGGGATCGAACGGGCGCGGCTGGTGCGGCTCCTGGATCTCCTGGAGCAGCGCGGCCTGATCCGGCGTCTGGCATCGCAGCAGGATCGCCGGTCGCATGCCCTGGTGCTGACGCGCGACGGCCAGAAGAGCCTCAAGCGCATCAAGAGCCTTGCGGCATTGCATGAAACGCAATTGGCGGAGAAAATCGGGCCCGAAAAACGCAAGCTGATGCTCGACGCGTTGCGCGAGCTCGACCGATCGTCGCGACCGAATGCTGTCCCGCTCAAGTAAAATGCAACGGCCGGAGCAAATCGCCGGTCCATTTCAGAACTATACTGCAGCGGCGCTTGTTGAGAATCCGTTGCAAGACGCGGTCCGCCTGCCGCTCGCCCATCCTTGCCCGGCGGGGCGCAGGTAATATACTGCATCGCTAAACGGGCCGCGCTCAACGCGGCATCAGGGAGGAATTCATGACCAAGGTTCAGTCCGGCCTGTCGCGCCGGCGCCTGCTCGAGCTCGCCGCCGGCGCGGGCGCCGCCTCGATCGCGCTGCCGTTCGCGCGGCCCGCACTCGCGCAAGCAGGGCCGATCAAGGTCGGCGTCATGCTGCCCTATACCGGCACCTACGCCCAGCTCGGCGAGGCCATCACCAACGCGATGGAACTCTACGTGAAACAGAAGGGCGGAACGCTCGCCAGCCGCGCCATCCAGTTCGTCAAGGTCGACGACGAGTCGGAGCCGCCGAAGGCGCCGGCGCTCGCGAGCAAGCTGGTGCAGGGCGAGAAGGTCGATATCCTGATCGGCAGCGTCCACTCGGGCGTCGCGCTCGCCATGAGCAAAATCGCGCGCGAGGAAAACGTCACCACCATCATCCCCAATGCCGGCGCGACCCAGCTCACGCGCAGCCTGTGCGCCAAGAACATCTTCCGCACCTCGTTCACCAATACCCAGGTGGGACTCGCCACTGGCCGCACGATGGCGGAGGCGGGCCTCAAGAAGGTCGTCACCTGCGCGTGGAAATACGCGGCCGGCGACGAGTTCGTCGCGGGCTTCGCCGAGACCTTCGCGCTCGGCGGCGGGCAGATTGTGAAGAGCATCGACGTGCCGTTCCCAAACGTAGAATTCCAGTCGGCGCTGGCAGAGATCGCGTCGATCAAGCCGGACGCAGTGTATGTGTTCTTCGCGGGCGGCGGTGCCGCAAAGTTCGTGAAGGACTACGCGGCCGCAAACCTCAAGGCGAACATTCCGCTCTGGGGCTCGGGCTTCCTCACCGACGGCGTCGAGCAGGCGATCGTCGGCGCCGGTGACGGCGTCAAGACCGTGCTCCACTATGCCGACGACATCGACAATCCGGAAAACAAGGCGTTCCGCGCGGCGTATTTGGCGGCCACCAAGAAAGCTGCCGACGTCTATGCGGTCCAGGGCTGGGACACGATGCAGCTCCTGGAAGTCGGCCTCCAGGCGGTCGGCGGCGACGTGTCGAAACGTGACGCGCTCAACGCGGCGATGAGCAAGGCGACGTTCGCGAGCCCGCGCGGGCCGTTCAAACTCTCGGCTTCCAACAATCCAATCCAGAACTTCTATTTGCGCGAGTACAAGAACGGCGCCAACGCGCTGATCAAGACCGCGGTGACCGCCTACGCCGATCCTGGCACCGGCTGCCGACTCTCGTCCTGATCGCGAATGGGTTATGAAAGCGGGGGCTTCGGCCCCCGCTCTCACATCCGGCGCTCGGGGGGAGCCGGCATGGAACTCGTCCTCGTCCAAATTTTGAACGGCCTGCAATACGGGCTGTTGATCTTTCTCGCCGCGAGCGGATTGACGCTCGTGTTCGGGATCATGGGCATCATCAATCTATCGCACGGCTCCTTCTATATGCTCGGGGCCTATCTTGCGGTCACGCTTACGAGCTGGCTCGGCGATATTTTTCTCGCGCTTGCGGCGGGAATTCCGCTGGCCTTCCTGTTCGGCGCAGCAATCGAATGGCTCTTCATCCGGCACCTCTACGGGCGCGACCATCTGCAGCAGGTGCTGCTGACCTTCGGGCTGATCCTCATCTTCAATGAGCTGCAAAGGATTCTGTGGGGAACGCGTCCGCTCAGCGTGCCGATCCCCTCGTATCTCTCGGGCAGCATCCGCCTCACCGAGGTCTTGAGCTATCCGGTCTATCGGCTGGCGATCGCCGGAATCTGCGTGCTGCTCGCGCTCGGGATGATGCTCGTGATCCAGCGCACGCGCGTCGGCCAGATGATCCGCGCCGGCGAATCGAACCGGGAAATGGTGGAGGTGCTCGGCATCGACACGCGGATTCTGTTCCGCTTCGTGTTCGCGGCCGGTGTCGCGCTCGCGGCCGCCGCCGGAATCATCGCGGCGCCGGTCGAGACCGTCTATCCGGGCATCGGCGAGCGGGTGCTCATCATCTCCTTCGTCGTGGTCGTGATCGGGGGCATCGGCAGCATCAAGGGCGCCTTTGTCGGCGCGCTCCTGATCGGGCTCGCCGACGCCTTCGGCAAGGTGTTCCTGCCCCAATTCGCGAGCGTCGTGGTCTACGCCCTGATGGCGGCGGTGCTGGTCGCGCGCCCGGGCGGTCTATTCGGGCGGGCGTGACGTGCTGAAGCCGCCGCGTCTCTCGGTCACGATCCTTCTGGTTCTGCTCCTTGCCGCGGCGCTGGTGCTGCCGTTCTTCGGCGGAACCTACGCGGTCAAGTTCGCAACCCGCGTGATCGTGATCGCAATCATGGTTATCAGTCTCGACTTCCTGATCGGCATCACCGGGCTCGTGAGCTTCGGACACGCCATGTTCTTCGGGCTCGGCGCCTATGCGCTCTATTTCGTGTCGCCGGAGGCCGAGCCCGCGAACGCATTCATCGCGTTCCCGCTCGCGATTCTCGCGGCCGCGATCGGCGCCGCGATCATCGGCGCGCTCGCCGTGCTCACCCGCGGATTCTATTTCATCATGGTGACGCTTGCTTTCGGCCAAATGCTGTATTCGCTGTTCCACGACACGCGTTTCGCGGGCGGCTCCGACGGCGCCTACATCAACGTGAAACCGGAGTTCGCGCTCGGGTCGGTGACGATCCTCGATCTCGGAAGCCGCACGAGCTTCTACTATTTCTGCCTGGGCGCGCTCGTCGTCTCGTATCTCCTGCTGCTCTGGCTGGCGCGGAGCCCGTTCGGCCGCGTGCTGCAGGGAATCCGTTTCAACGAGCAGCGCATCGGCGCGCTCGGCTTCAACCCCTATGTCTTCAAGCTCTTGAGCTTCATAATCGCCGGCGCCGTCAGCGGCTTGGCCGGCGCGCTGTTCGCGACCATCGACGGCTACGTGGCACCGGATCTGTTCGGCTGGCGCGAGTCGGGAGTCGCCATCATGATGGTGGTGCTGGGCGGGACCGGGACTTTGTTCGGGCCGATCCTCGGCGCAATTCTGTACGCGCTGATCGAGGAGGCGCTCAAGACCTCGAGCTATGTCGGCTCCTCGATCGCCGACCACTGGTCGCTCGCGCTCGGCGTGATCCTGATCGCCGCGGTGCTGGCCGCGCCGCGCGGTATCGCCGGCTTGTTCGATCGCGCTGCCAAGCCGGCGGCGGCGTTTCCGCCGTCCACGCCCGGCCAGACCCGCGCACGCCGGCCGCAACGTGGCAAAGAGCTCGAGGTCGAAAGCCTCACTCGGGCCTTCGACGGGCTCATCGCGGTGGACAACGTCACTCTGCAATTCTCACCCAATCGCGTGCACGGCGTCATCGGTCCGAACGGCGCCGGCAAGACCACGTTCGTCAACGTGCTGGCGGGAACGCTGCGCCCGACCGCCGGCCGCGTCCGACTCGACGGCGAGGAGATCGGCGGCTGGTCGGCGCACGCGGTAGCGCGCCGCGGCCTCGGCCGCAGCTACCAGCGCACCAACGTGTTCCTGCCCTTCACCGTGCGCGAAAATTGTCTGCTCGCGGCGCAGGCGCGGCACCCGAGCCCGTTCCGCCTGAGCGCGCGCAAGAACGCGGCCGAGGAAGCGGCCGAGATCGCCTATGCGCTGGACGCCGTCGGCCTTGCCGCGCGCGCCGAGGACCGCGCCACGCACCTTTCCCACGGCGAGCAGCGGCAGCTCGAGATCGCGATGCTGATCGCCTCCGGCGCCCGGCTCCTCATCCTCGACGAGCCGCTCGGCGGCATGGGCCCGGAGGAGACCGGGCGGGTGACCGCGCTCCTGCGCGACCTCTCGGTGGATCACACCGTGGTGCTGATCGAGCACGACATGGACGCGATCTTCAGAACCGCCGACACCCTCACCGTGCTGGTCGAGGGCCGCGTGCTCGCCCACGGCGCCCCGCAGGACATCCGCCGCGACCCGGCCGTGCGCAAGGCCTATCTCGGGCGCTATGCCGACGAGGCTCCGGGATGAGCGCATCGGCCCGCCCAAATGTTCGTTCGGACCCCGCGCTCGAGGCCAAGGGGCTCAACACCTATTACGGCCAGAGCCACATCCTGCGGAACGTCGACTTCCGGGTGATGCCGAGAGAAACCGTGAGCCTGCTCGGCCGCAATGGAATGGGAAAGACCACGCTCCTGCGTACGCTCATGGGCCTGGCGCGGGCGCAGAGCGGCCGAATTCATTTGAACGGCATCGAGATCACCGGCGCGCGGCCGGCCGCGATCGCCAAGGCCGGGCTCGCCTTCGCGCCCGAGGACCGCGGCGTGTTCCCGAACCTGACCGTGCAGGAGAATCTCACGCTGGCCGCGCGCGCCGGACGGGGTGCGCGGCCGCTGTGGACGCTCGATCGGGTGTACGAGCTGTTTCCGCGCCTGGCCGAGCGCCGGGCGCACTGGGGCAATCAGCTCTCCGGCGGCGAGCAGAAGATGCTCGCGATCGGCCGGGCGCTGGTGACCAATCCGGATCTGATCCTGCTCGACGAAGCGACCGAGGGTCTCGCCCCCAAGGTGCGGGACGAAATCTGGGCCACGCTCCGGCTCGTCACCGCGACCGGAATTGCCGCGGTGGTCGTGGACAAGAATCTGGAGGACCTGCTCGCCCTCTCCGACCGGCACGTGATCATGTCCAAGGGCGAAATCGTGTTCGACGGCACGACGCAGACATTGCGCGCCGAGCAGGCGCTGATCCACCGGCATCTCGGCGTCTGACGATCGGCCCGGCGCCTATCCGCTCCTGCGGGCCGGCTGACGCTCCGGGTGCCTGAGAAGGTCGAGAAGCTCGCGCAGGCTCTGCTCGGGCGTTTGCCCTGCGGTCTGCAAAGTGACGTCGGCGCGGGCGTAGAACGGCTCGCGGCTTTTCAGGATCGAAACCAGATCCTCCATCGCGCGCGAATTGTCGGCCATCGGCCGGAGATCGCCCTGATCGATCACCCGTTGCATGTGCTCGCCGGGATCGGTCCGGACCCAGACGGTGAAGCAGGAAGAAGTCAGGAGCTCGAACGTGCCCGGCTCGGTCGCGATGCTGCCGCCCGCCGCCAGCACGAAGCGCTCGTGTTGCTGCAAGACCTCTTCGAGCGCCGCGCGCTCGGTGCGGCGGAAGGTCTCCTGGCCGAACATCTCGAAAATCTCGCCGAGGCTCATGCCGCTTAAGCGCTCCACCTCGCGGTCGAGTTCGATGAACGGAACGTCGAGCTTGGTCGCGAGCAGGCGTCCGAGCGTCGACTTGCCGGCGCCGCGGAGGCCGATCAAGGCGATGCGGTTGCGCCTGAGGTCGCCGATCGACCGGCCGAAGCGGGAGAGCAGAAGCTCGCGCACGTCGCGCAGCTCCTTTGCGGAGAGCCGCTCGAGGAACTGGTCGATGAGAACCGTCTCGACCGAGCGCTCCGGACGGTCACCCACGAGATCCGCGACCGGAACGCCGATGGCGCGCGCAATTCGCCGCAGCAGCACGATCGAGCAATTGCCCTGTCCGGTCTCGAGTTGGGCGAGGTAGCGCTCCGAAACCTCCGCGTGGCGCGCCAGCGCCTTGCGCGTCATGCCGCGCTGGGTCCGCGTGGTGCGCACGCGATCGCCGAGCCGGCGCAGGAACGGATCCGCGCTCTGCCGCTCCGCGGCGGCCGAATTGCGCTTGACGTTATTCTTCATGATCCGTCTCTTGCCTGCATTATATCGCGTGGCCATAATCAAATGAAACCAAGGAATTCAGTTCGACCCGGAGGCGCGGCGGCGGACCGCCCAACCGGGCGATACACTTTGCGACCAGCCGCAAGAACAACCGTCCCGCTCTAAGGGGGAGGACGATGGCGATCTCGCTCCGGGAATTCTCCGAACGGCGGCCGTACAACGCGGCGACCGACTTCGTGGACGCGATCGTCGCGCGCGGCCTTGGGCAAAAGACCGCCTTCATCGACGAGAAGCGCAAGCTCACTTTCGGCGAGCTGCAGCAACAAAGCGCCCGCTTCGCCGACGGCCTTCGCGCGCTCGGCCTCGAGCGGGAGAGCCGCATCGCGCTCCTGCTCTTCGACACCGTCGACTATCCGGTCGCTTTCTGGGGTTCGATCCGCGCGGGCGTGGTCTGCATCCCGCTGAATACGCTGCTCACCACCGAGCAATACGCCTACATTCTGCAAGACAGCCGGGTCGAGGCCGTGTTCGTCTCGGCGCCGCTCGCCAAGACCATCGCGCCGATCCTGAGCCGGCTGCCGAGTCTAAAGTTGCTGGTGCTCCAGGGCGCGAGCCAAGCCGACAAGGCGGCGTTGGCGGGACGCGAGGTGCTCCTGTTCGAGGACGTGCTCGCGCGCGGCAAGCCGGAAATCGCCACCGCGCCGACGATCTCCGACGAGGTGGCGTTCTGGCTCTATTCCTCCGGCTCGACCGGGGAGCCCAAGGGCACCAAGCACGTGCACTCGAGCCTGATCGCAACGGCGAAGCTCTACGGCCAGAACGTGCTCGGCATCCGCGAGAATGACGTGGTGTTCTCGGCCGCCAAGATCTTCTTCGCCTACGGGCTCGGCAACGCCATGTCGTTCCCGATGTCGGTCGGCGCTACCACCGTTCT
The DNA here is from genome assembly GCA_023269635.1 of Hyphomicrobiales bacterium. Classification (GTDB taxonomy): domain Bacteria; phylum Pseudomonadota; class Alphaproteobacteria; order Rhizobiales; family Xanthobacteraceae; genus JAHFPN01. The sequence goes on along the minus strand of JAHFPN010000001.1, from coordinate 17,925 downwards.
GTTCGGCGGCAGGCCGACGCCGGACGCCGTGTTCGAGGTCATGCGGCGCGAGCGGCCGACGATCTTCTACGGCGTGCCGACGCTGTTTGCGGCGCTTTTGGCGCACAAGGATCTTTCGCGCGGCGCGGGCTCGGACCGGCTACGCATCTGCGTGTCCGCCGGCGAGGCGCTGCCCGCGCATGTGGGCGAGCGCTGGCGCGAACGGGTCGGCGCCGACATACTCGACGGTATCGGCTCGACCGAGATGCTGCATATTTTCGTGAGCAACCGTCCCGACGACATTCGCTACGGAACCTCCGGCAAGCCGGTGCCGGGCTACGACGCGAAAATTCTCGGCGAGGACGGGCGCGAGGTCGGAATCGACGAAGTCGGTGAGCTCGTGGTCCGCGGCCCTTCGGCCGCTGAAGGCTACTGGAACCAGCGCGCGAAGAGCCGCCGCACCTTTGCCGGCGAATGGACCTATACCGGCGACAAGTACACACGCGATGCCGACGGCTACTATCACTATAGCGGCCGCACCGACGACATGTTCAAGGTGGGCGGCATCTGGGTCTCGCCGTTCGAGGTCGAAGCCGCGCTGATCTCGCACGAAGCCGTGCTCGAGGCCGCGGTGATCGGGGTCGAAGACGACGACAAGCTGGTGAAACCGAAGGCATTTATCGTGTTGAAGGCGGGCGTTGCCGCCAACGAGCAGCTGCTGGAATCCTTGAAGACGCACGTGAAGGAGAAGGCCGGCGCCTGGAAATATCCGCGCTGGATCGAAGTGCGCGCGGAGCTTCCGAAGACGGCGACCGGAAAGATCCAGCGCTTCAAGCTTCGCGAAGAGCGCGCAGCAACGACCTCCCCGCACAAGGGCACGGGAGCCGCGGGATGACGGCCGGCGGCCGCGAGCCGGGCCGCGGCATGAGCCGCAGCATCGTCGTACGGGGCCTGAACATCGAGGCGGAATGGCACGGGCCGCCGCCGGACGCGGCGCCGAGCCTCGTGCTCCTGCATGAAGGACTCGGATGCCTCGAGATGTGGCGCGATTTTCCGGCGCGGCTCGCACAACGCACGGGCTACGGCGTACTCGCCTATTCGCGCCCCGGCTACGGCAAGTCCGATCCGGTGCCGCTCCCCCGCCCGGTCCGTTACATGCACGACGAAGCGCTGAACGTTCTGCCGGAGGTTCTCGATCAGGCGCGCATCCGCAAAACCGTGCTCGTCGGCCATAGCGACGGCGCCTCGATCGCGACCATCTACGCCGGCAGCGGCCAGGACTTCCGCGTACGCGGGCTCGCGCTGCTGGCGCCGCATTTCTTCGTCGAGGAGGTCTCGATCCGCAGCATCGCCGCCGCGAAAGCGGCCTACGAGACGGGAGACCTGCGCGCGCGCCTCGCGCGCTACAACGCGCATGTGGACGTGGCGTTTAAGGGATGGAACGGCGCCTGGCTGACGCCTGAGTTCCGCGAGTGGCGGCTCGACGACGAGCTCGCGCACGTGCGGGTGCCGATGCTGATCGTGCAGGGCGAGGACGACGAATACGGGACCGCGGCTCAGCTCGAGCTGGCGCGCGAGGCGACCTATTGCCCGGTCGAGTCTCTGCTGCTGGCCGATTGCCGCCACTCGCCGCAGTTCGACCAGCCGGAAACGACGCTTGAAGCGATCGCCGAATTCACGCACCGAATCCTGACAATGCACGAAGGGCTTGCGCCCGCTGCCCAGGTCGAGGAACATGCACTTTAGTTCTCATACCATTGTTCTCGGTGCGCTCTTTATGCTAGTCCCATGCAACATAATTCATTGTCCGCTTCGAAGGCCCCTGGGTAGGCCATGACTCCGATCGATTTCCGCACCGAGCCCGGCCGCTACCGCCATTGGCGGATTGTGCTTGAAGACGAGATCGCCTTTCTCGTCATGGACGTCGATCCCGCGGGCGGGCTCTCGCCCGACTACGAACTGAAGCTCAATTCCTACGATCTCGCCGTCGACATCGAGCTCAACGACGCGGTGCAGCGACTCCGGTTCGAGCATCCGGAAGTGCGCGCGGTGGTGATCAAGTCCGGCAAGGAGAACGTGTTCTGCGCCGGCGCCAACATCCGCATGCTGGGCAAGGCGAGCCACGGGCTGAAAGTGAATTTTTGCAAGTTCACCAACGAAACTCGCCTCGCCATCGAGGACGCCAGCAAAAACTCGAAACAGATCTATCTTTGCGCGGTGAACGGCACGGCGGCCGGCGGCGGCTACGAGCTCGCGCTCGCGACCGACCACATCATGCTGGTCGATGATCGCCGCTCCTCGGTTGCGCTCCCCGAGACCCCGTTGCTCGCGGTGCTGCCCGGCACCGGCGGCATCACGCGCGTCACCGACAAGCGCAAGGTACGCCGCGACTTCGCCGACGTTTTCTGCTCGACCGAGGAAGGCGTGCGCGGCCAGAAGGCGGTCGATTGGCGGCTGGTCGACGAGGTAATCCAGAAATCGAAATGGGATGAAACGGTGAAGGCGCGGGCGCGCGAGCTCGCCGCCCGCTCCGACCGTCCGCGCGCGGCCCAAGGCATCAAGCTCACCCCGCTCGACCGCAAGATCTCCGATAACGGCATCACCTATCCGCACGTGCGGGTCGAAATCGAGCGCGAGCGCGGGCTCGCCACCGTCACCGTGCGCGCGCCGACGCGGGCCGCGCCGGCAACACTCGAAGCCGCACACGCACTCGGCGCCTTCTTCTGGCCGCTCGCGTTCGCCCGCGAATTGGAGGACGCGATCCTGCATCTCCGCGTCAACGAGCCCGCGATCGGGCTCGTCGTGTTCCGCACCGAAGGCGATGCGCAAAGCGTGCTCGACCACGACGCGTTCCTCGCGCACAATCAGGACAACTGGCTGATGCGCGAGGTCCGGCACTACGTGAAGCGCGTCTTGAAGCGGATCGACGTGAGCGCGAAAACCTTCGTAGCCTTGGTCGAGCCCGGCACCTGTTTCGCCGGCACGCTCGCCGAGCTGGTCTTTGCTTCGGATCGGTCGGTCATGCTGGTCGGCAAGCGCGACGGCGACAACCGGCAGCCGGCCGCGATCGCGCTGAGTGAAGCGAATTTCGGCTTCTATCCGATGGGGAACGGCCTCACCCGGCTGCAGACACGCTTCCTCGGAGAGGACGAGAGCATCGAGCGCGCGAAAGCGAAGATCGGCGCCCCGATCGAGGGCAAGGAGGCGCAGGAGCTCGGCCTGGTCACGTTCGCCTATGAAGCTTTCGACTGGGACGACGAAATCCGCGTGATGCTCGAGGAGCGCGCGAGCTTCTCGCCCGATGCGCTCACCGGCATGGAAGCGAACATCCGCTTCGCCGGGCCGGAAACCATGGAAACCAAGATCTTCGGACGGCTCACCGCCTGGCAAAACTGGATTTTCCAGCGGCCGAATTCGGTCGGCGAAAAGGGCGCGCTCAAGCTCTACGGCAGCGGCGTGCAGCCGACCTTCGACCGGGAAAGGGTCTGACCATGAACGTGAACGTCATCAATGTCGACTATAACGGCCTGATCCCGAACAACGTCGATCTCAACGCCGACTCGCGCGTGAAAGCGGCGCTGGAGAAATGGCACCCGGGCTACATCAATTGGTGGAACGACATGGGGCCGGAAGGCTTCCAGCAGTCGCTGGTTTATCTCCGCACCGCATACTCGGTCGATCCGCGCGGCTGGGCCAAGTTCGACTACGTGCGGATGCCGGATTACCGCTGGGGCATCCTGCTCGCCCCGGCCGAAGAGAACCGCAAGATTCCGTTCGGCCAGCATTACGGCGAGAAGGCCTGGCAGGAAGTTCCGGGCGAGTATCGCGCCATGCTGCGCCGCCTGGTCGTGATCCAGGGCGACACCGAGCCCGCATCGGTCGAACAGCAGCGCCATCTCGGCAAGACCGCGCCGTCGCTCTACGACATGCGCAACCTTTTCCAGGTCAATGTCGAGGAAGGCCGGCACCTGTGGGCCATGGTCTATATCCTGCAAAAGTACTTCGGGGCCGACGGCCGCGAGGAGGCGGAAGAGCTATTGCGCCGCCGATCGGGCAGCGCGGACGCGCCGCGCATGCTCGGCGCCTTCAACGAGAAGACGCCCGACTGGCTGTCGTTCTTCATGTTCACCTATTTCACCGACCGCGACGGCAAGATGCAGCTGCACAGCCTCGCGCAATCGGGCTTCGATCCGCTCTCGCGCACCTGCCGCTTCATGCTGACCGAGGAAGCACACCACATGTTTGTCGGCGAAACCGGCATCAGCCGCACGGTCCAGCGCACCTGCGAGGCGATGAAGGCGGCCGGAATCGAAGACCCGAACGATGTCGAACGCGTGCGTGCACTCGGCGTCATCGACCTGCCGACGATCCAGAAAAAGCTCAATCTGCATTATTCGCTCACGCTCGATCTGTTCGGCTCGGAGCTCTCGACCAACGCGGCGAACGCATACAACGCGGGGCTGAAAGGCCGCTTTCACGAAACCCAGATCGCCGACGACCACCGCCTGAACAACTCCACCTATCCGGTGCTCAAGCTCGTCGACGGCAAGATCAGACAAGTGGACGAGCCGGCGCTGCCCGCGCTCAACATGCGGCTCAGGGACGACTATACGGAGGACTGCGCCAAGGGCTTGCTGCGCTGGAACAAGATCATCGCAACCGCGGGCTATGACTTCCGCCTCCGCTTGCCGCATGTCGCCTTTCACCGGCAGATCGGCGAGTTCAAGGACGTGCACGCGACTTCCGCCGGCGAATTGATCGATGACGCGACGTGGCGGAAGCGCAAGAACGAGTGGCTGCCGTCGCAGCAGGACGGCGATTTCATCGGGACGCTGATGCGGACGGAATTCGATCCCGGCAAGTTCGCGGGCTGGATCGCCCCGCCGAAGGTCGGCATCGACAACAAGCCCGGCGACTTCGAATATGTGAAAATCGAAACCTGAACCGCGCCTGGCGCGATCGATGAAGGCGCGCGTCAAGCGGAATCCGATCGATCCGGCGGAGAATCAGCATGCCCAACCGGATCGACCTTAGTGGCCGCTTCGCAGTCGTCACCGGCGGCGCCCAAGGCATCGGTCGAGCGATCACCGAGCGTTTTCTCGACTCGGGCGCGGCAGTCACGATTTGGGATCGCGATCAGCCGCTCGCCGAGAAGACCGCGCGGGAGCTGAAGGGCCGCGGCCGGGTCACCGCGTTCCGCTGCGACGTGGCGGATTATGCAAGCGTCGAGCAGGCGCGTGACGCGACGCTCGCGGCGTTCGGACGCATCGACATTCTCGTCAACAACGCCGGGATCGGCGGCCCGACGCAGACGACCTGGGAATATCCGCTCGACGCCTGGCGGCAGGTCATGGCCGTCAATCTGGACGGCCCGTTCCATTGCTGCCGCGCCGTGGTCCCGCAGATGATCGCCAACAATTACGGCCGCGTCGTCAACATCGCCTCGATCGCCGGCAAGGAGGGCAATCCGCGGGCGCCGGCCTATTCGGCCGCCAAGGCCGGCCTGATCGCGCTCACCAAATCGCTCGGCAAGGAGCTCGCCAGCTACGACATCGCGGTCAACTGCATCACGCCATCCGCGGCCAACACCGAGTTGCTCAAGCAGTTCAAGGACGATTTCGTCCAGGCCATGCTGGCCAAGGTCCCGCGCGGCCGTTTCGTGCTGGTCGAGGAGATTGCCGCGATGGCCGCCTTCTGCGCCTCGGCCGACTGCTCGTTCACCACCGGCGGCGTGTTTGACATCTCGGGCGGGCGAGCGACCTATTGACCCGAAATCCCCGGCGATTGCCGAGCGAGCCGTGAAAACAGCATCGATCATTGGTGGTGGATCGTTCGGAACCGCGATGGCATGCGTGGCGCGGCGCGCGGGGTTGCAGGCGAGGATGTGGGCGCACGAGCCCGAGGTCGTGGAATCGATCAATGCCGGGCACGGCAACCCGCATTTTCTGCCGGGGCTCGCGGTCGAGCCTGGAATTGCGGCCAGCACGAATCTCGGCGAGGTTGCCGGCGCGGCGGACCTCGTTCTTCTCGCGGTCCCGTCGCAATTCTTGCGCGGCGTTGCCGAGAACATGCGCAGCGCGCTCAGGCCGGGAACCCCGGTGATCTCTTGCTCTAAGGGCATCGAGCGCGGCACCTGCGCGCTCATGCCGGAGGTCATCGCCGAGGCCTTGCCGCAGGCTTCGGTGGCGGTGCTCGCCGGCCCCTCGTTCGCGCAAGAAGTCGCGCGCGGGCTCGCGACGGGCGTCACGCTGGCCAGCGCCGATCAGCCGCTGGCCGAACGACTGGCGAAGACGCTCAGCAGCGCGCGCTTCCTGCTCTACACATCCAACGACCCGATCAGCGCGACCATCGGCGGCGCGTTCAAGAACGTGCTCGCGATCGCCTGCGGCATCGCCATCGCGAAGCGGAGGGGTGAAAACGTGCGTGGGCTGCTGATCGCGCGCGGCCTCCACGAGATGGCTTGCATCGCCCGCGCCAAGGGTGGCAACCCGATCAACCTCCTGGGCCTCGCCGGCAGCGGCGACGTCACGCTGACCTGCATGGGCACGCAATCCCGCAACACCACGTTCGGCATCGCGCTTGGCGAAGGACGGGCAGCGGCGGACATCCTCGCCGAGCGCAAGGTGGTGACCGAAGGCGTCCATACCGCCGCCTCGATCAGCGAACTCGGCCGCCGTCTCGGCGTGCAGGTGCCGATCGCGTCGGCGGTGAACCGGATCGTGAACGAGGGCGCAGCGATCGAAGCAACGATCGCGGAGCTGCTGGCGCGTCCGCCCGGAGCCGAGCTCGCCGACCTGAATTGATCTCGCGATCAGCCGAACAATCCGCCGACGCGGGTCCCGGCAATGCGGTTGACCACGTACAGGCTGAACGCGCACATGGCGATCAAGATCACGCCGAGGGCCGCCGCCTGGCTCTGCGAGCCCGCGATATAGAAGGTGAAGATGCCGACCGGCATCATCTCCCAGCCCCCGAGGGTGAGGAAAATCGTGGCCGAGGCTTCCTGGATCGAAGTGAGGAACGAGAACAGCGCGCCGACCAGGATGCCTTTCCAGACCAGCGGCACCGTGATGTCCCAGAATACGCGCGGCTTGCTGGCGCCGACGTTTTCCGCGGCCTCCTCCATCGATTTGTGTACGAGCAGCAGCGAGGAATGGCTGCCGCGCACGGTGTAGGGCAGGCGGCGAACCGCCAGCACCAGCGGCAGGATGATCCACATGCCGGTGAGCGGAATATCGATCAATGGCAGCGGGTAATTGAACGCGCGAATGTAAGCGATGCCGATCGCGGTCCCGGGAATGGCAAGGATCAGCGTGGTGAGCGCGTCCATGGTGTTGCGGCCGGGCGCGCGCGTCCGTCCCAGGATCCAGGCCATGGGCACGCCGACGACCAGGCACACAACTACCGCGAGCCCCGAGAACACGAAGGAGTTGATGATGAATTTGGGCGTCTCGATGCTCACCTGCCGGAAGAATTCGAGCGTATAGACGACGGGGATCGGCGTGAGCGCCCAGCCCCTTCCGACGGCGGCAAACATGACCCCGACCTGGGGGATGAACGAGATGACGAGAAGCAGCGTGAGGAAGCCGACCGCGAGCCAGCGCTCGACCGGGCCCAGCCGGCGCCGCTCGATCTTCGAATAGGTGAGCGAGCTGTAGTCCTTCAATGCCACGTACTGCCGCGCCGCCAGCACGAACACGATGGCAAGCAGGACGAGGAGCGCCGAGATCACGATCCCCATCCGGAAGATGCGCCGGTCGACGAACTGCACGATGTTCAGATAGGCCTGCGGCGCGAGCAGATCCTGCACGCCGAGAACGAGCGGCGTCACGAAATCGGCGAAAGTCCAGATGAAGACCAAGAGCGCCCCGGAGACGTAGCCGGGCGTGGTGAGCGGCAGCGTGATGTCCCGAAACCTGCGCCAGCCTTTCGCGCCCACGCCTTGCGCGGCCTCTTCCAGCGAGGGATCGACCTTGGAAAGCGCGTCGAGCACGCTGAGCGTCATCATCGGGAACAGGTGCACGGTTTCGACCAGCAACACCCCCTGCATCCCGTACATGAAGTTGATCGGCTTCTCCATGCCGAACCAATCCATCAAGATCACATTGACGCTTCCGGCGCGGCCGAGAATGAAGACGAACCCGAGCACGCCGACGAGCGGCGGCAGGATCAGCGGCAGCATCGTGAGATACGAGAACAGATTGCGATACGGGAACTCGCAGCGAATGAGGAGAAAGGCGACCGCAATTCCGATCACCGACGTGGTGACGACCGCCGCCACGCCCAAGACCATCGATTGCCAGAGCGAGCGCAGATAGAAAGAATCGGTGAAGAATTCGAAAAAGTTGACCAGCGTCAGCCGTCCGGCCTCGTCGGTAAAGGCGTCGTAGAAGATGCGGAAGAGCGGATAGACCACGAATAGGATCAGGAAGGCCCAGATGACGCCGAACCCGAGCGCAGACGGGATGGTGCGGGGCAGCTTCATTACTGCACCGGGATCGCGACCGTGCTGGCGCGGGCGAAGGTGAGCGTCACGGCGCTGCCCGTCGGCAGCAACTCGTGGTGCCAGGGGTCGCGCACGTCGACCTTGAAGACGAAGCCCGGAGCAAGCTCGACATCGTAGCGCAGCGTGTTCCCGAGATAGGCGGCGAAGGTGATCCGGCCCTTTACGAGGTTGCGGTCCGCGGCGGCCTCGCCGTCAATGGCGGCGTTCTCGGGACGGATGCACAGGACGCATCGATCGCCGACCTTGAATCGCTCGTCGAACAGCGCCGACCACACGCCTAAGGCGGTCTTCACCTGCAGGCGGCGCTCGCGAGTTTCGACCGCCTCGACCACGCCATCGATCAGGTTATTGATGCCGATGAAGTCGGCCACGAAACGGTTGGCCGGCCGCTCGTAGAGGTCCTTCGGCAGCCCGACCTGAAACACCTTGCCTTGATTGAAGACCGCGATGCGATCCGACAGCGTCAGCGCTTCTTCCTGGTCGTGCGTCACGTACATGGTCGTGATGCCGAGCTCCTTCTGCAGCTTGCGAATTTCCTGCCTGACCTGGACCCGGATCTTGGCGTCGAGATTCGACAGCGGCTCGTCGAGCAGCAGGATCTTCGGATTCAGCACCAGCGCGCGCGCCAGCGCCACGCGCTGCTGCTGCCCGCCCGAAAGCTGGCCCGGGTAGCGGTCGCCGAAGCCTGAGAGCTTGACCTTGTCGAAGACGGCGCCGACGCGAGCCGCGATCTCGGCGCGCGCGATTCCGCGCAGCTTCAGCCCGTAGGCGACGTTCTCGAACACCGTCATGTGCGGCCAGAGCGCGAAGTTCTGGAACACCATGCCGATGCCGCGCTCGTGCGGGGGCACGTCGTTGACCCGTTGGCCGTCGAAACGGATTTCGCCTTCGTCCGGCGTGTAGAAGCCGGCGATCAGCCGCAACAGCGTGGTCTTGCCGCAGCCCGAAGGACCCAGGAGGGTGAACAACTCGCCCTCCTGGATCGACAGGTTCACCTCGTTCACCGCCGCCATCGACCCGAAACGTTTGGTGACGTTTCGTATTTCGATGCGCATGCGCAGCCCCGGTCCCCCTGAAAAATCGGCTGGCTACTTCTTCTTGAGCTCTTCCCAGACCGACTCGATCTCCTTGCGGAACAGCGTGTTGACCTGCTCGTAGCGCGCCTGCGCGACGGCGTCGTCATAGATGTTGGTCACTTCCTGATCGAAGTAGGAACGCAGGCCGCCCGTGAACTCGACCGCCAATTCGGCGGTCGATCCGGGAGGACCCTGCACGCGGTATTTCGGCGTGATCGGGAACACGCCGCGCTCCATCGCGACTCGCTGTCCGCGCTCCGAGAGCATGAACTCGATGAACGCGCGCGCGGCCTTCTGATGTTTTGCGCCCGCGAGAATCGCGATCGGCTCGGGCGTGACCCAAGCCGTCTTCGGCGCGACGAACTTGATATCGAAGCCCGCCAGCCGATCTTCGAAGGCCATGTAGCTCGGCACCGCGAACCCGACGGCGAATTCGCCCTTCGCCACGACCGAGGGAACGTCACGGCTGCGGGCGGTGAAGATGCCGGTAAGCCCGCCCAGCGTCCGCAGCCACTCCCAGCCCTTCACGTCGCCTTCACGCTGGAGAATGACTTCATAGGTGGCGTGGCTGCTGCTCGAGCGGGTCGGCGCGCATTGCGCGATATTGCCCTTCAGTTTCGGATTGAGCAGATCGTTCCAATCCTTCGGTTCGGGTACGCCGAGCCGTCGCAACACGGTCGGTTGATAGACGATCCCGTAGGGCTCGAGCACGGTGCCGATCCAGAAGCCGTTCGGATCTTTAAGCGGAATCGGCTTCGGCTTGCCGATGCTCACCGGAATCGAATCCACCACCGCCTGCGGCAAGGCGAGCTTGGCGAGCAGATTCTGCTCGGCGAGCTTGTCGAACAGCGCGCTTTCGCCGCCCCAGAAGATGTCCGCCTCCGGGCGGCCCTTCCATTCCACGATGCGCCCATAGGCGACCGGCGTTCCGGCCGCGAGCGCGCTCGTCCTGACCGTGATGTTCCATTTTTCCTTCGCATACTTGACGAACTCCGCCAGCGCGGGATCGGTCAGGGTCTTGGCGACCGGGGTGATGAGAACCAACTCGTCCTCGATCGGCGGCGCCGGTTGTGCCGCGACCGGCCCCGCCGCAAACAGCAGGCCGGCCAGCGCCGACGCGATCGTCTTCATTGGATGGACCATGGCGTCCTCCTATTGAGAACTTTAGTCGAAAATCTAGCAATCGTCGCCCCACGCGGATTTGACCCGCATCAAAGTTACCGCGATATCGATCATTCAATCTGCAGGCCCGAACCTGCCCAGAGCCGGCCATGGAATGGGAGCGAATCCGAAAGCGTCCCGAGGACCGTCTCGGGGCCAACCTTGCGGATTATGACGAGTACGCCCGGACGTTCTCGTGGGCGCAGGCACGGGCAGAGCTCGATGGTCTGCCCGGCGGCGGACTCAACATCGCGCATGAAGCGATCGACCGTCACATTTTGGCCGGCCGCGGGAACAAGCTGGCGCTCCGCTGGATCGGCCGCAACGATGAGCTTCGAGATTTCAGCTACGCGGGACTTGGCGCCGCGGCAAACCGGTTCGCCAACGTGCTCGCGGAGCGCGGGGTGAGCAAAGGCGATCGAGTGTTCTCGCTGCTCGGCCGCGTCCCCGAGCTTTACGCCGCCGCGCTCGGCACGCTCAAGCGGGCTTGCGTGTTCTCGCCCCTGTTCTCGGCGTTCGGGCCGGAACCGATCAAGGCGCGGATGGCCATCGGCAATGCCAAGGTCCTGCTCACGACCGAAGCCTTTTATCGGCGCAAGGTCGAGCCCTGGCGGCAAGAGCTTGCGAGCCTCGAGCACGTCTTCCTGATCGATTGCTCGAATAACCTGCCGCCCGGCACGACCGATCTCGGCGCCGTCATGGCCGCGGCATCGGATTCCTTCGAAACCGTGTGGACCGGGCCCGAAGACATGGCGCTGTTGCATTTCACCAGCGGCACCACCGGCCGGCCCAAGGGCGCGGTGCATGTGCATGAGGCCGTGGTCGCCCATCACATGACCGGGAGACTCGCGCTCGATCTCCACGCGGATGACATCTTCTGGTGCACGGCGGATCCGGGATGGATCACCGGCACTTCCTACGGCATCATCGCTCCGCTCACCAACGGCGCGACCTTGATCGTGGACCAGGCCGAATTCGACGCCGAACGTTGGTATCGGATCCTGCAGGAGCAGAAGGTCGCCATCTGGTACACGGCGCCGACGGCGATCCGCATGCTGATGAAGGTGGGCGCCGAGATCGCGAAGCGTTACGACCTCTCGAAGTTGCGGTTCATGGCGAGCGTGGGCGAGCCGCTCAACCCGGAGGGGGTCGTCTGGGGCGTCGAGGCGTTCGGCAAGCCGTTCCACGACAACTGGTGGCAGACCGAAACCGGCGGCATCATGATCGCCAATTATCCGTCGATGGACGTGAAGCCCGGATCGATGGGCCGGCCGCTGCCGGGCATTACGGCCGGGATCATCGAGCGCACGGCCGGCGAGGTTCGAGAAATCGCTAGACCGATGGCCATGGGCGAGCTCGCGCTGCGGCCGGGCTGGCCGTCGATGATGCGCGGCTATCTCAACGAGGAAGAGCGCTACAAGAAATGCTTCGCCAGCGGCTGGTACCTCACCGGCGATCTCGCGATGCGCGACAGCGACGGCTATTATTGGTTCGTCGGCCGCAGCGACGACGTCATCAAGAGCGCCGGCCATCTGATCGGCCCGTTCGAGGTGGAGAGCGCGCTGATGGAGCATCCGGCGGTCGCCGAAGTGGGCGTGATCGGCGTCCCCGACCCGACCGCGGGCGAAGTAGTCAAAGCGTTCGTCGCGCTCAAGAACGGCATCGACCCGACCGAGGCCTTGCGCAAGAATCTCCTCGGCCACGCGCGCCAGCGGCTCGGACCGGCGGTGGCGCCCAAGGACATCGCCTTCCGTCAGAATTTGCCGAAGACGCGCAGCGGCAAGATCATGCGCCGCCTGTTGAAAGCGCGCGAGCTCGGCTTGCCGGAGGGCGACATCTCGACCCTCGAAAGCGAGGAGCGATGAACCGGACCGACGACAGGCCGCATCTGACGCGGGCGCATTCGCTCGAGCTGCTGAAGCAGATGATCCGCATCAGTCGCTTCGAGGACAAGTGCGCCGAGCTCTATACCCAGGAGAAAATCCGCGGCTTCCTGCATCTCTACGACGGCGAGGAAGCGGTCGCCGTCGGTGTAATTCCCGTGCTCGAGCAGCGCGACCGGGTCGTGGCCGCCTACCGCGAGCACGGCCACGCCCTCGTCCGCGGCATGTCCATGAAGGCGGCGCTCGCGGAGATGTACGGCAAGCGCGAGGGCTGCAGCGGCGGGCGCGGCGGCTCGATGCATTTGTTCGATCGGGCGACCAATTTCTACGGCGGCAATGCCATCGTCGGCGGCGGGCTGCCGCTCGCGATCGGTCTCGCGCTCGCCGATCGCATGCGCGGCGAGAAGCGCGTCACCGCCTGCTTCTTCGGCGAAGGGGCCGCGGCCGAAGGCGAGTTCCACGAGAGCATGAATCTGGCGGCGCTGTGGTCGCTGCCGGTGCTGTTCGTGTGCGAGAACAATCTCTATGCCATGGGAACGGCGCTGGCGATCTCCGAGTCGGAGACCGACATTCACGCCAAGGCTGCGTGCTACCGGCTGGCATCGGAGGCAGTCGACGGCATGGACGTGGTGGCGGTCGAGGCGGCGGCGCGCCGCGCGGTGCATGCGGTGCGCGAGACGGTCAAGCCGTATTTCCTCGAATGCCGCACCTACCGCTTCCGGGCGCACTCGATGTTCGATGCCCAGCTCTACCGCGACAAGGCGGAGGTCGAAGCCTGGCGGAAGAAAGGACCGATCGTGCGCTTTCAGGGATGGCTCGAGCAGAACAAGATGATCCATCCCGAGGACGTCGCGCGCATCGAAGCCGAGGTCGCCGCGGAGCTGGCCGAGGCCGTCGCTTTCGCCGAAGCCGGCACCTGGGAGCCGGTCGAACAACTCACGCGCTACACGTACGCGGAAACGGCCAATTGATCGGCGACGCTCCATGCCTGCTGCAACAGCCCCATCCGCGACGATCGAGCTCACCTATCGTGAGGCGGTGCGCGAGGCGATCCGCGACGCGTTGAAGCGGGATCCGCGCGTATTCCTGATGGGCGAGGACGTCGGGCGCTATGGCGGCTGCTATGCCGTGAGCAAGGGCTTGTTGGCGGAGTTCGGCCCCGAGCGAATTCGCGACACGCCGCTCTCCGAATCGGGCTTCACCGGGGCGGGCATCGGCGCGGCGATCGCCGGCATGCGTCCGATCGTCGAAGTGATGACGGTGAATTTCAGCCTGCTCGCGCTCGACCAGATTCTCAATACCGCGGCGACGGTGCGGCACATGTCGGGCAATCAGTTCGGCGTGCCGCTGGTGATCCGCATGGCGACCGGCGCCGGCCGTCAGCTTGCGGCCCAGCACTCGCACAGCCTGGAAGGTTGGTACGCGCATATCCCCGGCATCAAGGTGCTGGCACCCGCGACGCTCGAGGACGCCCGCGGCATGCTGTGGACCGCGCTCGAGGATCCGGATCCGGTGCTGATCTTCGAGCACATCATGCTCTACAACATGAGCGGCAAGCTCGCGGCCGACGCCGGCCCGGTCGGTATCGACAAAGCCGCGGTGCGACGCGCCGGACGCGACATCTCGCTCATCACCTACGGCGGCTCGCTGTGGAAGACGATCGAGGCCGCGAGCGCGCTGGCCGCCGAGAACATCGACGCCGAGGTGATCGACCTGCGCAGCCTGCGGCCGCTCGACGACGCCACCATCATGGCTTCGGTGACCAAGACGCGCCGGGCGGTGATCGTCGACGAAGGGTGGCGCAGCGGGAGCCTGGCCGCCGAAATCTGCACCCGCATCGTCGAGCAGGCGTTCTTCGATCTCGACGCGCCCATCGGCCGCGTCTGCAGCGAGGAAGTGCCGATCCCCTATCCGCGCCACCTGGAAGAAGCCGCCCTCCCGCAGACGCCGAAGATCGTCGCCGCGGCCAAGGCCGCGCTCGGCCGGGCCTAGGGGGCGCCATGGTCGAGTTCCGCATGCCTTCGCTCGGCGCCGAAATGGAGGCGGGCACACTGGTGGAATGGCTGATCAAACCGGGCGACCGCGTGAAACGCGGTGACATCGTCGCGGTGGTGGAAACCCAGAAGGGCGCGATCGAGATCGAGATCTTCGAGACCGGCCGGATCGAGCAGGTGCTGGTCGAGCTCGGCAAGAAGGTGGCAGTCGGAACGCCGCTCGCCCGCGTGGTGACGGACGAGGAAGCAAGAACGGGCGTAGCCGCGGCGCCGCCCGCGCCCAAGGCGGCGCCGGCCTTTGCGCCCGCCCCTCCGCCGCCGGTCGAACGAAAGATGCCGAGCCCGGCGCCCGCGGGGATGGCACCTCCGCGCGCGGGCCGCGTCCGCGCGTCGCCGGCGGCGCGACAGCTCGCAGAGACGCACGGCATCGATCTCGCGACCATTGCCGGCAGCGGCCCGGCCGGCGCGATCGAACTCGCCGATGTCGAGCGTCAGCTCGGCGCCGCCGCCCCCGCCGGAAAACGGGCCATCGGGCTCGACCTCGACGCCATGCGCGCGGCCATCGCCGCCGCCATGACCCGCTCGAAGCGAGAGATCCCTCACTACTACCTCGAGCACACGGTCGACGTTACGAAATGCGAGGCGTGGCTCGCGCGCACCAATGCCGAACGGCCGCCCGAGTCGCGGCTCTTGATGGGTGCGCTCGCCATGAAAGCGGTTGCGCTCGCGGCGCGACGGTTTCCCGCCTTCAACGGCTTCCATCGCGATGGAAAGTTCGAGCCGATCGCCGCCGTGCATCTTGGGATGGCGATCGCCATTCGTGGCGGCGGCCTGGCCGCGCCGGCGATCCACGACGCCGACGCTCTTGCGCTCGACGAGCTGATGGCGCGGATGCGCGACCTCGTGCAACGCACGCGGGCCGGCCGCATCCGCAGCTCCGAGATCGCCGATGCGACGATCACGGTCTCAAGCCTCGGCGAGCGCGGGGTCGAGGCGCTGTACGGCATCATCTATCCGCCGCAAGTCGCGATCATCGGCATCGGCCGGGTGGTCACGCGGCCATGGATAATCGACGGCGCAATCGCGCCGCGGTCGGTCGTCACCGTCACGCTGGCCGCCGATCACCGGGTCAGCGACGGCCACGCCGGTGCGTTGTTCCTCGCCGAAATCGGCAAGCTGCTGCAGGAGCCGGACAAGCTATGAGCGATCAAAGCATTCAGGCGGTGGTCAAGGAGGAGCTCGAAAACATCGCGCCCGACGTCGATATCGAGGCGGTCGATCCGTCCGCCGACCTGCGCGAGGCCCTCGACATCGATTCCATGGATTTTCTCAACTTCGTCACCGCCGTGCATCGGCGGCTCGGCGTGAATATTCCGGAAAAAGACTATCCGAAGCTGATCACGCTCGAAGCGGCGATCCAATATCTGGAAGCGAAACGGCCGGGGGAAGGTGCGAAGCAATAGCCTCGATCCCCGCGTTCGATCATCAATGGATCGGTCCTAGGCTGGAAGCGCCAAGCGTTTTGCAACGGCGCGGCGCAGGAAGGCGCCGGCGGGATCTGCATCGCGCGTCATGATTCCGATCAACGCGAGCCATTCCTCGTCGGTAGCCTCGGCCACAAAGCGCCCCACCGCCGCGGCCGCATAGGCGCCGGGCGGAACACCGGCATTGGCCGAGGCTTTGGCGACGTTCGCGACCAAGGGCAGATCGTCCAGCGACAGCAGTGCTTCCGCGGCCACGGCTTCATCCTCGAGGCGCGCAATCAGATCGCCGAGCATGGCTGCCGTCTCCTTTAATGCACTCGATGCGCCTCGGCGCCCGCAAGTTCGACACCGGCAATCTCGGCGCGCTCGGCCAGCCGCGCGATGAACTGGGCGACCGCGCGGCGCCGCACGCTCTCTCTTAGATAATCCGCGATGCGCGGCGCGACCGTCTCGAACGGCAGCTCGCGCCCTTCGATCTTGCGGTCGAGGCGAATGATGTGGAAACCGTAGCGGGTCGCGACCGGCTCGGATGAGAACGAGCCCGGCTCGAGGATTTCGAGCGCACGCTCGAATTCCGGGGTGGTTTGGCCGGGGGTGATCTGCCCCAGATTGCCGCCGTGGGCGCCCGAGGGGCAGGCGGAAAATTCGTCGGCGAATTCGGAAAAGCGCGCCGGGTTCTCGCGGATGTCGGCAAGCATGCCGCTGGCCTGCTCGCGTGCCTGCGCGTGAGCCTCTGCGTTGCCGGCCGGCGCGGCGATCAGGATATGCGCGGCCTCGTAGATGTCCGGCGAGCGGAAGCGCCGCCGGTTCTGCTCGTAGTAACGGCGGCAGGTCTCCCGATCCGGCTCGGGGACCTTCGCTTCGCGCTCGATCAGGCCGCGGATCGACGCCTCCTCCTCGGTCTCGCGGCGACCTTCCGCGTCGCTGAGCGGCTCGACGGCTACGCCGACGCGCCGCGCCTCCTGCAGCAGCAGCTCGCGCACGGCGAGCGCGCGGGCGGCTTGCTTCCAGGCCGCGACCGGGCTCGGCGCCGAGTGATGCTGCACCTCGCGCGCGATGGCGTCGCGCGGGATCGGAACGCCGTTCACGCTGACGACCGCGGGCTTGGCCGTGATCGCCGCCGAGTGCGCGCTGCCGCTCATCGCCGTCACTCCGCCGGTACCGGCCAAGCCGGGCGCTGGCCGCGCTCGGGCCGGCTCGTGCGCACGACCTGATAGCCGCGGCGGCCGAGATACCAGACCGGCGCGCTCCAGATGTGCACGAGGCGCGTGAACGGGAACACGAGGAAGATGGTCATGCCGAGGAACAGATGCAGCTTGAAGATCCAGTGTGCGTCGGCGACGAGCACGGAGACGCCCGGCTGCAGCGTGAGCACGCCCTGCGCCCAGGCCATCAGCTTCACCATCGCATGGCCGTCGAGATGCTGCAGCGAGACATAGATGCTGCCGAGCCCGAGGATCAGCTGCGCGTAGAGCAGGAGCAGGATCGCGATGTCGCCGAAGGACGAGGTCTTGCGGATGCGCACATCGAACAGGCGGCGATGGACGAGCAAGGTGATGCCGATGAAGCAGAACACGCCGGCGATGCCGCCGATCAGGATCGCCATCCATTGCTTGAAGGTGTGCGAGATGCCGAGCGCGTCGAATACCCAGATCGGCGTCAGCAGCCCGACGAAGTGGCCGAGAAAGATGACGAGAATACCGACGTGAAATAGGTTCGAGCCCCAGACCAGTTGCCGGCGGCGCAGGAGCTGGCTCGAGCCGGAGCGCCAGGTGAACTGCTCGCGGTCGAAGCGCACCCAACTTCCGATCAGGAATACGGTGAGGCAGAAATACGGATACC
>JAHFPN010000075.1 GCA_023269635.1 Hyphomicrobiales bacterium | reverse complement strand
GGTCGACTCCGCGCTCGGTGGCGCCGGACACGAAGCGGGTGCGCTGCGCCGCCATTTCTTTGCGGATTTTCTTGCCCATGGCGCGGCGCAGGAGATCGGCCTCGCCGAGCGAATAGCCGGCGAGTACTTGCGCGATCTGCATCACCTGTTCCTGGTAGATGACGACGCCGAAGGTCTCCTTCAGAATCGGCTCGAGCTTGGGGTGGATGTAGTCCGGCCGCTCCTGCCCGTGCTTGCGGGTGTTGTAGGTCGGGATGTTCGCCATCGGGCCGGGCCGGTAGAGCGCCACCAGCGCGATGATGTCCTCGAACCGGTCGGGGCGCATTTCGACGAGCGCCCGGCGCATGCCCTGGCCCTCGATCTGGAACACGCCCACGGTTTCCGCGTGCGCGAGCAACGCGTAGGTCTTCTTGTCGTCGAGCGGGATCTTGTGGATGTCGAGCGCGACGCCGCGCTCGGCCAAGAGCCTTGTTGCGGTCTCCAGCACCGTGAGCGTCTTGAGCCCCAAGAAGTCGAACTTCACCAGGCCCGCGGCCTCGACCCATTTCATGTTGAACTGGGTCACCGGCATGTCCGACTTCGGATCGCGATAGAGCGGGATCAGCTCCTGCAGCGGCCGGTCGCCGATCACGATGCCGGCGGCGTGCGTGGAGGCGTGGCGGTAGAGCCCCTCTAATTTCAGCGCGATGTCGAACAGCCGCTTCACGCGCGGGTCGGCGGTCGCCGCTTCCTGCAGGCGCGGCTCGCCTTCGATCGCGCGTCCGAGCATCACCGGCGCCGCCGGATTGAACGGCACCAGCTTGGTGAGCTTGTCGACCTGGCCGTAGGGCATTTCGAGCACGCGGCCGACGTCGCGCAGCACGCCGCGGGCCTGCAGCGTGCCGAAGGTGATGATCTGCGCCACCTGATCGCGGCCGTAGCGCTCCTGCACGTAGCGGATCACCTCGTCGCGCCGCTCCTGGCAGAAATCGATGTCGAAGTCCGGCATCGACACCCGCTCGGGGTTCAGGAACCGCTCGAACAGCAGCCCGAAGCGGATCGGATCGAGGTCGGTGATGGTGAGCGCGTAGGACACGAGCGAGCCCGCGCCCGACCCGCGCCCCGGCCCGACCGGAATGCCGCGGCTCTTCGCCCACACGATGAAGTCCGCGACGATCAGGAAATAGCCGGCGTATTTCATGCCGGCGATCACCTCTAACTCGAAGGCGAGGCGGTCGCGGTATTCCTGCTCGCTATGCCCGGGCGCGAGGCCGTGGGTCTTGATCCGCTCGGCTAGCCCGGCTTCTGCACGTTTCTTGAGCTCGGCGCCCTCGTCGGCGGCGCGGTCGCCGACGGTGAAGCGCGGCAGGATCGGATGGCGCGTCCGCGGGCGGAACGAAGCGCGCTGGGCGATTTAGAGCGTGGCCGCGAGCGCCTCGGGCAGGTCCGCGAACAGCTCGGCCATTTCGAGCCGGGTCTTGAAGCGGTGCTCGGGCGAGAGCTGGCGCCGGTCGGTCTCGGCCACCAGCCGGCCTTCGGCGATGCAGATCAGCGCGTCGTGCGCCTCGTAGTCGTCGCGGGTGGCGAAGTACGGCTCGTTGGTGGCGACGATCGGCAGGCTGGCGGCCTCGGCGAGGTCGAGGAGCGTCGCTTCCGCGAGCGCTTCGTCCTCGAGGCCGTGGCGCTGCAGCTCCACATAGAGCCGCCGGTCGTAGATCGCGGCGAGCGCCTGCAAGCGGGCGCGGGCGACGTCGTGCTTGCCGGCCGCGATCGCGCGGCTCACCGGCCCGTCCGGCCCGCCGGTGAGCGCGATCAGACCGCCGGCGCGCTCCGCGAGCCATTCGGGCTTGACCTGCGGCACCGCCCCTTCGGGAAGGCCGAGGAAGCTCTGCGACACAAGGGCCATGAGATTCCGGTAGCCCTCCTCGGTCGCCGCCAAGAGTACCAGCCGCGGCAGATGCGAAACCCGCCCCGAGTGCATGGGCGGCGGCTCGTCGTCGAACTGGAGCGCGAGCGCACAGCCCACGATCGGCTGAATGCCGGCCTCGGCCATCTTCTCGGAGAACTCGAGCGCGCCGAACAGATTGCCGGTGTCGGTGAGCGCGAGCGCCGGCTGCCGGTCCGCAGCTGCCAGCTCCGCGAGCTGCGGGATCCGCAACGCCCCTTCCAGGAGCGAATAGGCCGAATGGACGTGCAGATGGACGAAGCCGGGGTCGGCCACGAATGTCTCCCGATTCTCGCGATCCGCCATGGTGGCCGCGCCGGTGCCTCTCAGTCCAGCGCGCTGAACGCCCGCCTACGCATCCTGTGGACGGGCCGGCTCAGACCAATTCTTCCACCTGGCCTTCACGAATCGTGACGCGCCGGCTCATGCGGTCGGCGAGATCCATGTTGTGGGTGGCGATCACCGCGGCCAGCCCCGAGGCGCTCACCAGTCGCTCCAGCGTCCCGAACACGTGCTCGGCCGTATGCGGATCTAGGTTTCCGGTCGGCTCGTCGGCGAGCAATATGCGCGGCGCGTTCGCCACCGCCCGCGCGATCGCCACCCGCTGCTGCTCGCCGCCGGAAAGCTCGGCCGGCCGGTGGTCGAGGCGTTTCCCGAGCCCGAGGAACTCCAGAATCTCGATCGCCCGCGCCCGCGCCTCGCGCCGCGCCAGCCCATAGATCATCTGCGGCAGCATCACGTTCTCGATCGCCGAAAATTCCGGCAACAGATGATGCGCCTGATAGATGAAGCCGATCTCGGCGCGGCGGATTGCTGTCCGCTGGTTGTCGCCGAGCTTCGAGGTCGCGCGCCCGCCGATCCAGACGTCGCCCGCGCTCGGGTGCTCCAACAGTCCGGCGATGTGCAGCAGCGTGGACTTGCCCGCGCCGGAAGGGGCGACCAGCGCCACCGATTCCCCCGGCCACACCGAAAGCGTGGCGCCGTCGAGGATGACCAGTATTTCCTCGCCCTGGCGGTAGTGCCGCGCGATGGCCTCCAGATGCAGGACGGGCAGTTCCTCGGCCATGCACTCACTCGTAACGCAGCGCTTCGACCGGATCGAGGCGCGCGGCCCGCCAAGCCGGGTAGGCGGTAGCCGCGAACGAGAGCACGAGCGCCATCACCACCACGGCGCCGGTCTCGCGCGAATCGATGTCGGCCGGAAGCTTGCTGAGATAATAAAGCGTCGGCTCAAACAGCTCGGTCGACAACAGCCACGAGATGAATCGCCGGATCTCCTCGATATAGGTGCAGACCGCGAGCCCGAGTCCGAAGCCGAACGCCGTCCCGACCACGCCGATGCTGGCGCCGGTGATCAGGAACACGCGCAGTATCGCCCCTTGCGTCGCGCCCATGGTTCTGAGGATGGCGATGTCCTGGCCCTTGTCCTTCACCAGCATGATCAGGCCGGAGATGATGTTGAGCGCGGCCACGAACACGATCAACGTCAGGATCAGGAACATCACGTTGCGCTCGACCGCCAACGCGCTGAAGAAGGTGACATTGCGCTGGCGCCAGTCGACGATGAACACGGGCCGAATCGCGGCGTCGGCCACCAGCCGCCGGTACAGCTCGATCGCGTCGGCGTTGTCGGTATAGACCTCGATCGCGCTGACGTCGTTCGGCCGGTTGAAATAGGCCTGCGCCTCGGTGAGCGGCATGAACACGAAGGTGCCGTCGTATTCCGACATGCCGATCTCGAAGATGGCGGCGACCTTGTAGGTCTTGATCCGCGGAGTGGTGCCGAGCGGCGTCACCGCGCCGCGCGGCGCCACCAGCGTGATCTGGTCGCCGGCGCGCACCGAGAGCTGGTCGGCGAGCCGCTTGCCGATCACTACGCCCTGCCCGGCGTCGAATCCCTCGATCGACCCGGTGCGGATGTTCGGCCCGATCGCCGGCAGGCGCTTCAGATCCATCTCGCGCACGCCGCGCACCAGCACGCCGCTCGCGTAAAACGGCGAGGACGCGAGCGCCTGGCCTTCGACCAGCGGCACCGCCAAGGTCACGCCCTTCACGCCGGCCACCCGCTCGGCCACCGCGGCGAAATCGGTGAGCGGCTGCTCGATCGGCTGGATCAGCATGTGGCCGTTGAGGCCGAGGATCTTCGAGAGCAGCTCCTTGCGGAACCCGTTCATCACCGCCATCACGATGATGAGGGTCGCGACCCCGAGCATGATGCCGAGGAAGGAGAACCCGGCGATCACCGAGATGAAGCCCTCCTTCCGCCGCGCGCGCAGGTACCGCAGCGACAGCATCCATTCGAACGGGGCAAACGGAACGGTTCCGGATGTGGCCGCCATGGCTGTTATCCTTTCAGGCGCGCGACCGCGGCCGCCGGCGCGACGAGCTCGCGCGCGCCGTCGGCGCGGCGCTTGAGTTCGACCTTGCCCTCCGCGAGCCCCTTGGGCCCGACGATGAGCTGCCAGGGCAATCCAATCAGGTCCATGGTCGCGAATTTCGCCCCCGGCCGTTCGTCCTGGTCGTGATAGAGCACGTCGATTCCGGCGGCACTGAGGTCGCGGTAGAGCGCCTCGCAGGCCGCGTCGGTGGCCGCATCGCCCTGTTTCAAGTTCAGGAGCCCGACCCGGAACGGCGCCACCGCTTCGGGCCATTTGATGCCGGCCGCGTCGTGGCTGGCCTCGATGACGGCGGCCACCAGCCGCGACGGCCCGATTCCGTAGGAGCCCATGTGCACCGGCTGCACCGAGCCGTCGGGCCCGGTGACGGTCGCCTTCATCGGCTCGGAATACTTGGTGCCGAAATCGAAGATGTGGCCGACCTCGATGCCCCGCGCCGACACCTGCTTGTCCCTCGGCAGCGCGCCGTATGCGGCCGCGTCGTGCTTCTCGGAGGTGGCGGCATAGAGCGAGGTCCACTTCGCCACGGTCCGGGCCAGGCCCGGCACGTCGTCGAAGTCCACGCCCTCCCCCGGCACCTCGAAGTCGAGGTAGTCGCGATGACAGAAGACCTCGCTCTCGCCGGTCTCGGCCAGGATGATGAACTCGTGCGAGAGCTTGCCGCCGATCGGCCCGGATTCCGCGACCATGGGGATCGATTTCAACCCGAGCCGCGCGAAGGTGCGCAAATAGGCGACGAACATCTTGTTGTAGGAGTGCCGCGCCGCTTCGGCGTCGAGGTCGAAGCTATAGGCGTCCTTCATCAGGAACTCGCGCGCGCGGTAGACGCCGAAGCGCGGCCGCACCTCGTCGCGGAACTTCCACTGGATGTGATAGAGGTTGAGCGGGAGCTGCTTGTAGGATTTGACCGCGGCGCGGAAGATCTCGGTGATCATCTCCTCGTTGGTGGGACCGTAGAGCATGGCGCGCTCGTGGCGGTCCTCGACGCGCAGCATCTCCTTGCCGTAGTCGTCGTAGCGCCCGCTTTCGCGCCACAGCTCCGCCGGCTGGATCGTGGGCATGAGCAACTCGATCGCGCCGGAGCGGTCCTGCTCCTCGCGCACGATCTGGCAGACCTTCATGAGCACGCGCTGCCCGAGCGGCAGCCAGGCATAGATGCCGGCCGCCTCCTGTCGGATCAGGCCCGCCCGCAGCATCAGGCGGTGCGAGACGATCTCGGCCTCTTTCGGGGTCTCGCGCAGGATCGGCAGGAAATATCGGGAAAGGCGCATTCTCCGACTCAAAGGCCCCCGCGTACGATTCTCGGCAGTGAACCGGGAAGGCGGACGAATGACAAGGCTTGGAATCACAGAGGGTTGCGAGCAGATGCGGAGTTCGTTCGGATGTCTTGTTGCAGCGCAAGAATGACGCATGCGCCGTCCCCAGCTAGTTTGCGTCCGGGAGTGGGGCAGCGTTGCGTATGGCCTTAAGCCCAAGTCTCGGGAGGAACATCCGCTCACTCGTCGCCGGCGCCCGCATCGGCTGCCGCGGCGAGAAGAAAGCGAAACAGAGTGGATCGGAACGGGCGAGCGCGTGCTCGCCCGTTCGCGTTTTTCAGACCTTGGGCAGCGCGAACGGCATCGGAAAGCTCTCGAGCCGCAGCATGCCGCTCGCGAACAGGCCGTAGCCGGTGCCGAACACCACCGCGGTGATCACGGTGGTGACCACGGCCTTGATCAGCAGCCGCGGCCGCACCGGCGCGCCCGGATCGGTGCCGGCCGGCATTTCTGGCTCCTCGTGCTGCGAGCGCACGCCGAACGGCAGGATCGCGAAGAACACGACCCACCACAGGATGAAATAGACCGCGATCGCGACCGAGAGAGTCATCTTACGCCTGCTCCAGCTCGATCAGCGTGCCGGCGAAATCCTTGGGGTGCAGGAACAGCACCGGCTTGCCGTGCGCGCCGATCTTGGGCTCGCCGTCGCCGAGCACGCGCGCGCCCTCGCGCTTGAGCCGGTCGCGCGCGGCGCGGATGTCCTCCACCTCGTAGCAGAGGTGATGGATGCCGCCGTCGGGATTGCGCTCGAGGAACTTGGCGATCGGCGAATTCTCGCCGAGCGGCTCCAAGAGCTCGATCTTGGTGTTCGGCAGCGTCACGAACACGGTGGTGACGCCGTGCTCCGGCTGCGGCACCGCCTGCGACACCGCGGCGCCGAGCTTGTCGCGATAGAGCGCGGATGCGGCGGCGATATTCCGCACCGCGATCGCCACGTGATTGAGCCGGCCGATCATCGTTCCTCTTTTCCGTCATCCTGAGGTGCCCGCGCGCAAGCCGCGGGCCTCGAAGGATGACCGTCCAAATCTCTTGCGCGTCATCCTTCGAGGCTCGCCGCCTGCGGCGGCTCGCTCCTCAGGATGACGCGTCGGTCAAACCTTATACCTGCAACACCAGCACGTGGCACGTGGGCTTCTTGCCCCAGACGGCATTGACCTTGCCGCGCACCGAGCGCTCCACCGCCTCGGCGAGCGCGTCAGCGTCGCGGCGCCGGCCCTTGGGCAGCGATTCATAGCCGTCGAACACGGCGTCGAGCACGATTTGCGCCATCGGCTCACCGCCGATCGTTTCGGGCAGGCCGGAGGTCTCGACCACCGGATCGCCGACCAGGTCTCCGCGCTCGCCGAGCGCGAGCGCCACCGAGACGGCCCCGGCGAAGGCGAGCCGGCGCCGCTCGGGCAGCGTCTTCGCCCCCTCCTCGATCAGGAGATTTCCATCACGATAGAGCCGGCCCGACGGCACCTCGTCGATCTTCTCAGCCTTGCCGGGCGCCAGCCGCACCACGTCGCCGTCGTAGCAGACCAGGACCTGCGGCACGCCGAGCGAGCGGGCGAGCGCCGCGTGCTCGGCCAGATGCATCGGCTCGCCGTGCACCGGAATCGCGAGCTCGGGCTTCAGCCACTCGTACATCAACGCGAGTTCGCCGCGCCGCGGATGGCCGGAGACATGCACGAGCTTGTGGCGGTCAGTGACGACTTCGACGCCGCGCCGCGTCATGGTGTTGATGATCCGGTTCACCGATTTCTCATTCCCGGGAATGGTGCGCGACGAGAAGATCAGCATGTCGCCGGGATCGAGCGCGATTTCCGGGTGTTCCTCCTCGGCCATGCGCGCGAGCGCGGCGCGCTGCTCGCCCTGGCTGCCGGTGAGCAGCAGGAGCACGCGGTCGCGCGGCATCGCCCGGTAGGTTTCCGGTCCGCGGAACGGCGCGACCCCGTCGAGCAGCCGCAGCTCGCGCGCGACGTTGATCACCCGCTCCATGGCGCGGCCGACCACCACCACCTCGCGGCCGGCTGCGGCCGCGGCGAGCGCCGCCGCGCGCAGGCGCGCGACGTTGGAGGCAAACGTGGTGACCGCGACGCGGCCTTTGGCCGCGCGCACGATCTCGACCAGCGACTTCGCCACGTCCGACTCCGACGGCGACTGGCCTTCGCGGATCGCGTTGGTGGAATCGCAGATCAGCGCGCGCACGCCCTCGGCCCCGAGCGCGCGGAAGCGCGCCTCCTCGGTGGAGGCACCGACCACCGGGGTCGCATCGAGCTTCCAGTCGCCGGAATGCACCACCAGCCCGAGCGGCGTGCGCAGCGCGAGCGCGTGGCTTTCCGGGATCGAATGCGCGACCGGAACGTACTCGACGTCGAACGGCCCGATTGTGAAGCGGCCGCCGCTCGGCACTACCTTGACCGGGATCTGCGGCGCCCCCTCCTCGGCCGCGCGCTTGCTCTCGATCAGCGCCGCGGTAAAGGGCGTCGCATAGACGGGAACCTTTAGCTTGGGCCAGAGATCGAACAAGGCGCCGACGTGATCCTCGTGGGCGTGGGTGATCACGATCGCCGCAAGGTTCCGCCGCTCGGCCTCGAGGAAGCGGATGTCGGGCATGATCAGGTCCACGCCCGGGGTGGCGTCGTCGCCGAACGACACCCCCATGTCGACGCAGAGCCAGTTGCCGCCGCCCTTGTCGGAGCCGATGCCGTAGAGGGCGAGATTCATGCCGATCTCGCCCACGCCGCCGAGCGGCACGAACAGGAGCTCGCGCGGGTCGCCCGCCACTTTCACCCGCCGGCCGCAATCGGGAACACGTCGCCGGCGCGAATGGTCTCGCGCGCGCCGTCCGGCCGGCGCAGCACCAGGCAGCCGCTGCCATCGATCGCCTCAAAGGTGCCGTCGAGCGTCCGGTCGCCGAGCCGCACCTTGATCTCGGAGCCGAGCCCGCTCGCGCGCGCGAGCCAGGCCGCGCGGATCGCGGCGAAGTTCCGGCCGCGGTCCCATTCGGCGGCCCGCCGCTCGAAGGCGGCGCCGAGCGCCGCGAGCATGGTCGCCGGCCCAACGGGCAATCCCGCCGCCAACAGATCGATCGCGCGGAATTCGAGCTCGGGCGGATGCACGCAGCAATTCACGCCGAAGCCGATCGCGACCGCGGGCCGGCCCGACGGCACCGTGATGCCCTCGACCAGGATGCCGGCGAGCTTCGCGCTATCGAGCAAAAGATCGTTCGGCCACTTGAGTTGGAGGCGAGCGGGGGCGAGCCCGGCGCAGCAATCGAGCACCGCATCGTGCAGCGCCACCGCGGCCACGAAGCAGATCTCCGGCACCGCGCGCGCCGGCGCCGGATCGAGCATCAGGCGGGTGGCGTAGAGGTTGCCCGGCTCCGAGATCCAGCCGCGGCCGCGCCGTCCGCGGCCCGCGTTCTGGCGGTCGGCGACGATCCAGAGCTGCCCGGGCGAGCTGCCGCCCACGCGCGCGAGCGCGTCGGCGTTGGTCGAAGCCAAGGCCGAGAACCAGAGCACCGGCACGCCGGCGACGTGGGTGGGATGGCTCATGCTCAGAACAGCGACTGCGCCGCGGCTTGCGCCGCGGCCACCAGCGGCGCCGGATAGACGAAGAACAGCAGCACGAACAGCCCGGTTATCCCGAGCACGAAGCCGAGCGGACGCGCCATCGGCTCGAACGCCGCCTTCGGCTCGTCCATGTACATGAGCTTCACGATGCGGAGATAGTAGTAGGCGCCGACCACGCTCGCGACCACGCCGATCACGGCGAGCGCATAGAGCCGCGCCTCGATCGCGGCCAGGAACACGTAGAACTTGGCGAAGAAGCCGGCGAGCGGCGGGATGCCGGCCAGCGAGAACAGCAGCGCGCCGAGCAGGAACGCCACCATCGGCTGCGTGCGCGCGAGCCCGGCCAGCTCGTCGATCTCCTCGATCGCCTCGCCGTTCCGGCGCATGGCCAGGATGCAGGCGAACGTGCCGAGCGTCATCGCCACATAGATCGCCATATAGACCAGCACGCCGGCGACGCCCGCCGGCGTGCCGGCCGCAAGGCCCACCAGCGTGTAGCCGACATGGCCGATCGAGCTATAGGCCATCAGCCGCTTGATATTGCGCTGGCCGATGGCGGCGAAGGCGCCGAGCACCATGGAGGCGATGGCGAGGAAGATCACGATCTGCTGCCACTGCGGCACGATGTTGGGGAACGCGTCGATGGCGACGCGCACGAAGATCGCGATCCCCGCCACCTTCGGGGCGGCGGCGAAGAAAGCGGTGACCGGCGTCGGCGCGCCCTCGTAGACGTCCGGCGTCCACATGTGGAACGGCACCGCCGACACCTTGAAGGCGAGCCCGGCGAATAAGAACACGAGGCCGAACACGAGCCCGAGCGAGCCGGCCTTGGCCGCGGCGGCGATGCCGGGAAAGCCTACGGTGCCGGTGAAGCCATAGACCAGCGAGGCGCCGTACAGCAGCATGCCCGACGACAGCGCGCCGAGCACGAAATATTTGAGCCCGGCCTCGGTCGAGCGCACCGAGTCGCGCTGGATCGCGGCCATGACGTAGAGCGAGAGCGACATCAGCTCGACGCCGAGATAGAGCGTGATCAGGTCGTTCGACGAGATCATCACCAGCATCCCGGCGGTGGCGGTGAGCACCAGGATGCCGAACTCGTAGCGCTCGAGCTTCTCCGCGCGCAGGAAATCGAACGACATCAGGAGCGCCGCGGCGGCGCCGGCGAGCGCCAAAATCTTCAGGAAACGCGCGAACGGGTCGAGCAGGAAGCTGCCGCCGAAGGTCGAAAGCGTGCCCCCGGGCAACAGCACCACGATCGCGCCGGCGAGCACGAGCAGCAGGATGGCCCCGAAATCGACCACCGGCCGCGCCGCCTCGCCGCGCCAGGCGCCGAGGAACAGGAGCGCGAGCGCGCCCACCAGGATCACGATCTCCGGTAGTGCCGGCCCGAGGGCGGGGAGCGTGAGGTTCATGGTCCTTCCCTCAGTACCCGAGCAGCGCCGCCTTGGCGGGCGCCAGCACGGCCTTGGTCTGGGCCACGAGCGCGGTCACCGAGGCCGCGCTGGGATCGAGGATCAGGCCCGGCCAGATGCCGAATAGGACGGTCAGGATCACCAGCGGCGCGAACACCATGATCTCGCGGCGGTCGAGATCGAGGATCGACTGCAGCTTCGCCTTCTCGAGCTTGCCGAACATCACCCGGCCATAGAGCCAGAGCGCGTAGCAGACCGACAGGTACACGCCGGTGGTGGCCAGCAGCGCCACCGTCGTGTTCGCCCGG
>JAHFPN010000214.1 GCA_023269635.1 Hyphomicrobiales bacterium | reverse complement strand
CGACGGCGGCGAGGCCGGGATCGAGCGGCTGGAACACCTCGCCGGTGCGGTGCGCTGCGTCGGCGCGGACGAGAAGCGCGTGGCCGGCTCCGCCAAGCGCGGCCCGCACCAGCTCGGCGCGCGGGACGCCATCCGGCATCTCGGCCCACAACAGCCCGCCGGCCCAGTCGAAATAGAGCTCGGCGCCGGTCGCGGCCGCGATCTTGCCGGCGAGCGCCGCGCCCGAGCTCGCCGCGGTCGAAATGCGCCAGACCGCGCGCTGGCTCTTGTCCGCGAACGGGCGCACGTCCTTCACCGCGCGCCAGAACGCGCGCGAGTCCTCAGGCCCGAGCGCCGCGAGCGTTCCGAACGGCTTCAGGATTTCCTCGAGCTGCTGCCGCCGATAGGCGATCGAGGGCGGAATCCCCTCGAGCCGGAGCGCCGTCACCGCGCGCCCGGCGTTGGCGACTGCGACCACCGGCATGTTCGCCGCCACCCGCGGCGGCAGGTGCACGGCGCCCGACACGTCGCAGGACGAGCCCATGGCCGCGGCCATCGCCTCCGCCGCGCGCGCGTCGGCGAGCCCGAGCACGAGCACGCTCGCAACCTCCTCGGCGCGCGGCAGCACCTTGATCGCGAACTCGGTCGCGACCGCGAGCGTGCCCCAGGAACCGGCGATGAGCTTCGGCAGATCGTAGCCGGTGACGTTCTTCACCACCCGCCCGCCGGCCTTGAAGATTTCGCCGCGGCCCGAGACCGCGCGCACGCCGAGCGCGAAATCGCGCGCGGCCCCCGCCTTGATCCGCCGCGGCCCGGATAGATTGACCGCAAGCGTGCCGCCGAGCGTGCCCGCGCCCGCCGGGCCGCCGAGCAACGGGCCGAGGTCCGCGGGCTCGAACGCGAGCTCCTGGTTCTTTTCGCCGAGCAACCGCTCGATCTCGACGAGCGGCGTGCCCGCGCGCGCCGAGAGCACCAGTTCCTCGGGCTCGTACAACAGCACTCCCGCAATCCTCGACACGTCGAGCGTGCGGTCGGTCTGCGCCGCGCGGCCGATGCCGCGCTTGCTGCCCTGCCCGACGATTTCGAGCGTCTTGCCGCCGGCCAGCGCCCATTGCACCGCGGCCTCGACGTCCTTCTCATCGCGCACAGCGAGCACGTCGCTCATCGACCGTCGAGCCTCGCGTGAATGTCGAGCCATCCGCTCGGAATCAGCCAGGTCTTGCGCCGCCACTTGCCGATCTTCTTCAGCGCGAAGCGCCGGATCGGGTTGCCCTCCCCGGCCGCCAGCCGCTGCCACTGCGCGTAGCGAGCGCGGACTTCGGCCTCGCCCACCCATCCGCCGGGATCGAGCTCCGCGCCGAACAGGCCGGACATTTTTCCGCTGAACTCCTGGTCGGTGAAGGAACCCTCGCGCGGCGGTTCGGGCGGTTGAAAGAGCCGCAGGTGGCCCTGGTTGACGAGCTGGAAGCGGGAATAGCCGGCCCGCACCAGAAGATCGATGCAATGCGGCCCGGATTCGACCGAGACGAAACGCGGCCGCATCGGCTCGCGCGCGATCTGCTCGAGTACCAGGTCCTCGCCGCCTTCGATGTCGCACTTGAGAAAGTGCGGCACGCCGTATTCCGCGAACAGACGCCCGATCGTGGTGGTCGCGACCTCGACCCGTTGACTGGCAAGTCCGTCGCGCTCCGCGACCACGCGATTGAGGCTGCTCCAGCCGCTCTTGTCGGCGCGGCAGTAGAACGCGACCGATTCATCGGCGCGCCCGGCAATCGCCTTGCCGACCAGCACCAACTGGCCGCGCCCGATCGCCTCGGCGAAGCGTCCGCGCCCGAAGGCGGCGAAATCCGGGTTCGCCTCCACCGCCACCACGCGAAATCCCTTGCGCAGGTAAAAATCCGTATCCCAGCCTTCGTGAAAGCCGATGTCGAAGATCATTTGCATGGCTTCGGTGATTCCGCGATCGGAGCGTCGCGACCGGCGTCAGAACCTCGGCAAATCCGGAAACGCCACCTTGCCCGCGCGCACGTGCATGCGGCCGAGCTCGGCGCAGCGGTGCAGCGTCGGGAACACCTTGCCGGGGTTCAACAGGCCCTTGTCGTCGAACGCGCATTTCAGCCGCTCTTGCTGCGCGAGATCGATCTCGGAGAACATCGTCGGCATCAGGTCGCGCTTCTCGACCCCGACCCCGTGCTCGCCGGTGAGCACGCCGCCGACCTCGACGCAGAGTTTCAGAATTTCCGCGCCGAATTTCTCCGCGCGCTCCAGCTCGTCGCCCTTGTTGGCGTCGTAGAGCACCAGCGGATGCAGGTTGCCGTCGCCGGCGTGGAACACATTGGCGCAACGGAGCCCGTATTCTTGCGAAAGCTCGCGGATGCGCGCGAGCACCAAGGGCAGCTTCGCGCGCGGGATGGTGCCGTCCATGCAGTAATAGTCGGGCGAGATGCGCCCCACCGCCGGGAACGCCGCCTTGCGCCCGGCCCAGAAATTCAACCGCTCGGCTTCGGAATTCGAAGCCCGCAACGTGACCGCACCGCTATCCTTGGCGATCCCGCTCACGCGCTCGAGCAGCGAGTTGCACTCGGCCTCGGGCCCGTCGAGCTCGACGATCAGCAGCGCTTCCACGTCGAGCGGATAGCCGGCGTGCACGAACGCCTCGGTCGCGTGGATCGCGGGCTTGTCCATCATCTCCATGCCGCCGGGAATGATGCCGGCGCCGATGATACGCGCCACGCACTCGCCGGCCGCTTCCGCGGTCGTGAAGCCGATCAGCACCGCGCGCGCGGTCTCGGGCTTCTTCAAGATACGCACCGTCACCTCGGTGACGACACCGAGCAGGCCCTCCGAGCCGCAAATAACGGAGAGCAGGTCGTAGCCGCCGGCATCGAGATGCTTGCCGCCGATCCGCACCGCCTCCCCGGTCATCAACACCAGCTCGACGCCCAGGATGTTGTTGGTGGTCATGCCGTATTTCAGGCAGTGCACGCCGCCGGAATTCTCCGCCACGTTGCCGCCGATGGTGCAGGCGATCTGCGAGGAGGGATCGGGCGCGTAATAGAAGCCGCGCTCCGCCACCGCGTTCGAAATGCCCAAGTTGGTCACGCCCGGCTGGGCGACGACGACCCGGTTGTCGTAATCGATGTCGAGGATGCGGTTGAACTTGGCGAGGCCGAGGAGCACGCCGTCGGCGAGCGGCAGCGCCCCGCCCGAGAGCGAGGTGCCCGCCCCGCGCGGCACCACCTTGATCCCTTCGGTATAGCAATAGCGGAGGATCCGCGCGACCTGCTCGGTCGAGGACGGCAGCACCACCACCATGGGAAGTTGCCGATAGGCGGTGAGGCCGTCGGATTCATAGGGCCGCATCGCGGCCTCGGCGTCGATCACGCCCTCGCCCGGCACCATGCGGCGCAGCGCGGCCACGATCTTCGCGCGCCGCGCGAGCACTGCCTCGTCCGGGGCCGGCATGGCGACCATGAGATTTCTCCAAGGCCAATTCTAGCATTTCTTGCTTCATCGCTCCCCCCTTTCAGGGGGAGGGAAACTTAGAGATCAAGCGCGCGACGCGCCGCCGCCGTCACTTCCGG
>JAHFPN010000009.1 GCA_023269635.1 Hyphomicrobiales bacterium | reverse complement strand
GATGCTTGAGGCCGTTACCACGGACCTCGTTCCACCATCAGCCTGAAGCGCAGCACCCCAAATCTTCAGCGATCCACAAAAACGCCGGCCGATTACCCCATCTTTCAGGGGAAGAGCGGAAATGGTGCGGACGTGTCGGTACGTTCGGCTTTGGCACAAAGCGGCCATACAACATTGGTGAGTGCATTCCAGCCCCGGTTAGGAAACGCTTGTTCCTTATCCAGTACTGCCTGCTGCTAGCACGCCAACATCTGCTCCCAACTAAGAGCACAATTTAGGAAACCGCTGCTCTATCCGCTGAGCTACGGGACCGACGGCCCGCCATAACACAGGCGCCACAAAGGCGCACTCGGGCTTGCGCAACCTGAAGGATGCCCCAGAATCGCCCGGTTGACGCCTTTGATGAGGCGCGCTGGAAGCGCGCGGGGACTGGATGGGCGGGACGCGGGACCATGGGAATGCCGGCACGGCCGCCGCGGCTGCGTGCGCGCTCGCGCTATTCGCCGTGTCGCCCGCCCACGCCGAGAGCGCGCTCGCGGCCTGCAAGGATATCGGCGAGCCGTTCGCCTTCGTCGAGGCGGTCGGCGCGCGCGACGGCGCCACCATTCGCCTGGCCGACGGCCGCGAGGCGCGGCTGGCCGGCGTGATCGCGGCGACCGATCTCGACGGCGACGCCGAAGCCGCGCGCCGTGCCGCCGCGGCGCTCGAAGCGCTGGTCGCGGGCAAGCGCCTCGCGCTCCACGGCAAGGCCGACGCCAAGGACCGTTACGGCCGCATCCTGGTGCAGGCCGCGCTCGCCGACGAGGCGCGCTGGATCGCGGCCGAGCTGGTCGCGGCCGGCCATCTGCGCGCGGCACCCGATCTGGGCGAGCCGGCTTGCGCCGACGCGCTGATCGCGCGCGAGCGCGAGGCGCGTGCCGCCAAGCGCGGCCTGTGGGCCGTGGAACGCTTCCAGGTGCAGAACGCCGACGCGCTCGCCGCGCTGCTCGCGGCCAAGGGCCGCTTTGCCATCGTCGAAGGCACCGTGCGCCGCATCGGCGAAACCAATGCCCGCACCTTCCTCGATTTCGGCCGCCGCTACACCGAGGACTTCACCATCGTGATCCCGCGCGCGGCGCGCGCGGCCTTCCAGGCCGCCGGCATCGACCTCAAGAGCATGCGCGGCAAGCGGGTGCGCGTCCGCGGCGTGCTCTACGAGTCCGGCGGCCCGGCGATCGAGTTGCGCACGCCGGCCGCGCTCGAAATCCTGGAGCGGGAGGGGGCATGAGCGCGGACCATCCGTTCCGCTGGAAGCTCCTCGCCGGCGTGCTCGCCGCGGCGCTTGCCGCCGCGGGCTGCGCCAGCGTGGATCCGGACCGCACCGGCAGCCTCACCGATGCCGCCGCAACGCAGGACGACATCTCTGCCGATCTTCCGGTCGAGCAGCGGCGCGAGCACCAGCGCCTGATCTCGTCCTACGGCGGCGTCTATCGGTCGCCGGCGCTGGAAAGCCTGATCGCGCAGACGGTCGAGCGCCTGATCGCCGTATCCGGGCGGCAGGAGCTCAAGTACCGCGTGGTGATCCTCAATTCGCCCGCGATCAACGCCTTCGCGCTGCCCGGCGGCACGCTCTACGTGACGCGCGGGCTGATCTCGCTCGCCAACGACACCTCCGAGCTTTCCTCGGTGCTCGCCCACGAGATGGCACACGTGATCGCACGCCATGCGTCGATCCGCGACGATCAAGTCCGCCAGGCGGTGATCGTGAGCCGGGTGATCTCCGACGTCTTGCAGGACGCCGACCTCGGCGCGCTCGCGCTCGCCCGCAGCCGGCTCACGCTCGCCACCTTCTCGCGCGGGCAGGAGCTCGAGGCCGACGCGGTGGGCGTCGGTATTTCCGCGCGCGCGGGCTACGATCCCTATGGCGCCTCGCGCTTCCTCACCTCCATGGGCCGCTACGCGACGCTGCGCAGCGCCGCGTTCGGCCGCACGCAGGCGAGCGCCGAGCAGATCGATTTCCTCTCCAGCCACCCCTCGACGCCCGAGCGCATCTCGATCGCGGTCGCCAATGCCCGCCAGTACGCGGCGCCCGGCAGCGCCGAGCGCGATCGCCAGGCGTTCCTGGAAGCGCTCAACGGCATCGTCTATGGCGACGATCCCAAGGAAGGGTTTGTGCGCGGCCGGCGCTTCTTCCACCCCAATCTCGGCCTGTCCTTCACGGCGCCGGAGAACTTCACGCTCGAGAACACGCCGCAGGCCGTGCTCGGCGCCACCACCTCCGGCCGCGAGGCCGTGCGGCTCGACGCGGTGCGCGTTTCCGCGATGCAGCCGCTCGGCGCCTATCTCGCCTCGGGCTGGATCGACGGCGTTGACCCGAGCTCGGTGGAAACCCTCACCATCAACGGCTTCCCCGCCGCCACCGCCATCGCCCGCGGCGAGCAATGGTCGTTCCGCTTGTTCGCCATCCGCTTCGGCAGCGACGTCTACCGCCTGGTGTTCGCCGCGCGCGGCTTGACGCCGGAGCTCGACCAGAAGTTCCGCGCGGCGGCATTGACGTTCCGCCGCGTTCCGCTCGACGAGGCCAAGGAAGCCAAGCCCTTGCGGATCGCCATCGTGCTTGCGGAACGGGGCGACACCGCGGAGCGGCTCGCAAGCCGCATGGCGGTGCCGGATCGCGCGCTCGAGCGCCTCCTGGTGCTGAACGGGCTCCAGCGCGGCGCCGTCATCAAGCCCGGCGATCTCGTGAAGATCATCGTGGAGTGACGCGTCTCCGCCCGATTGACCGCCCGTCATTCCGGGGCGCGCCACCCGGCCCGGCGTTTTGCGCCGGCCGGACGCAGGCTCCGGCGCGAACCCGGAATCCATATTCGCCGTCAGCGGTTATGGATTCCGGGCTCCTCGCGGAGTTTATCCTTGGGCCGGCCGATGGCCGGACCCGAGGGCTCGGCCCCGGAATGACGGGCTGATCATTCGAATGCCGTGTGACAGCGCCTCATCGGCCCGGCGTGTGCACGAGCTTCTCGAAGCGCTCTTCTTTGAGGTGCTGGTCGAGGCCCCAGCGCTTGACCTGATCGAGCGTGGCGTCGAACTCGCTCTGGCTGAGCGGCTTGTAGACGAACTTCTCGCCGCGGCTGAACTTCGAGAAGTCCCAGCGGTGGTAGTTCTCGAACTCGGCCGGGATCGAGATTTTCCATAGCGGCAGATAGTTCTCAAGATCGGCCTCGAGCGCCGCCTCCGCGCGCTGCAGCGCGTCGAGATAGCCGCGCACCAGCTCGGGCGAGGCGTTCGCGGGCGCCCACCACAGCGTATGGAAACGATCCTCGATGATTTTGCGCAAGCCCAGCTGCTCCGCCATGTCGATCTGCGGCGGCAACAGGCTCGCGGCCTCGACCTCGCCCTCCAACAGCGCCTTCAGCCGCGCGCCGAAGCCGCCGGTGTTCACGATCTTGATGTGCTCGAGCGGAAGGTATTTTTCGAGCCGGTAGGGCACGTTGAAATGGCTGCCGGCGCGCAGGCCCACCGACACCGGAACGTTCTTCAGGTCCTCGGGGCGCCGGATCTTCGAATCCGGCCGCACGAAGATCGCCCAGGGCGAGTCGCCGTAGGCCTCGGCCACCACCCGGCCCATGCCGGCGCTGGCGTTGCAGATGGTGCCCCAGACGCAGGCGCCCTGGATCACGTCTTCCTTGTTCTCGGTATAGGGCTTGTCCTGCGGCCGCTGGAAATAATCCATGCCCTTCCAGCTCGATTGCGTACCGCGGAACGTCTTCCAATCGAACTCGACGTCGAGGCCCTCGGCCGCGAAGAAGCCCTCCTGCGCCGCCACGAAATCGTTGAGGCCCATGCCCTTGGGGGCGATCTTCACGTGTTTCAACGTCTTGGCCATGGCGATTTCCTCCGCAGGCCATACGCCCGGCGCCCAAGGCGCGTAGCCATCAATGCATTGTAAGCGAACGTACCAGGCGCGCGAACTATGGAGCGCATTCCCAAAAAGAATACGCCCGGCACATGGCCGGGCGTTCAACGCAATGTAAACGGGAAGGGGCTTACGCCGCCTCTTCCTGCTCGACCTCCGCTTCGGCCGGCTTCGGCGCGCCGCGCTTCGGCCCCTTGAGGAGATTGGTCTCGATCAGCTTCTGCGCCTCGGTCTCGGTGACGTCCTCGACCACCGCGATCTCGCGCACCATGCGGTCGAGCGCGGCCTCGTAGAGCTGGCGCTCGCTGTAGGACTGCTCCGGCTGCGTCTCCGAGCGGAACAGATCCCGCACCACCTCGGCGATGGCGACGAGGTCGCCCGAGTTGATCTTGGCCTCGTATTCCTGCGCCCGGCGGCTCCACATCGTGCGCTTGATGCGGGCGCGGCCCTTGAGCGTCTCCAGCCCGCGCTTGACCGTGTCCGCCGGGGCGAGCTTGCGCATGCCGACGGCAAGCGCCTTCGAGGTCGGCACCCGGAGGATCATCTTGTCCTTCGAGAAGCTGATCACGAACAGCTCGAGCTTGAAGCCGGCGACTTCCTGCTCCTCGATGCGCACGATCTGCCCGACGCCGTGCGACGGGTAGACGATGTGCTCTTGGGTCCGGAATCCCTGGCGGGTATGGCTCTGGCGCGCCGGCGCGGGCTTCGGCAACGCCTTGAGCGCGGCCTTCGGGGCGGGCTTCTGCGCCGCTTTCGAAGCCGGCTTCTGAACGGGCCTTGCCGCGCCCTTGTGAGCGGCCTTCTTGCTTGCGGTCTTGGAAGGCATCAAAACTCCTGCACTCTGTTGGTCCCGGCCGGGGCCGGGGGCCTCGATCAAGCCCGGCTTTCCACCGGGCGGGCCTCAACTACCGGCTCGCCGTGCCGGCAACGGGCCCCTTAGAGACGACAATTCACTCGCCGCACGCCCCGGGGGCCAAAACCCGCAAGGCGGACGTGATTTACGCCTGATTCCGAGAAAACGGCTCCTCTTCGGAGCACTGCAGCATGGCGGAGGCGCTCGACGACAAAACACAATATACCACAAATCGCTCAAAAATCAATGCTTTAGTGCGGCGCGGCGTAGCGATCGCCGGAAAATGGTTAGCGTGCGGTCGCGGCGGCCGCTCGAAACCCGCTCAATCGCCCTGGCCCGGTTTGGGCGAGAACTGCGCCTCTTTGCCGGGCTTGCCCTCCCATTCCTTGGCGTCGGGCGGGGGGTCGCGCTTGACCGTGATGTTCGGCCAGATCTTGGCGTACTCGGCATTGAGCCCGAGCCATTTTTCGAGCCCCGGCACGGTGTCCGGCTTGATCGCGTCCACCGGGCATTCCGGCTCGCACACGCCGCAATCGATGCATTCGTCCGGATGGATCACGAGCATGTTCTCGCCCTCGTAGAAACAATCCACGGGGCAGACCTCGACGCAGTCCATGTATTTGCAGCGGATGCAGAGGTCGTTGACGATGTAGGTCATTCGCTCGTTCCACCGCTTAACGCTTGCGCGCGGCGGGCCTAGCTCAAGGCCGGCGGCGCCGCAAGAACGTAGCTTCTAGTCCTCGAAATCGGAACCCCGGCTTTGCAGCCGCTCGAACAGGCGCCGATCGCGCTTGCTCGGCCGGCCGTGGCCGGCGGGTCGCGTGGGCGCCGGCGGGAACTCCGGTTTCGGCGCCGGCGGGCTCAAGTCTTCATATAGGCGGCGCGCCGTTTCGCTGCCACCGCGGCGCGGCGCGAAGGAGAGCACCTTCAGCACGCGCACGCGGCCTCCGCTCGCCAAGGTGAGCACGTCGCCGAGCTTGAGGCCGCGACCGGGCGCATCGATGCGCCGGCCGTTCACCCGAACGTGACCGGAGGCGGCGAGCTTCGCCGCGAGCGTGCGCGTGCGCGCAAGCCGCGCGTGCCACAGGAAGCGGTCGACGCGCTGGCGCTCGCCCTCCACTCAGCCGTCCTTCTTCTCGGCTTCGAGGCGGGCCTTGAGCGCCGCGAGCGCGGCGAATGGCGAGTTTGGATCGATCGCCCGCTCTTTCCGCTCCGGCCGCAGCTCGCGCCTCCAGTCGTCGCGCTCGCGGCGCGGCCGATCCTCGCGCTGATGGCGTGGGCGATCGCCTCGTTCCTGCTGGGGACGGGCATCGCGTTGAGGACGGGCATCGCGGCGGGGGCGCTCGTCGCGGCGGGGACGCTCCCCCGGCCGCGGGCGGCGTGCTTCATGGCGCGGCTCGCCTTCCTTCGGCGCAGCTTCCGCTGGCACCGGACGATCCGCCTGCGGCCGCCGCTCCTCGGGCTTGCGCTTGGGCCGCCGCGCGCCTTCCGGCCGGCCCGGACGCCAGACCTCGATCATCGCCGCTTCCGCGGGCGCGGCTGCGGGGGCCTCGGCCGCCACCGGAGTGCCCTCGGCCGAAGCCGGCGCGGGAACATTGGTGAGGATTTCAAGCGTGGCGAGTTCAGCGGGCGGCGTCACCGTTTCGGGCTCGCTCGCGGCCGCAGCCGCGGGCGTCGCTTCAATCGCGGCTTCCGGCGCGGGCACGGTCTCGGCGGCGGCGGTTTCGGGTTCCGACGCGGGAGAAACCGGAGCCGGCTCGGGCAGCGGCGCCGGACGGCGCTCCATGCGGTAGCCGAGCGCGCGCAGGATCGCCGCGAACTCCTCGCCCGCGCATCCGGCGAGCGAGGTCATGGCAACCGTGACCGTGAACGCTCTGCCGTCCACCGCGCCCGCGGGCTTCGCGCCCGGCATGGCGGGGCGCCAAGTAAGCGCCGGCCGGATCAGGTCGGCGAGCCGTTCCAGGATGTCCACCCGCAGCGCGCGCGGCCCGCACACCCGGTAGCCGACCACGCGGTAGAGCGGTTTTGCCACTTCGGCATCGACCGCGATCGAAGTGCGTCCGCTCGCGGCCAGCGCCGGCAGGTCATCGACGCCTTTTTGTCCGAGGCCGCCGTGCTTCAACGCGTGCAGCAGGAGCCCGAGCGTGCGCGGCGCGGGCTTGAGCAGGAGCGGCATATAGATGTGATAGGCGCCGAACCGAACTCCGTATTTGCGCAATTGCGCGCGCGCCTCCTGGTCGAGGCCCTTCACTTCCTCGGCAACCTTGTGCCGCTCGAGCACGCCGAGCGCTTCGGCGAGCTGGAAGCCGACCCCGCGCGCCATCCCGGTCACGTCCTCGGCTTTGCCGAGCACGACCAGCGGACCGAGCAGCTTGTCCACGTGCGCCTTGAGCCAGCGCGAAACGCGCGCCTCGACGCCTTCGCGCGCGGCGCCGTTCAATTGCTCGTCGGCGAGCAGGCGAAAGCGCGGCTCCAGAAGATTTTCTCCGGCCACCAGGCGCGCCACCGGCTCGCCGATCCAGCGGATCGCGCCGTCGTTGGAGAGCACGAAGGCGTCGTCGACGGATTCGGAAAGGCGCTTGGCGCGGGTCTCGATCTCGCCCGCGAGCGCCTTCTGCGCCGCCGCGCGCAGCGCCTTGGCGTCGGGGCCGCCGGCGGTGGCGTCGGGCGCGAACTCGAAGCCGGAGAGGCGGCCGATCGCGTGCCCCTCCACCACCACCTCGCCGGTCTTGCTGATCTCGGTTTCCAACGTCGTGTTCTCGCGCAGCCGCCGCATCAAGACGCTGGTGCGGCGATCGACGAAACGCTGGGCGAGCCGTTCGTGCAACGCATCGGAAAGCTTGTCTTCGACTCCACGCGTGACGCCTTGCCAATGCTCCGGATCGTGGAGCCAGTCGGGCCGGTTCGCCGCGAAGGTCCAGGTGCGGATCTGGGCGATGCGGAAGGAGAGGGTGTCGATGTCGCCGTCGGTGCGATCCGTCAGCGCCACCTGGCGGGCGAACCAGTCGGCGGAAATCTTACCCTCCCGCCGCAGGAATCCATAGAGGGTCAGGATCAATTCGGCATGGGCCGCCGGCGCGATCTTGCGATAGTCCGGGATCTGGCATGCCTCCCAGAGTTGCTCCACCGCCGCGGGCGAATTGGCGAGCCCGATCACCTCGTCGTCGCGTGCGGCGCGTTCGAGCACGCGCACGTCGTCGGCGATCGGCGCGCGCGTGAGGCCGTCCTCGTTCGGCGGCCCGGCCAGGCTCCGGTTCAGCGCCTCGATCGAGCGGAAATCGAGCGCGGTGTTGCGCCATTGCAGCACCGGGACGGCCTCGAAGGTGTGGCTCTCGAGCCGCTCCACGAGCTCGGCCTCGAACGCCGGGCAGCGGCCGGTCGTACCGAAAGTGCCGTCGCGCGTGGCGCGGCCGGCGCGGCCGGCGATCTGCGCCATTTCGGCGGGCGAGAGCCGGCGGAACTGGTAGCCGTCGAACTTGCGGTCGGAGGCGAAGGCAACGTGATCGACGTCGAGGTTGAGGCCCATGCCGATGGCGTCGGTGGCGACGATGTAGTCCACGTCGCCCGACCGATAGAGCTCGACCTGGGCATTGCGCGTGCGCGGGGAGAGCGCGCCGAGCACGACCGCGGCGCCGCCGCGCTGGCGGCGGATCAATTCGGCGATGGCGTAGACCTCCTCGGCCGAGAACGCGACGATCGCCGAGCGCCGCGGCAGCCGGGTGATCTTCTTCTCGCCGGCGAAGCTGAGCTGCGAGAGCCGCGGGCGCTGGATCACGTTCACGCCCGGCATCAGCTTCTCCACCAGCGGCCGGATGGTGGCGGCGCCGAGCACGAGCGTCTCCTCGCGGCCGCGCCGGTTGAACATGCGGTCGGTGAACACGTGCCCGCGCTCGAGGTCGCCGGCGAGCTGCACCTCGTCGACCGCGACGAAGGCGACATCGAGATCGCGCGGCATGGCCTCGACGGTCGAGACCCAGTAGCGCGGGTTTTGCGGCTTGATCTTCTCCTCGCCGGTGACCAGCGCCACCGCCTCGGCGCCGGCACGCTCGACCGCGCGGTTGAAGACCTCGCGCGCCAACAGCCGGAGCGGCAGGCCGATCAGGCCCGACGAATGACCGAGCATGCGCTCGATCGCGAGGTGGGTCTTGCCGGTATTGGTGGGGCCGAGCACGGCCGTGACGCCGCGCCCGCGCCGGTATGGCGGGGCCAAAGAGGGGATCGGGGGCATCAATTGCGCGCGGGTGGGGCTGCCGTCCTCGGTTCTGTACCATATCGCGACAGGATCGCGACCTTGGCATGAAACCTTGGTGACGAATGGAACGCGCCCCGAACGAAACGCGTCCGAATCGCTGACTCGACCGATTTCGACATTCGTTCCCGGCTAGATGTGGGGGTGCGCGCGCACATTGCCACGAGTCGTGCGATCATCGCGGGACGCACTCCGAAATTACGATTCATCAATCCTAACAGATCGTTTCGATCCCCGACGCGCCGATTTTCTACTGCGATTTCGGCGCCGAGACCGGGGTCGTAATCTCCTTTGCCTCGGTATGGAACGCGGTCGCCTGCAACACCAGCGCACCCACGATCGTGCCGATCGAAAGCTTGTAGGGCACCAGCGCGCGTGTCCCCGCGATCGGCACCAGCCAGACGCGAATCTCGTCGTTCTCGGTCGTGTACTTGGTCGGCAGCTTCGACGGCCGGTGGCCGGCGATCGGCCGGTAGGTCGCGTTGCAGACCACCGCCGGTCCGACATAGCCCTTAGGCACGCTGACCTTCTCGATCCGGAAGAATTTCAGCTCGATCTCGTAGCGGTAGCGGCCGTCGAAAATCGGGACCATTCGGTCGCAAGCCGCGGGGTTGATGAGGTCGCCGGTGCCTTCCAAAACGATGAAACCGGCGCTCATCGGGTCGAGCACGTCCACGCGGTGCGCATCCGTGAGCGGCACGCGGTCGGGCGCCGGACCGGGTATCGGGTTCGCGAACGTCTCGCGCACCACGCCTGCGGCCATGGCCATGCGCACCTCGTCGGTGCGTTTCTTACTCTCGGACCACATCGAATAGCTCAAAGGCACGATCCGCCCGCCCACGATATTGCCGCGCACCGCCGCGGTACCGTGGCCGGAGACCACCGCGCGCATCACGCCGGTGAGCTGGGCGCTGCCGGAAGCGGAGTAGCTGTCGGCGGTGACTTCGATCACCACCGCGGCATGGCCGAGGGAGACGCCCGCGAGCGTGATGTCGTATTTTGCTTCGACCTTGCCGTCGGCGGCCGCCGGGCTTGCGGCGGCAAGCAGCGCCGCGAACGCGAGCACGGCCGGCAGATGGCGGGCCACTCGGTGCCGCCGCTCGGCCGACGATCGGAAACCGGATTCACGCCGCATGGGGACCGCCGGCAGGCATCGTCGCGGATCGAGGCGACCCGTGCGCGGATTGGAATTCCGCGTGCCGGTTGAATAAGTCGGAACTGTGGCCCGACCGCGCCGATGCTTGACGCACAAGGGCTCGCTCACTATAGCTGCGCCGCCCCGGACCGCCGCCGAGGCCTCGGGATCCAACTCACAAGGATGACAGCGATGTCGCGCCGTTGCGACCTGACCGGCAAGGCGGCTTTGACCGGCCACAAGGTCAGCCATTCGAACATCAAGACCAAGCGCCGGTTCCTCCCGAACCTCTGCCAGGTGACGATGATGAGCGAGGCGCTCAACCGCCGGGTACGGTTGCGCGTGAGCGCGAACGCGCTGAGGTCGGTGGATCACCGCGGCGGGCTGGATGCTTTCCTGCGCAAGGCGGCGGACCGCGATCTCTCGCCCAAGGCGCTCGCGCTCAAGCGCGAGATCGTCAAGGCGACCGCCGCCGGCTGAGCGGCGCGGCATCCCCCTTTGAATCTGCGGAGCCCGCTTCTCCTCCCAATCGCGGCGATGACGTTCATCGTCGCGCTGTCGAATTTCGCGGTGCAGTTTCCGTTCAAGTATTTCGGCCTCGGCGACTACCTGACCTGGGGCGCCTTCACCTACCCGTTCGCCTTTTTCGTGAACGAGCTGACCAACCGGCGCTACGGCCCGGCTGCGGCGCGCCGGGTCGTCTTCGTGGGGTTCGTCGCCGCGGTCGTTCTTTCCGCCTTGATCGCCACGCCGCGGATCGCGGCGGCTTCGGGCACCGCATTCCTGATCGCGCAGCTCCTGGACGTGCTGGTGTTCGACCGGCTGCGGCGGCAGGCCTGGTGGCGCGCCCCGTTCCTGTCCGCGGCCGGCGGCTCGGCGGTCGATACCGCGGTCTTCTTCACGCTCGCCTTCGCCGGCCTGCCGCTGCCGTGGGTATCGTGGGCGGTCACCGACTTCTTCGTGAAGCTCGGCTTCGCGGTCGTGCTGGTGGGTCCGTTCGGATATTTGCGCGGGCTCGTTCCGGCCTACGAGGAAGTGCGCGGCCGCACCTGAGCCGCCAGCCGGTCAATCGACCAGCGCGAAGCGCAACAACAGCGTCCGCTGCAGCGGGTTGAAATTGTCGTCCGACAGGATGGTCAGAATGGTCTCGCCGTCGCGATTGCGATGCACGGCGAGCGCCTCCATGTTGTCGATGTAAGCGCCCCGGTCGGCCTCGATCAGCACCGGACCGTCCACCACCGCTCCCGGCTTGAGCGCGGACAGGGCGATCCGCCGGATGCGCATGGCCGCCCCGCTGAACAGCG
The DNA here is from genome assembly GCA_023269635.1 of Hyphomicrobiales bacterium. Lineage (GTDB taxonomy): Bacteria > Pseudomonadota > Alphaproteobacteria > Rhizobiales > Xanthobacteraceae > JAHFPN01. Next base: position 26,765 of record JAHFPN010000009.1, on the reverse strand, counting down.
TGAACCGCCGCTCGAGCACCAGGAGCTCGCCGGCGGGGGTCACTGCGGCGTCGGTAACGTCGTAGTCGTTGCTGCGCACCAGCGTGAAGGTGCCCGGGCTGGGGCCGCCGATCAGGAATCCCAGGATATTGCCGGCGGCGTCGAGGCCGCGCTCGGAGATCGCGATCAGTGTGCCGCCGAGCGGGAAATTGCGCGGCACGAACGCGAGCGCCTCGAGGCCCTGGCTGCGCGGCAGTTCCTTTACTCCCGGCGGAACCGGAATCGGCTGCCCGCGCGCGAGCAAGCCGTGGCGGCCGTAATCGAAGCGGACGATCTGGTTGACCCGCTCGATGCCGACATAGAGGTGGCCGTTGTCCGCGGTGAGCGACTCGGTGTCGTACCAGCCGCGCGCGCCGAGCGGCCGGCCATCGGCGCCGAGAATCGGCGCCATTTCCGCGTCCTCGATCCGCATCGGCCGGTTGCCCACGCTGACGATGCGGCCGCGCAGCCAGCGCCCGCGGTCGGTGAGCGCGAGAAAGCGCTCGCCGTCGGCCGAAACATGAAGGCCGGAGAGGCCGCCGAAGCTCTGGTGATCGGAGGTGAGCTCGATCCCGCCCAGGAACTCCAGCGCCCCGAAGCGCACCCGCAACGGCTCGCGCGGATCGAACGATTGGATCGGTTGCGCGCGGATCGCGATCGTGATCGGCGGCTCGGGCGCGCGCGGCCATTCCGACGCGGCGACCGGGAGACCGGCAAGGGCGATCGCCGTGACAATCCAGGCCGCAATCCGCCGCCGCGTGGGCCGACCAGAATGCGGATTTGCGGCGGGCGGCTGCGGGTCGGTCACGCGACCCGTCTCCGCGCGGGCGGGCGGTGCCGCTCGGGACCGGTGGTCTCGTCGAACAATTCGGCGAGTTTCTCGGTCATGGCGCCGCCGAGCTCTTCGGCGTCGACGATGGTGACCGCGCGGCGATAATAGCGGGTGACGTCGTGGCCGATGCCGATGGCGATCAGTTCGACCGGCGAGCGGGTCTCGATGTCCTCGATCACCCAGCGCAGATGGCGTTCGAGATAGTTGCCGGGGTTGACCGAGAGCGTCGAGTCGTCCACCGGCGCGCCGTCGGAGATCATCATCAGGATCTTGCGGTTCTCGGGCCGGCCGAGCAGGCGCCGGTGCGCCCAGTCGAGCGCCTCGCCGTCGATGTTCTCCTTCAACAGACCCTCGCGCATCATCAGGCCGAGATTCTTGCGCGAGCGCCGCCAGGGCGCGTCCGCCGCCTTGTAGATGATGTGGCGGAGATCGTTGAGCCGGCCCGGGTTGGCCGGCTTGTTGGCGGCGAGCCAGGCTTCGCGCGACTGCCCGCCCTTCCAGGCCCGGGTGGTGAAGCCGAGGATTTCCACCTTCACGCCGCAGCGCTCGAGCGTGCGCGCCAGGATGTCGGCGCAAGTCGCCGCCACCGTGATCGGCCGGCCGCGCATGGAGCCGGAATTGTCGAGCAGCATCGTCACCACCGTGTCGCGGAAGTCCATGTCGCGCTCGCGCTTGAACGACAGCGGCTGGAACGGATCGACGATCACGCGCGAAAGCCGCGCGGGGTCGAGCATCCCTTCCTCGAGGTCGAACTCCCAGGCGCGGCTTTGCTGCGCGAGCAGGCGGCGCTGCAGCCGGTTGGCGAGCCGTGCCACCACGCCCTGCAAATTCTGGAGCTGCTTATCGAGAAAGGCGCGCAGCCGCGCGAGCTCCTCGGCGTCGCACAATTCCTCGGCGCCGACCACCTCGTCGAAACGCGTGGAGAAGGCACGATAGTCCGGCCCGCGCGGTTCGTTGGCGAGCGAATGGCGCGGGCGCCAGGGCTCGGCCGCGTCGCGGGCGTCGCCCGCTTCCATATCCTCGGGCCGCTCGGTCGAGGGCGCTTCTTCCGCGTCGGAGGCGAGCTCCGAGCGGTCCTCGGCGGAAAGCTCGGTCTTCTCGGGCGTCGCGCCCTCTTCGGCCTCGTCGCGCTCGGTGCCGCCGTCCTCGCCGGCCTGGCCTTCGCCTTCCTCGTCCTGGGTGTCTTCGTCCTGGTCGCGGTCGGCAAAGCGCTCGTCGCCCATGTCGAGGGAGGTGAGGAGATCGTGCACCACCTCGGCAAAGCCGCGCTGGTCGTCGACCTCCCGCGTCAGCCGGGCGAGTTCGCGATCAGCGCGGCTTTCCACGAAATCGCGCCAGAGCGCCACCAGCTTCTTCGCGGCCGGCGGCGGTTCCTGGCCGGTCAGCCGCTCGCGCACCAGCATCGCGATCGCGTCCTCGAGCGGCGCGTCGGCCCGGTCGCTGATGTCCGCATAAGAGCCGCGATGGAAGCGATCCTCCAGCATGGCCGAAAGATTGGCGGCGACGCCCATCATGCGTCGGGCGCCGATGGCCTCGACGCGGGCCTGTTCCACCGCTTCGAACACCGCGCGTGCATTGTCCGCGCTCGGCAACATGCGGCGGTGGATCGCCGCATCGTGGCAGGCGAGCCGGAGCGCCATGGAATCGGCGTGGCCGCGCAGGATCGCGGCGTCGCCCCGGGTCATCCGCCGCGGCGGCTCGGGCAGCCGCGCCCGTTCGGGCGCGAGCCCCGGCTTCTCGGCCGCGAAGGCGACTTCCAACTCGGGCTTGCCGGCGATCGCGCGCAGGCAGCCGGCGACCGCCCGCTTGAACGGCTCGGTCGGCGCGTCGGCCGCGCCTCCCTTTGTCTTGCTGGTATTCGGGATCGCCATGACGCGTTACGACAGCGCCACGTTCACCGTCGATTCCGGCAGCTCGCGCCCGAGGCAGCGCTGATAGAACTCGGCGACCAGCGGCCGCTCGAGCTCATCGCACTTGTTGAGGAAGGTGACGCGGAACGCGAAAGCGAGTTCGCCGAAGATCTCGGAATTCTCGGCCCAGGTGATCACCGTGCGCGGGCTCATGACGGTGGAGAGATCGCCGTTGACGAAGGCCTGGCGCGTGAGGTCGGCCACCCGCACCATCTTGGCGATGGTGTCGCGGCCCTCGGACGTCCGGTACTTCGGCGCCTTGGCCAGCACGATGTCCACTTCCTTGTCGTGCGGCAAGTAGTTGAGCGTGGTCACGATCGACCAGCGGTCCATCTGGCCCTGATTGATCTGCTGGGTGCCGTGATAGAGGCCGGAAGTGTCGCCGAGCCCGACCGTGTTCGCGGTCGCGAACATGCGAAACGCCGGGTGCGGACGGATCACCTTGTTCTGGTCGAGAAGCGTGAACTTGCCCGAGACCTCGAGCACGCGCTGGATCACGAACATGACGTCCGGACGGCCGGCGTCATATTCGTCGAAGCAGAGCGCGATGTTGCGCTGCAGCGCCCAGGGCAGGATGCCGTCGCGGAACTCGGTGACCTGCAGGCCGTCCTTGAGCACGATCGCGTCCTTGCCGACGAGATCGATGCGGCTGATGTGGCTGTCGAGATTGACCCGCACCAGAGGCCAATTGAGCCGCGCCGCCACCTGCTCGACGTGCGTCGACTTGCCGGTGCCGTGATAGCCGGCGATCAGCACGCGCCGGTTATGGGCAAAGCCGGCCAGGATCGCGAGCGTAGTGTTGCGGTCGAAGACGTAATCGGAATCGAGATCGGGGACGTGCTCCTCGGCCGTGGAATAGGCCGGCACCTCCATATCGACGTCGAGGCCGAAGACCTGCCGGACCGACACCTTCATGTCGGGCACGGGGGCGAGCTGGGCGGATTCGGTCATGATTCCTTCGTCGCCGCGGCGCGGCGCTTAATTTCTAGGCCAGTTTCGGATTCGCGGCGAACTTAGCAGAAACCGGTGGCCTTGAGGTAATTATAGGCCTGAATGACGTCCTTGAGCCGGTCCTCGGTGGAACGGTCGCCGCCGTTCACGTCGGGATGATGGCGTTTGACTAACGTCTTGAACCGGCTCTTGATTTCGGTTCGCGTGGCCCCCGTTTCGAGGCCCAAAGTATGCAGCGCCTTGCGTTCGGCGTTGCGCACCACCGGCCGGTCCGGCTCAGGGCCAGACCGGGTCTGATTCCCCAGGTCCCCGAACATCCGGAACGGGTCGGACCACTCGAATCCGGAAAAATCCTTATCGCCGAAGGTCTTGGCGCCGCTTCCGCGGCGGCCGCCATTCTGTCCCATGCGCCAGGTCGGTCGGTGTCCGGTCACCGCATCCTTCTGGAAGGCTTGCACCGCCTCGTCCCCCATCCCGGCGAAGTAGTTGTAGGACTGATTGTACGCCCGCACGTGATCCAGGCAGTAACGCCAATACTCCCCCTCATGGCCGCGCCCCTTGGGCGCCCGGTGGCCGGCGGGTTTGCCGCAGCCCGGCCATTCGCAGGCCGGGAACATCCGCTTCCGGCGCCGGTCCGGGTCCGGTTTCACCCGGATGCGGTCATAGATGGGGGAGTCGAACTTCATAGAGCGATTATGGGCAGCGCCGGTCGCCGACACAAGGAATTGCCGATTGTCCCCGCCGAAATGCCTCACCCGCGTTGACGCGGCCGCGCCGGGCGCTCTAAGCGCGGACGCATGAGCCCGATCAGCACCGTGCAGCGCATCCAGGACACCCTGGCCGCGGCGCTATCGCCCGAGCGCCTGGACGTGGTCGACGAAAGCGAGCGCCATGCCGGTCATATGGGTGCGGTTCCGGGAAAAACCACCCATGTGCGCGTGCTGGTCACGGCCCAGGCGTTCCGCGGGAAAAGCCGGATCGAGCGCCACCGCATCGTCAACGAGCTGCTCGCCGCCGAGATGGCCGAGGGCCTGCACGCGCTCGCGATCGTGGCGAAAGCGCCGGGTGAATAGGTCGCCGGGAGAACGCCTCACGCCGCGCGCCCGGGCAGCGCCTCCTGGCGCTGCAGCGGCGTCACGCGGATGAGCGTGATCCGGTTCCGGCTCTTGCGCAGCACCTGGAAGCGGAAGCCGTGGAATGTGAAAATCTGGCCGGCCTCCGGAATGAGTTGGGCCTCGTGGATCACGAGACCGGCTACCGTGGTCGCCTCGTCAGCCGGCAACTCCCAATCCATCACCCGGTTGAGGTCGCGGATCGGCACCGCGCCGTCCACCGTGGCCGAGCCGTCGATGTGCGGCCGGACGCCGGACACCGCCACGTCGTGCTCGTCGGCGATCTCGCCGACGATTTCCTCCAGGATGTCCTCGAGCGTGACCAGGCCCATGACCTCGCCGTACTCGTCGACCACCAGCGCGAAATGGGTCTTGCGCCGGAGGAACGCCTTGAGCTGGTCGGAGAGGCTCGTGGAGTCGGGCACGAACCAGGGCGTGAGCGCGATCGAAGCGATGTCGATCTTGCTCGCGTCGCCGGCCACGGCCTCGAGCTCGCGCAGCAAGTCCTTGGCGTGGATCACGCCTACGATGTTCTCGGGGCCGCCGCGCCAGAGCGGGAGGCGGGTATAGGGCGCGGCCAGCACCTCGCGCACGATCTGTTCGGGCGCGCTGTCGGCATCGATCGCCACGATCTTGGTGCGGTGGACCATGACGTCCGAAACCTGGAGATCCTTGAGATCGAGGAGGCCGCCGAACATGTCGCGCTCCTCCCTCACCACGCCGCCTTCGCGGTGCAGCACCTCGACCGCCCCGCGCAGCTCTTCCTGGCCGGTGAGCACATTCTCGGTCGCTTCCAGCTTGAAGCCGACCATCCGCAGCACCCAGCGCACGATCGCCTCGATCCCGAGCACGACCGGGCCGAGGAAGGCGACCACCGCCGCGATCGGCCTTGCCACCAGAAGCGACATGCGCTCCGGATGGTTGATCGCGATCGTCTTCGGCAGCACCTCGGAAAAGATCACGATGATCGCCGTCATCACCAGCGTCGCATAGGCGATGCCGACCTCGCCGAACCAGATCAGCAGGATGCCGGTCGCGAGCGAGGAGGCGGCGATATTGGCGAGATTATTGCCGAGCAGGATCGCGCCGATGAAGCGCTCCGGCTTGTCCATCAGCCGATTCGCGAGCGCCGCGCGCTTGTCGCCGGCGCTTTCGAGTGCGGCCATGCGCGCGGTCGAGGCGGCAGTCAGTGCCGTTTCGCTGCCCGAGAAGAAGAAGGACAAGAGCAGGCAGACGAAAATCGCGGCGACGACGATGATTTCGAGCGTGTCCATGGACCTTATTTAGGTACGGCGGCGCTCGGCGTCGAGGACGGCGCGAACCTGTTCCGGCGCCACGTCCGGCGCCATGAAGGCCTTGCCGATGCCGCGCGCGAGCACGAACACCAGCGCGCCGCGGCGCACCTTCTTGTCCTGCGCCATGTGCTGAAGCAGGGCGTCGGTGTCCGGCAGACCGCCGGCGACGTCGGCGAGGCGGGTCGGCAATCCCACCGCGGCAAGGTGAGCCGCGACCCGATCGGCATCCTTGCGATCGCAGAGCTCGAGCGCCACTGAGAGGCGAAACGCGAGCGCGAGCCCGATCGCGATCGCCTCGCCGTGCAGCAGCCGATCCGAGAAGCCGGTCGCGGCTTCGAGCGCATGCCCGAAGGTGTGGCCGAGGTTCAGGAGCGCCCGCTCGCCGCGTTCGCGCTCGTCGCGGCTGACGAAATCGGCCTTCATCCGGCACGAGGTCGCGATCGCGCGCGTGCGCGCCGCACCGCCCGAAAACAGCTCGTGCCAATTGCTCTCGAGCCAGGCGAAGAAGGCGGCATCGCCGAGCAGGCCGTATTTCGCGACTTCGGCGTAGCCCGCCCTGAACTCGCGCTGCGGCAGGGTATCGAGCACTTGCGTGTCGGCCAGCACCAGGCAGGGCTGATGGAAGGCGCCGACCAGGTTCTTCCCGTGCTTGGTATTGATGCCGGTCTTGCCGCCGATCGCGGAATCCACTTGCGCGAGCAGCGTGGTCGGGATTTGCACGACGTCGATGCCTCGGCGCGCGATCGCCGCCGCGAAGCCGGCGAGATCGCCGATCACGCCGCCGCCGAGGGCGATCACGAGATCATTGCGCTCGATTCGGGCGGCCAGGATCGCGTCGACCACGCGCTCGAGCGTCGCAAAATTTTTCGAGGCCTCGCCCGCGCGCACCACGGTCTTGGCCGCGCAGATCCCGGCGGCGGCGAGCGAGCGCTCGAGCATTGGAAAATGCGATTCTGCCACATTCGAGTCGGTCACCACGAAAGCGGCGGCGCCCGGCCGCAGTTCGGCGATCAGCCGGCCTGCCGCCTCGATCAGGTGGGTGCCGATGATAATGTCGTAGCTGCGCGTGCCGAGATCGACGCGGACGATCTCGTGCGCTGGATGGGCTTCCACGATTGTGCCGCTGCTCACGGCCGCGCCTCCTTCGCCGCCCGCGCCGCGGGCGCGCCGGCGAGCTCGCGCTCCAACGCCGCCACGATCGTGTCGACCGTGACCTCGTGCGGGCTCTCCTGCGAGACCACCACGATGTCTGCTTCCGCGAAGGTCGGCTCGCGCTCCGCCAAGAGCCGCTTCAGCGTGCCCTCGTAATCGCCGTCCTTGAACAACGGCCGATCGTCCTTGCGCTTGATCCGGCGCAACAGCACGCCGAATTCGGCCTTGAGCCAGACCGAAATCCCGTGCGCGCGGATCTTGGCCCGCGTGTCGGGATGTACGAAGGCGCCGCCGCCGGTCGCGACCACCAGCGGTCCGCTTTCCAGGATGCGGGCGATGATCTTGGCTTCGCGGTCGCGGAAATGCGGCTCGCCGTAGGTGGCGAAAATGTCGGAGATCGCCATGTCCGCGGCCTTCTCGATCTCGGCGTCGGCATCGACGAACTTGAGGCCGAGCCGCTGCGCGAGCCTTCGGCCGACCGAAGTCTTGCCCGAGCCCGGCATACCCACGAGCACCAGCGAGCGCACGCCGAGCCGCTCGCGCAGCGCTTCGCTCGGGCCTTCGGTTGCGGCAGTCATGGCGATCGTTCCGGTGCCCGCGGAACCTACACGATCCAAGCCGCCGGGCAATTCGGTCGCTTGCCTTACGCCCGCAAACAGCGCTTATTCGACGCGGGGCGCGAAGCAGGGAAGCGAATCGGGCGCATTCCGAAAGATGCCGAGCCTCATCCGGTTCCTCGTGGTGGTGGCGCTGCTTGCCGGCCTCGGCTTCGGCGCGCTGTGGGCGCTCGCCAATCTGGTGGAGCCACAGCCGCGCGAGATGACCGTGACGATTCCCGCCGACCGGCTCGGAAAATGACGGCGCGGCACGACGCGCGGCGGGAAGGGCGCTCGCTCGCTTTGGTCGAGCTGTTCCTTGACATGCTTTCGAGCGAGCGCGGCGCCACCCGAAACACGCTCGATGCCTACCGCCGTGACCTCGAGAATTATTCCGGCTTTCTCGCCGGGTGCGGCAGCGACGCGCGAACCGCGACCACCGAGGAGATCCGCGCCTATCTTGCAGAGCTGAACCGCCGCGGCCTTTCCGCGGCATCGGTCGCGCGGCGGCTCTCGGCGATCCGGCAGCTCCACCGCTTTCTCTATAGCGAGACCAAGCGCGGCGACGATCCGGCCGCGGTGCTCGAGGGACCGCGGCGCGGCCGGCCGCTGCCCAAGGTCTTCACCATCAACGACGTGAGCCGGCTGATCGCCGCCGCGCAATCCGCGGTCGATGCGAAAGCCGCGAGCGCAGCCGAGCGACTGCGCGCGGCGCGGCTCGCGTGCCTGCTCGAAGTGCTCTACGCGACCGGCTTGCGCGTGTCCGAGCTGGTGGCGCTTCCCGCCGGCGCCGCGCGCGCCGACGCCGAGACGCTCATCATCCGCGGCAAGGGCAACAAGGAACGGCTGGTGCCGCTCGGCGAGGCCGCGCGGCGGTCGATGCGCGTCTATCTGGACCTCCGCGCGGCGGCGGCGAAGGGCAAGAAGGGCTCGTCGGCCGAGACGCGCTGGCTGTTTCCGTCCTTCGGCGAGAGCGGCCACGTGACGCGCCAGCATGTCGGGCGCGAGCTCAAGGCGCTTGCCGCCTCGATCGGGATCGATCCCGCGAAGATGAGCCCGCACGTGCTCCGCCATGCGTTCGCGAGCCACCTCCTGCAAAACGGCGCCGATCTGCGCGTGGTGCAGCAGTTACTCGGCCATGCCGACGTCTCGACCACGCAAATCTATACCCACGTGCTGGACGAGCGGCTGAAAAGCCTGGTCCGAGACCTGCATCCGCTCGCGGACGAGTGAATCGCCGCGCTTGCCTTGACTAGCGGCATGCCGGCGGGCAGCTTCGCGCGCCGTCACGCCAGCCGGAGCCATGCGCACCTATCTCGATTTCGAAAAGCCGGTCGCGGAGCTCGAGGCCAAGCTCGAGGAGTTGCGGGCCGAGGCGGCTGCGGGCAATGGCAGCGCCGACGAGATCGCAAGACTCGAGGCCAAGGCCGCGCAGACGCTGCGCGATCTCTACGCCAACCTCACGCCCTGGCAGAAGACGCTGGTCGCGCGCCATCCCAACCGGCCGCATTTTTCCGATTACGTGGCGCGCCTGTTCACCGATTTCACGCCGCTCGCCGGCGACCGCAAGTTCGGCGAGGACGCGGCGATCCAGGGCGGGTTCGCGCGCTTCCGGGGAATGAGCGTGTGCGTGCTCGGCCACGAGAAGGGTTCGACCACGGAAGCGCGCATCAAGCACAATTTCGGCATGGCGCGGCCGGAAGGCTACCGCAAGGCGGTGCGGTTGATGGAGCTCGCCGACCGCTTCGACATCCCGGTGCTCTCGCTGGTGGACACCGCCGGCGCCTATCCCGGCATCGGCGCCGAAGAGCGCGGCCAGGCCGAGGCGATCGCGCGCTCGACCGAGGCCTGTCTCGCGCTCGGCGTTCCCAACGTTTCGGTGATCATCGGCGAGGGCGGCTCGGGCGGCGCCATCGCGATCGCGACCGCGAACGTCGTGCTCATGCTCGAGCACGCGATCTACAGCGTGATCTCGCCCGAGGGGGCGGCCTCGATTCTGTGGCGCGACACCTCGAAGGCGCAGGAGGCCGCGACCAGCATGAAGATCACGGCCCAGGATCTCATGCGATTCGGCGTCGTGGACGAGCTGGTGCCGGAGCCGGCTGGGGGCGCCCACCGAAATCCGGAGGTCGCGATTGCCGCGACCGGCGACGCCCTCGCCGTGGCGCTCGAGGGGCTGAAGGGGCTTGCGCGCGAAGAGATCCGCGCGCGCCGGCAGCGGAAATTTCTCGCGATCGGCCGCAATTTGTGACCGAATCTGGGCAATCCGCAGACCGGCCAATCGTTCACGATAATTGGCGCGGCAATGTCGCGCTGCTTGCGGTAACCTGCCGTCAAGGGTAACGGTCTTAACAGCAGGTACGTGCCCGCCAATGGACGTGGGGGTCTTGCGTTGATCCGTTCCAATTTCGCCCGCGCGCGTGCAGCGGCATTGGCCGCCGTGTGTGCGGTCGTGCTCTCGGCCTGCCAATACGACAACAGCGTGCTCGGCCCCGGCCTCGAGCCGAAGGCGCTGCAGCCGATCTCGTCGCAGATGGTCAGGCTCATCGAAGAGAAGAACATGGGCGCGCGCACGCCGATCCTCGTGCGCATCTTCAAGGAAGAGGCCGAGCTCGAAGTCTGGAAGCAAAGAACCGACGGCGACTACGACCTCCTGAAGACCTATCCGATCTGCCGCTGGTCGGGCGAACTCGGCCCCAAGATCCGCGAAGGCGATCGGCAGGCGCCCGAGGGATTCTATTCGATCACGCCCGGGCTGATGAATCCGCGCTCGAGCTTCTATCTCGCCTTCAATCTCGGCTATCCCAACGCCTTCGATCGCGCGCTCGGCCGCACCGGCGCGCACCTGATGGTGCACGGCGACTGCTCCTCGCGCGGCTGCTATTCCATGACCGACGAGCAGATCAGCGAAATCTTCGCGCTCGCACGCGAGGCGTTCGAGGGTGGCCAGCAATCGTTCCAAGTGCAGGCCTATCCGTTCCGCATGACGCCGACCAATATGGCCAAGCACCGGAACAGCCCGCATCTCGCGTTTTGGCGCATGCTGAAGGAAGGCAACGACCATTTCCTGGTCACGCGGCAGGAGCCCAAGGTCGACGTCTGCGGCAAGCGCTACGTATTCAACGCGGTGCCGTTCGATCCGACCAGGTCGCTCGACCCGAAGCGCGCCTGCCCCCCGCTCGATCAGCAGTTCAACGTGGCGGAGGCGGTGGCGCAAAAGAAGCAAACCGACGATCGCGAGTATGGCGAGCTGGTGTCACGCGGCATCGCCACGGTTCCGGTGATCACCGGCCGCGACGGCGGCATGCACCAAGTTTTTGCCGCCGTGCTCGAGAAGAAACGTCCGACCACCGACGATAGCGTACGTGTCGCGTTTACTCCGGCGCCGCCGGGCACGCTTCCGGCGACCGTGCAGCCGCCGCGCTCCGACGACGAGAAGGAAGGCCCCTCGGTGATCACCGCGTCGATGCCCGTCCCGGCGGATACCAAGCCCGCGAGCGGCATCTTCTCGTTCGCGCGCTGGTTCGGCGGCACCGAGGTGCGCAATCCTCCGCCCGCGACCGTGCCGGCCGCCGTCGTCCCCGCGCCCAAGCCGCGGCCGCAGCAGGCGACGATGACCACGATGCCGCGCCGGCCGCAGCCGGCGACCGCCGTGGAGACGACGGTGAAGGAAAAAGACAAGGCCACCGCGCCTGCCCCGCTGCCGGGCGCGACGCCGATCCTCGCCACCGACGGCTTCTCGTTCCGCTGATTCCCCGAAAGTCATTCGGGACTTCGCGCGGCGAAGCCGCGCGAGGTCGAAATGATAATTGAGGTCAGGCCAAGCGCCCGTGGCAATGCTTGTATTTCTTGCCCGAGCCGCACGGGCAGGGCTCGTTGCGCCCGACCTTGCCCCAGCTTGATGGATCGGAAGCCACCCGCTCGCGCGCCGGCGCGCGTCCGCCGTTCGCCGCCACCAGATCGGCCGCGGCGAGCGCGAGCTCGTCCTCGCCGGTGGCCGGATTGATGTGGTGCGCCTCCATCGGCGGTAGCTCCTGCATGGGCGGCGGCTGGGTCACGATCTCGATGCGCAGAAGCTGGGCGGTGACCGCCTCGCGCAGCTTGGTCAACATCGCATCGAACAGCGTGAAGGCCTCGGACTTGTACTCGTTCAAGGGATCGCGCTGCGCATAGCCGCGGAAGCCGACCACCTGGCGCAAGTGATCGAGCATCACCAGGTGCTCGCGCCACAGGTGGTCGAGCGTCTGCAACAGGACCGACTTCTCGACGTAGCGCATGATGTCGGCGCTGTATTTGGCGGCCTTGCCGGCCATGATCTCGTCGGCGGCCCGCCCGATGCGCTCGCGCACCTCCTGGTCGGCGATGCCCTCCTCCTTGGCCCAATCGTCCACCGGCAGCTCGAGGCCGAGCAGGTTCTTGGTCGCCTCGCGCAGGCCCTTGGCGTCCCACTGCTCCGGATAGGCGTTCTCCGGGATGTGCCGCGCGACCAGATCCGCGATCACCGATTGGCGCAGGTCGCTGACCGTCTCGGAGACATCGGTGTCGCGCATCAGCTCGATCCGCTGCTCGAACACGACCTTGCGCTGGTCGTTCATGACGTTGTCGTACTTCAAGAGGTTCTTGCGGATATCGAAGTTGCGCGCCTCGACCTTGCTCTGCGCCTTCTCCAGCGCCTTGTTGATCCAGGGATGGACGATCGCCTCGCCCTCCTTGAGGCCGAGCTTGGTGAGCATCCCGCCGAGCTGGTCGGAACCGAAGATGCGCATCAGGTCGTCCTCGAGCGAGAGGAAGAACTTGGAACGGCCCGGGTCGCCCTGGCGGCCGGAGCGGCCGCGCAGCTGATTGTCGATGCGCCGCGCCTCGTGACGCTCGGTCCCGAGCACGAACAGGCCGCCGGCGCCGAGCGCCTTCTCCTTGAGGCGGGCGACCTGGGCGCGAATCTCGTCGGCGCCCCGGTCGTGCTCGGGCTTGCCCTCGAGGTCCTTCAGCTCCTGCTTGATGCGCATGTCGGCGTTGCCGCCGAGCTGGATGTCGGTGCCGCGGCCGGCCATGTTGGTGGCGATGGTGATCCCGCCCGGCACGCCGGCCTGCGCGATGATGTACGCCTCCTGCTCGTGATAGCGGGCGTTCAGCACGGCGAACACCTTGGCCTTGGCGGCGCCGTGGTCGCCGCTATAGAGCGCGGCGAAGGCGTTGGGGTCGGAGAAGTCGTGCTGCTCCCAACCCTCTTTCCGCAGCAACTCGGCGAGCATTTCGGATTTCTCGATCGAGACCGTGCCCACCAGCACCGGCTGGCCGCGCTTCTTGCAGTCCTTGAGCAGCTCGACGATCGCCCGGTATTTCTCGGGCGCGGTGCGATAGACCTCGTCGTCCTGGTCGTCGCGGATCATCGGCATGTTAGTGGGCACCTCGACGACCTCGAGACCGTAGATGTCGGCGAACTCGTCGGCCTCGGTCGCCGCGGTGCCGGTCATGCCCGCGAGCTTGCCGTACAGGCGGAAGAAATTCTGGAACGTGATCGAAGCGAGCGTCTGGTTCTCGGGCTGGATGGTGACGCGCTCTTTGGCTTCGAGCGCCTGGTGCAGCCCTTCCGAATAGCGCCGGCCGGGCATCATGCGGCCGGTGAACTCGTCGATGATGATGACCTCGTCGCTCTTCACGATGTAGTCGCGGTCGCGCTGGAACAGCTTGTGCGCGCGCAGCGCCTGGTTGACGTGATGCACCGCCGAGACGTTCTCGATGTCGTAGAGCGAATCCGACTTCAGGAGCTTGGCCTCGCGCAGCATCCGCTCCATCTTCTCGGTGCCGGCTTCGGTCATCACCACGGTGCGCTGCTTCTCGTCGACTTCGTAGTCGACCTTATCGGCCGTATCGAGCTTCGGGATGAAGGCGTCGATGGTGTTGTAGAAGTCGGAGCGGTCGTCGAGCGGGCCGGAGATGATGAGCGGGGTGCGCGCCTCGTCGATCAGGATCGAGTCGACCTCGTCCACGATCGCGTAGTTGTGCCCGCGCTGCGCCATCTGCGCGAGCTCGTATTTCATGTTGTCGCGCAAGTAATCGAAGCCGAGCTCGTTGTTGGTGCCGTAGGTGACGTCGCAGGCATAGGCCTTGCGCCGTTCGTCGTCGTCGATGCCGTGCACGATCACGCCGACGCTTAAGCCCAGCAGCTTGTAGATCGCGCCCATCCAATCGGCGTCGCGGCGGGCGAGGTAGTCGTTGACCGTGACCACATGCACGCCCTTGCCGGCGAGCGCGTTGAGATAGGCCGGCAGCGTCGCGACCAGGGTCTTGCCTTCGCCGGTCTTCATCTCGGCGATCGAGCCCTCGTGCAGCACCATGCCGCCGATGAGCTGAACGTCGAAATGGCGCTGCTTCAGCGCGCGCTTCGAGGCCTCGCGCACGGTGGCGAAGGCCGGAACCAGCAGATCGTCGAGCGGGGTGCCGGCCGCGACCTGCTTCTTGAATTCTTCGCTGCGGGCGCGGAGCGCATCGTCGGAGAGTTTCTCGAGCTCGGGTTCGAGCGCGTTGATCTCCTCGACCCGCGGATAATAGGCGCGCAGCCGGCGCTCGTTGGCCGAGCCGAATATCCTGCGGGCGAGGGCGTTGATCATCGACTGGTTCGTTCCTGTCCCCGGTCCCGGAACTGGCGGAGGAGCGGTGCGGGCCGCCGCCGGCCTCCGGTCGTCGACGCCCAATCGTCACGTCCAATGCGGCATAACTGGGAACGTCGCATATTCAAGCTGCGGCGAGTTCGCGCGCGGACGGCCGATGAGACGGCGGAGACATAGGTAGCGCTCTATACCTTGTCAATTGTGACGGCACGTTAATCCGGCCGGTCTTGCCTCGTCGGGCGGCTTGCGCCACTTTGCCCGCGCGTTGACCCGGCGCGCTCCGGGCCGAGGAGTTTCCATGAACATTCGCTCGCTTTCGCTTGCGCTCGCGCTTGGCACGGCACTGGTCGCCACGACCCCGCACGCACGCGCCCAGGACCAGGACCCGGTGCTCGCACGGGTGGATGGGGTGGAAATTCGCCTGAGCGACCTCGCCGTCGCCGACGCGGACATCGGCTCGGGCCTGCAGGTGACCGGCGACGCGCGCCGTGACGCGCTGCTCGCCTACGTCATCGACGTGACCATCCTCGCGCGCGCGGCCGAGGCGAAGAAGCTCGGCGAGGGGCCGACATTCGCGAAGAAGCTCGCCTATGCGCGGCAGAAGGCGCTGATGGAAACGATGCTCGAAGATACCTCGAAGACCGCCGCCACCGATACCGAGATGCGCAAGCTCTACGACGACTCGGTGAAGAAGGTCACGCCCGAGAAAGAGGTGCGCGCGCGCCACATCCTGGTCGAGACCGAGGAGAAGGCGAAGGAGATTCTGCAGAAGCTGAAGGCCGGCGGCGACTTCATCGCGCTCGCCAAGGAAAATTCCAAGGATCCGGGCGCGGCCACCGGCGGCGACCTCGGTTACTTCACCAAGGCCCAGATGGTGCCCGAGTTCGCCGAGGCCGCGTTCAAGCTCGAGAAGGGCCAGCTCTCCGATCCGGTGAAGACCCAGTTCGGCTGGCACGTCATCAAGATCGAGGACGCGCGCGACAAGCCGGTGCCGACTTTTGAAACGGTCAAAGAGCAGATCGCGAACTACCTCGTGCAGAAGGCGCAGACCGAGCTCGTGCTGAAATTGCGCGCGGACGCCAAGATCGAGAAGCCGACCCCGCCGACTCCCCCCGCGGTGCCGGCTCCGGCTCCCGCTCCCGCCCCCGCCCAGAAGAAGTGATGGCATGGTGGCCGTCTCGCCGCTCGCGCCGGCCGCGGTCCCGAAGCTCGCTCCCATCGACGGCGTCCGGCTGGCGACCGCCGCGGCGGGCATCCGCTATCGCGACCGCACCGACGTGCTCGTTGCCGTGTTCGATCCGGGCACCGCAGTCGCCGGCGTGCTCACGCGTTCGAAATGTCCGTCCGCGCCTGTGGACTGGTGTCGCGAGCATCTGCGCCAAGGCCGGGCGCGCGCCCTCGTCGTCAATTCCGGAAATGCGAACGCCTTCACCGGCGCGCGCGGCCGCAAAGGCACGCGAGCCATCGCTGCGCTCGCCGGCAAGGTGATCGGCTGTCCGGCCTCGCACGTATTCCTCGCCTCGACCGGCGTGATCGGCGAGCCGCTCGACACCGGCAAGATCGAAGCCGTGCTCGAACGCATGTCCGCCGCCGCGACCCCGGACGGGTGGGAGGCCGCGGCGCGCGCGATCATGACCACCGACACGTTTCCGAAGCTCGCGACCGCGACCGCGCGCCTCGGCGCGGCGCAAGTGCGCATCAACGGCATCGCCAAGGGCTCGGGCATGATCGCGCCCGACATGGCGACCATGCTCGCTTTCGTGTTCACCGACGCGCCGATCGCCGCGCCGGCGCTGCGCGCGCTGCTGAAAGAGGCGGTCGTCGACACCTTCAATGCGGTGACGATCGACGGCGACACTTCCACCTCGGACACGCTTCTGCTGTTCGCGACCGGCGCCGCCGCCGCGCGCGGTGCGCCGAGGATCGTGCGCGCAGGCGACCGCCGGCTCAGCCGCTTCCGCGCCGCGCTCGCACAGGTGCTCGGCGATCTTGCCGAGCAGCTCGCGCGCGACGGCGAGGGCGCGCGGAAGCTCGTGCGCATCAAAGTGCAAGGCGCGGTATCGAAGAAATCGGCGCGCCGCATCGCGCTCTCGATCGCCAATTCGCCGCTGGTGAAGACCGCGATCGCCGGCGAGGACGCCAATTGGGGCCGCGTGGTGATGGCGGTCGGCAAGGCCGGCGAGCCGGCCGAGCGCGACAAGCTTGCGATCTGGTTCGGCGACATGCGCGTCGCGGTTGCGGGCGAGCGCGACCCCGCCTACGACGAGGGCCGCGCTAGCGCCTACATGAAGCGGGACGTGATCGATCTCCTGGTCGATCTCAAGCTCGGCCGCGGTGCCGACCGCGTGCTCACCTGCGACCTGACCAAGGAATATGTGGCCATCAACGGCGGCTATAGGAGCTAGTTGGTATGCGGATCGTGGCGAAGGCTGCGAATGCGACTAGGCTCTCGTTAACGATCGGTCGCTACGCTTCTTCCCAGGTACGCGCGTGAAATTCGTTCTGGTCGCCGCGTGCGCGCTCGTCGATGCCGACGGCCGAGTGCTGCTCGCCCGCCGGCCGCCGGGCAAGCCGATGGCGGGCCGGTGGGAATTTCCGGGCGGCAAGGTCGAGCCGGGCGAGCGGCCCGAGCAGGCCTTGATCCGGGAGATGAAAGAGGAGCTTGGGATCGACGTGCGCGAGGCCTGCCTCTCGCCGCTCACGTTCGCGAGCCACGCTTACGAGGAGTTCCAGCTCTTGATGCCGCTCTGGGTCTGCCGGCGCTGGGACGGCATGGTGACGCCGAAAGAAGGACAGGAAGTGGCCTGGGTGCGGCCGGAGCGCCTGCGCGAATACCCGATGCCGCCCGCGGACGAGCCGCTGATCCCCGTGCTCGTCGAGCTGCTCGCGGTTCCGGCCCGTTGAAGAAGGAGTGAGACCGATGCGCGAAATGATCTCGTCCGCATCCAAATGCGCGAACCAAAGTATGCGCCGATTCCTCGCTGACCAACGGGGCACGACCGCGATCGAGTACGCGATGATTGCGAGCTGCGTTGCCGCCGTGATCGCCGTGGTCGTGATTTCGACCGGCAACAACCTGCGCACCAACATTTACCAGCCGGTGCTCGACGCCTATCCCGGCTGAGCCGCTTACGCGCGCCCGCGCGGTCCGGCCTTCTCGCCGGCCGAGCGCTCGTTCACGCCGAGCGCGTCCGCAAGCCGCGTGCGTGCCGAACCTGGCCGAAGCGGCTGCTGCTGGCTCTGGTGCGGCGCCCATCCCGACAGCGAAATCACCTCGAACGTCGCCCGGATCCTGCCGTCGCGGTCGGCGAAACGCTCGGCATAGAGCGCGGCGGCGCGTGCCAGCGTCGCGCGCTTGAGCGGCGTGCGGCTTCGCTCCACCAGCGCGTTGGTCGCGCCCATGCGGCGGAGGTCGCGCATCAGGTCGAGCATGGTCGCATAGCGAACCACGTGCCGGTCGGCGTCCGCGACTGGGAGCGCGAAGCCCGCGCGCTGCAGGAGCGCGCCCAGCGCCCGCACCTCGGCGAACGGCGCGATCCGCGGGCTCGCGCCGCCTGCGGTCTCGGCCTCGGCCGCCGCCAGGCATTCGCGCAGCTCCACCAGCGTCTCGCCGCCGACCAGCGCGGCCAGCAGCAGCCCGTCGGCTTTAAGCGCGCGCCGGATCTGCACCAGCGTGCCCGGCAGGTCGTTCACCCACTGCAACGCGAGCGCCGAGACGACGAGATCGAGCTTGCCGTCGCCGAACGGCAGCGCCTCCTCGTCGGCAACGACGCGAAGCCGGCCAGCCGGGCGCAAGTCGGCGAGCGGTTCGCAAGTGACGAGCGCGCCGATCCGGCCGCTCGCGCTCAGGGCCTCTGCCAGCGCGTCGCCCGGCGTGCCGAGATCGACGGCCAACTCGAAGCGGCGGTTCACGGCGGCGAGTCGCTCGGCGAGGTCCTCGGCCGCGCGCTCGAGCAGGAAGGTTTCCGCGCCGCCGTGCAGCGCGCGGCGGCGGCGGGCAAGCAGCAGCGCCCGGTCGAACAGGCGGGGAGGAATGTTCATGCTCATCGCCAAGTTTCGTCGTCCCCGCGAAAGCGGGGACCCATAAACACATGTCGAACCATATTGCACCGTCGGTGTTGATGGGTCCCGGCTCGCGCTCGCCCCGGACAAGTCCGGGGCTCGCTTGGCCGGGACGACAGGGCGAACCTAACGTGGCATTGCCGCCCCGCCCGCGCTAGCCTTGCGGCATGGAAGCCGCGGCTGCCGCCAAATCCGCGCTCGCGCGCCTGGTCGCGGCGCCGGGCAAGCGCTTGCTCGATCTCGTGCTGCCGCCGACCTGCCTCGCGTGCCGCAAACCGGTGGGCGAAAAGGGCGGGCTGTGCTCGTCCTGCTTCACGCGCATGGGCTTCATCGAGCGGCCCTATTGCGAGCGGCTCGGCACGCCCTTCGCGCATGATTCCGGCACGCCGTTGCTGTCGGCGGCGGCGCTCGCCGATCCGCCCGCCTATGAGCGGGCGCGCGCGGTCGCCCGCTTCGGCGACGTGGCGCGCGAGCTCGTGCATCTCTTGAAATACGGCGACCGGCTCGATTTATCGCCGCCGTTCGGCCGTTGGATGGCGTGCGCCGGCGCACAATTGCTGGCCGATGCCGATGCGCTGGTGCCCGTGCCGCTGCACTGGACGCGTCTTTGGTGGCGCCGCTTCAACCAGTCGGCGGCGCTCGCCCGCGCGATCTCGGAAATCTCGGGCGTTCCGGTCGAAGAGCATCTGCTTGTGCGCGTGCATGCGACGCCGCCCCAGGTGGGGAAAAGCCGGACCGAGCGCGCGCGCAACGTGCAGGGCGCGTTCGCCGTGCCGCCAAAGGCGCGCGCCTTGGTCAAGGGCCGGCGCCTCGTCCTCGTGGACGACGTGATCGCCTCGGGCTCGACCGTGGACGCCTGCGCCCGGGCCTTGCGCCGGGCCGGTGCGGAGCAGGTCGACGTCCTCGCCTTCGCCCGGGTTGTCGAGCCTTGGTGAAGGGCCGTAAGATGGCTCCTCGCTGACCCCGGAGGACCTCGTGGCCGAGCTCAGGAAATTCCGCGCCGCGCTCGTGCAGTTGCGCGCGAGCCGCTCCGTGGTCGCCAATGTCGACCAGGCGGCGCGCCTGATCCGCGAGGCCAAGGCGGCGGGCGCCGACTACGTGCAGACGCCCGAGCAGACTTCGCTCATGGAGCTCGACCGCAAGTCGCTGTTCGCCAATATCGTGGAAGAGGATCACGATCCGGCGCTCGCCGCGCTGCAGGAGCTCGCGCGCGAGCTGAAGATTTTTCTCCACATCGGCTCGCTCGCGGTGAAGGTATCGCCCGAGAAGGCCGCGAACCGCGCCTTCATGGTCGGCCCCGACGGCGAGATCATCGCGCGCTACGACAAGATCCATCTGTTCGACGTGGATCTCCCCGGCAAGGAGAGCTACCGCGAATCGAATACGTTCCGGCCGGGCGAGACCGCGATCGTGGTCGGCCTGCCCTGGGGCGGGCTCGGGCTCACGGTCTGCTATGACGTGCGCTTCCCGCAGCTCTACCGCGCGCTCGCCGAGGCCGGCGCGCACTTCTTGACCGTGCCCGCCGCCTTCACCAGGCAAACCGGTGAAGCGCACTGGCACGTGCTCTTGCGCGCGCGCGCGATCGAGAACGGCGCCTTCGTGCTCGCCGCCGCCCAGGGCGGCAAGCACGAGAACGGGCGCGAGACCTTCGGCCACAGCATGGTGATCGATCCCTGGGGCCGCGTCATCGCCGAAGCCGGCATCGAGCCCGGCGTGACCATCGCCGAGATCGACCCCGCGCTCGTCGTGCAGGCGCGTTCGCGTATTCCGTCGCTCGAGCACGGCCGACGTTTCGAGGTGGTCGCGCCCGCGACCGAAGGCGCGCGGCTGCACGTGGTGGGGCGCGCATGATCCGCTATTTGTTGTTGTGTGAGATCGGGCACCGGTTCGAGAGTTGGTTCTCCGATTCGGCGACCAGCGAGGCGCAGCTTGCGCGCGGGCTGGTGAATTGTCCGCAGTGCGGATCGGTCAAGGTCGAGAAGGCGATCATGGCGCCCTCGATCGGCCGTCCCGGCCGGCAGCCGCCCGAGACGGTCCCGGCGCCGAAGCCGGCCGAGAAGCAGCCGGTCGTGCTGATGTCGGAGCGCGAACGCGAGCTGCGGCGGCTGCTGAAAGAGGTGCGCGAGCACGTGAAGAAGAACGCCGACTATGTCGGCGAGGAGTTTCCGGAGCTCGCGCGCCAGATGCACCACGAGGAGATCGAGAAGCGCTCGATCTATGGCGAGGCCAAGCCCGACGAGGTGGAAGAGCTCTTGGAAGAGGGCGTCGAGGTGCAGCCGCTGCCGATCCTGCCCGAGGAGCGGAACTGAGTAGTTCGTCGTCCCGGCCGAGCGCCGCTATGTCGGCGCGAGAGCCGGGACCCATAGACGCAGACCAGGCGAGATACTCGGCAGTCGAAGTTATGGGTTCCCGCTTTCGCGGGAACGACGCCTAATAAGATTTCGTCGCCGTCACCAGATAATTCACATCCATGTCGTCGCCGCGCCGCCATTCGTCGGCGAACGGGTTGTAGACGACCCCGGTCTCATCGACGACGGAAAGTCCGCCCGCGGCGAGTGCCGCTTCGAGCTCGTCCGGTGCTACGAACTTCTCCCACCGGTGCGTGCCCACGGGCAGCCAGCGCAGCACGTATTCGGCGCCCACGATCGCGAGCGCGAAGCTCTTGAGCGTGCGGTTGAGCGTAGCCACGATCATGAGCGCGCCCGGCTTCACCATCTCGGCGCAGCGGCGCACGAAAAGCCCCACGTCGGCCACGTGCTCCACCACCTCGAGCGCGAGCAGGACGTCGAACCGTTCGCCGGCGTCGGCGAGTTCCTCGGCGGCCGCGACCCGGTAGTCGATTGCGAGCCCGCTCTTTTCCGCGTGCAATCGCGCCGCCGCGATGTTGGCGGCGCCCGGATCGATCCCGACCACGCTGGCGCCGAGCCGCGCCAGCGGCTCGCATACCAGCCCGCCGCCGCAGCCGACATCGAGGATGCGCAAGCCCTGCAGGCAATCGAGCGATTTCGGGTCGCGGCCGAAATGGGCGCAAATCCGGTCGCGGATATAGGCGAGCCGCACCGGGTTGAACCGGTGCAACGGCCGCATCTTTCCGCGCGGGTCCCACCACTGGTCGGCGAGCGCCGTGAAGCGGGCGACCTCGGCCGGATCGACCGTGGTTTTCGCGTAGCTTTCGGCCTTCACCATCTCTGCTCCGCAGCCGGTCTGGGCCGTTGCCCAGCAACCATGCCAAATGTATCTATACGCGCCTTTTGGCGGCGCGGGAGCAGGGCAGCCCCCGCGTCGTCCGCGCGCCCTGAAGAGGACCTATGGCTCGGCTGGTCATGAAGTTCGGCGGCACCTCGGTCGCCGATCTCGAGCACATCCGCAACGTCGCGCGCCACGTCAAGCGCGAGATCGACGCCGGCCATGAGGTCGCGGTCGTGGTCTCGGCCATGGCCGGCACCACCAACCAGCTCGTGGAATGGTGCCGCGAAGCGTCGGTGCTGCACGATGCGCGCGAGTACGACGCGGTGGTCGCCTCCGGCGAGCAGGTCAGCGCCGGCTTGCTCGCGATTGTGCTGCAGGAGATGGGCGTCACGGCGCGCTCGTGGCAGGGCTGGCAATTGCCGATTCTCACCGACAACGCGCACGGCAGCGCGCACATCGTCGAGGTGAACGGCGCGGACCTGATCAAGCGCTTCAAGGAGCGCCGCGAGGTCGCGGTGGTCGCGGGCTTCCAGGGCGTCCACAAGGAGACCGGCCGCATCACCACGCTCGGCCGCGGCGGCTCGGACACCAGCGCGGTCGCGGTCGCCGCCGCCATCCACGCCGACCGCTGCGACATCTATACCGACGTCGACGGCGTCTATACCACCGACCCGCGCATCGTCCCGAAGGCGCACCGGCTCGAGAAGATCGCCTATGAGGAAATGCTCGAGATGGCCTCGCTCGGCGCCAAGGTGCTGCAGGTGCGCTCGGTCGAGCTCGCCATGCACAAGAAGGTGCGGATCAACGTGCGCTCGAGCTTCGATCCGCCGGATGCGCCCCATTCGGTCGGCACCTTGATCTGCGACGAGGAGGAGATCGTGGAAAACCAGGTCGTGACCGGCATCGCCTTCTCCAAGGACGAGGCGCAGATCTCGATCCGCCGCGTCGCCGACAAGCCCGGCGTCGCCGCCGCCCTGTTCGGCCCGCTCGCCGAGGCGAACATCAACGTGGACATGATCGTCCAGAACATCTCCGCCGACGGCCGCACCGACATCACCTTCACCGTGCCGGTGGCCGATTACGAGCGCGCCAAGCAGGTCCTGGAGAAGGTCAAGAGCAAGGTCGGCTTCTCGGCGCTCGAAGGGGCGGCCGACGTGGTCAAGGTTTCCATCATCGGGGTCGGCATGCGCACCCATGCCGGCGTCGCCGCCAAGGCATTCAAGGCGCTGGCGGAACGCGGGATCAACATTCGCGCCATCTCCACTTCCGAGATCAAGATCTCGGTCCTGATCGACGCGGCGTTCACCGAGCTTGCGGTACGAACTTTGCATTCCGTATATGGCCTCGATCAGTGATATACGGGCTCGAGCAATGACGAACGTCCCTATGGGCTCGCAGGCCGAACCAGCGGCATACGGCTTCCGCCTCTAGCGAAGGCGCGGGCCCGGCTCCCGCGCGAGTTTTTCTCAAGCGTAGATGGGCGGCGCGGCGCCCTAAAAGGAACCCGGCCGATGGCCGTGCGTGGCGCGCTCGCCGGACCGCGCGTGCTCCTGAAGCGACTCCGCGAGGTCATGGCGGAGCCGGTCAGCGCGCAGGAACGGCTCGACAAGATCGTGGTCCTCATCGCCGCCAACATGGTGGCGGAGGTCTGCACGGTCTATGTGCTGCGCGTGGATGGGAGTCTCGAGCTCTACGCCACCGAGGGCTTGAGCCGCGAGGCCGTGCACTTGACCGTGCTGAAGCCCGGCGAGGGCCTGGTCGGCCTGGTTGCCGCCGAGGCCGAGCCGCTGAACCTGCCCGACGCCCAGACCCACCCGGCGTTCTCCTACAAGCCCGAGACCGGCGAGGAGATCTACCACTCCTTCTTGGGCGTCCCGGTGCTGCGCGCCGGCAATACGCTCGGCGTGCTGGTGGTGCAGAATCGCGCCTACCGCACCTACAGCGAGGAGGAAGTCGAGGCGCTGCAGACCACGGCGATGGTGCTCGCCGAGATGATCGCGTCGGGCGAGCTGACCGCGCTGGCCAAGCCCGGCGCCGAGCCCGCCGCCCGCCGCGCGGTCAACGTGCAGGGCCTGGCGCTCGCCGAGGGCATCGGGCTCGGCCGCGTGGTGCTGCACGAGCCGCGCGTGCTGGTGAAGAACTTCATCGCCGACGACGTGCAGCGGGAACTTACGCGCCTCGATCAGTCCGTCGACACCTTGCGGGCCTCGATCGACGTCATGCTCGAGGAGGAGGGCATGGCGCGCGCCGGCGAACATCGCGACGTGCTCGAGGCCTATCGCATGTTCGCCCATGACCGCGGCTGGCTGCACAAGCTGCGCGAGGCGGTGATGACCGGCTTGACCGCCGAGGCCGCGGTCGAGCGCGTGCAGTCCGACACGCGCGCGCGCATGCTGCGGCAGACCGATCCGTACTTGCGCGAGCGGCTGCACGATCTCGACGATCTCGCCAACCGCCTGCTGCGCGAGCTGGTCGGCCTCAACGACGGCCAGAAGCGCGAGGAGGTGCCGGAGAACGCGATCATCGTCGCCCGCAACATGAGCCCGGCCGCGCTGCTCGATTTCGACCGCACGCGGCTGCGCGGGCTCGTGCTCGAGGAGGGCGCGCCCACGAGCCATGTCGCGATCGTCGCGCGCGCGCTCGGCGTCGCCACCGTCGGCCAGATCGCCAACGCCACCGGCCTCGTGGATCCCGGCGACGCGATCATCGTGGACGGCGACGCCGGCGATGTGCACATGCGCCCGCCGCCCGACCTCGAGGCCGCCTATGCCGAGAAGGTGCGGCTCAGGGCCCGCCGCCAGGCGCAATACGCCGCGCTGCGCGACCAGCCGGCCATCAGCAAGGACGGCGAGCGGGTGAACCTGCTCCTGAACGCCGGGCTGCTCGTGGACCTGCCGAATATCGCCGAAACCGGCGCCGAGGGCATCGGCCTGTTCCGCACCGAGTTGCAGTTCCTGGTGGCCTCCACGCTGCCGCGCACCGGCGCGCAATACCGCCACTACAAGGCCGTGCTCGACGCCGCCGACGGCAAGCCGGTGACCTTCCGCACTCTCGACGTCGGCGGCGACAAGGTGCTGCCCTATCTGCGCACCGTCGAAGAAGAGAACCCGGCGCTCGGCTGGCGCGCGGTGCGCTTCGGCCTCGACCGGCCGGGCCTGTTGCGCAGCCAGTTGCGGGCGCTTCTGCGCGCCGCGGCCGGGCGGGATTTGCGCGTCATGTTCCCCATGGTGGCCGCGATCGACGAATTCGACCGCGCCCGCGCCCTGATCGAGCGCGAGCTCACGCACCTCCGCCGCCACGGCCACGCGCTGCCCGACACCATCCAGATCGGCACCATGATCGAGGTGCCCTCGCTCCTGTTCGCGCTCGACGAGATCCTGGAGCGGGTCGATTTCCTATCGGTCGGCTCCAACGACCTGATCCAGTTCCTGTTCGCCGCCGACCGCGGCAACCAGCGCGTCGCCGGCCGCTTCGATCCGCTCTCGCCCCCGGCGCTACGTGCGCTGAAACTGGTCGCCGATGCCGGCAAGCGGCACGGCAAGGCGATCGCGCTTTGCGGCGAGATCGCCTCGCGTCCGCTCGAGGCGCTGGCGCTCCTGGCGATTGGCTATCGCACGCTCTCGCTCTCGCCCGCCGCCATGGGGCCGGTGAAGGCCATGGTGCTCGCCCTCGACATCGGCGCGGCGTCGCGCCTGCTCCTGCCGCTGCTTGCGGCGACGGCACGCCGCGCGCCGATCCGCGAGACGCTCAGGGTCTTTGCCGAACAGTCCGGCGTTCCTATCTGAGTGCCAACCATGCTCCCGCAAACCCGTCTCGATTCCCTGGTCGCCCGCCACGCGGCGCTCGAAGCGCAGCTCTCGACCGCGCTCGACCGCGACGCGCGCGTGCGCTTCTCGCGCGAGTTCGCCGAGCTCTCGCCCGTGGTCGAAACCGTGCGCGACCTGCGCAAGACCGAAGCGGATATCGCCTCGCTCGAAGCGCTGCTCGCGGACCCCAAGACCGAAGCCGACGTGGCCCGCCTCGCCGCCGAGGAAAAGGCTACGGCGGCCAAGCGCATCGCGGCCCTTGAAGAAAAGGTGCGCATCGCGCTGCTACCCAAGGACGCCGCCGACGAGCACGGCGCGATCCTGGAAGTGCGCGCCGGCACCGGCGGCGACGAGGCCGCGCGGTTCGCGGGCGACCTCTTCCGCATGTATCAGCGCTATGCGGCCTTGAAGGGCTGGAGCGTGGAAATCCTTTCCAGCAGCGAGGGCGCGGTCGGCGGGTTCAAGGAAGTGATCGCCGCGGTGCGCGGTCGCGGCGCCTACGCCAAGCTCAAGTTCGAGTCCGGCGTGCATCGCGTACAGCGCGTGCCGCACACCGAGGCCTCCGGGCGCATCCATACTTCGGCGGCGACCGTTGCGGTTCTGCCCGAGGCCCGCGAGGTCGACGTCAAGCTCGACGACGCCGATCTCAAGATCGAGACCATGCGGGCCGGCGGTGCCGGCGGCCAGCACGTGAACAAGACCGAGTCCGCGGTGCGCATCACGCATGTTCCGAGCGGGATCGTGGTCGGCGTGCAGGACGAGCGCTCGCAGCACCGGAACCGCGCGCGCGCGCTCGAGCTCTTGCGCGCGCGCGTCTACGATCTCGAGCGGCAGAAGCAGGATGCGGCGCGCGCCGCCGAGCGGCGCGGCCAGGTCGGTAGCGGCGACCGCTCGCAGCGCATCCGCACCTATAATTTCCCGCAAGGCCGCGTCACCGATCACCGCATCGGGCTCGCGCTGCACAAGCTGCCGCAGGTGCTCGAGGGCACCGCGCTCGGCGAGATCGTGGACGCCCTGGTCGCCGATCATCAGGCCGCGCTGCTGGCGGCGGAGAACAGCCAATGATGCGCCGCCAGCAGATGGTGAGCGTCGCCGCCAACGTCGCGGCGCGTGCGGGCGGCGCGACCACCCTCGGCGCCGTGCGCCGCGAGGCGGCCGCGCGCCTCGCCAGGGCCGGGATCGGCAGCGCCGCGCTCGAAGCGCGCCTGCTCGCCGCCCGCGCGCTCGGGAT
>JAHFPN010000213.1 GCA_023269635.1 Hyphomicrobiales bacterium | reverse complement strand
TCACGCGCGAATGCCCGGCGGGGGTCGCGACCGAGCTTCCGCGCAGCACCATCTGGTTGACCATGAACTTGCCGTTATATTCGCCGAGCGCGCCGTCGGCCGCGCGGTAGCCGGGATAGGGGAGATAGGCGCTGCGGGTCCATTGCCAGACGATGCCGAAGGCGTCGTCGAGCTTGTTTGCGCGTGCAGCGACTTCCCACTCGGCCTCGGTCGGCAAGAATTTCCCGGCCCAGCGCGCGTAGGCGTCGGCCTCGTAATAGCTCACGTGGCAGACGGGCGCCTTGGGATCGACCGGCTTCAGGCCGGCGAGCGTGAGGGAGTGCCACTCTCCCTCGATCTCGCGCCAATAGAGCGGCGCGCGCCAGGATTCGGCCTCGGCCGTGGCCCAGCCGTCCGAGAGCCAGAGCGCGGGATTCTTGTAGCCGCCGTCCCGCATGAACTCGATCCACTGGCCGTTGGTGACGACGTGCTTGGCGATCCGCACCAGCTGGATCAGCTCCTGGTGCGCGGGGCTTTCGTTGTCGAAGCAATAACCTGCGCCTTCGTGGCCGATCTTATGGATGCCGGCATTGAGCTCGGCGTAGCCCTCGCCCACCGTCGCGCGCGGCGGCTGCCAGGTCGAGTCGTAGGCGGGATCGGCGGGATTCTGCGAGAACGCGTGCAGAATGTCGGTGAGCAAGAGCTCCTGATGCTGTTGTTCGTGGTGCAGGCCGATTTCGAGTACGCGGAGGACTTCGGGCAGCGCCGCGGGTTTCGCTTCCGCAACCAGCCGCTCGACCGCGGCGTCCACGTGCGCGCGATAGGCGGCGACCTCCGCAACGGTCGGCCGAGTGATGAGACCGCGCTTGGGCCGCGCATGACGCGGGCCAGCGGCGACGTAATAGGAATTGAACAGGAACGCGAAACGCTGGTCGAACACGCGGTAGAAGGGCGCATGCGGCACCAGCAGGAACTGCTCGAAGAACCAGGTGGTATGCGCGCGATGCCACTTGGCCGGGCTCGCATCCGGCATGGACTGGATGATCTGGTCCTCGGCCGAGAGCGGGGCCGCGCGCCGCTCGGTCTCGGCGCGCACGGCGCGGAACGCCTCGCGCCAATGGGCGCGAGCGTCGGCGGCCTTGGAGGTGGAGAGCAGGGCGGCGTTCGGCATCACGTTCCCGCTAACGATTCCGAATCCTAGCGAATGGCGTCATTCCCTTGGGTGCCTTGAACCATAACCGGCGGTGATACGAAACCGATGCATGCTGACGAGATTGTGAAGACCCGTGCGGGGATGGGCAACCCAAGATTCAACGCGTTGCGTTCACACGATTCTTCGCACTGGTCCGGAATTTGTTACGCGCCGCTACGAAAGTATGCAGTCGGCTTGGGGCGCGCCGCGCGTTCCCCGGTTCGGGCTTCTGCATCGCACCGGGGCGGACCCGCTCGGTGCCAAGCGCGGGCGCCTCAGGATGACGGAACGCCGGGTTAGCGCTTCATCGCCTCGATCAACCCCCGCACATAGCCGATCTGGCGTGCGGCGCAGCTGGGGCCGTCGGGCTCGTAGATGAAGGGCTCGATCGCGGCGATGCCGGAATAGTTCTGCTCGAACAGCGCCTCGAGAATCGGCACGAATTTCATCTCGCCCTCGCCCGGCCCGCGGCGGCTGGGGTCGTTCAGGTGAATGTGGGCGATGAGCCCGCTCGGCAGCCACTTGCGGATCAAGTCCGGGATCGAATGGCCGGCGCGGCCCATGGCGGAGCAGTCGATCATGGTCTTCAGCGACGTTCGCCCGACGGCGCGGACGATGGCCGCGCCCTCATCCACGCTGGTGACGAAGCTCGTGTCCTGCGGCGCTAAGGGCTCGACGATATAGGTGACGCGCGCCTTGTCCGCGGCTTCGGCCGCGGCGGCGAAGCTCTCGAGGCCGCGCTTTTTCCCCTCGACCTCGTCGCCGGGCTCGATCGTGCGCTGGGCCGGCGAGCCGTGGATCAACATCTTCGCGCCGAGCTCGGCCGCGAGCCCACACAGCGCGCGCATGACCTCGACCGAGCGGCCGCGCACCGTCTTGTCACGGTCGGTGATATTGAGCCCGGCGGGCGCCACCATGAGATAATGCAGGCTGGTGATCTCGACGCCGGCATCGGCGGCGATTTTCTTCACTTTGGCGATTTTCGTAGGCGAAAGCCGGTGCGGGTTCTGGTCCAGCGTGAAGGGCGCGATCTCGATCCCGTCATAGCCGAGCTGCTTGATCAGCTCGCACTGGCGCACGAAGGTGAGCTCGCGGATCACTTCGTTGCAGAGCGAAATCTTCATGGCCATTCCCCGCTCGCCGGTAGTGTCCTAATTTGAGTTAATCGCGCTCCCACCGATAGCGGACATCGGGCGTCCGCTCCTCATTGAGCGCCCCATCCGTAAAGCGGATGGCGCGAAAGCCGCGGGCCTCGTAAAAGCGCCGTGCGCGCGTGTTGGCTTGAAAGCACCATAGCTCGAGTGCCGCAACACCGCTCGACTTCGCCGCCTCGATGAGCTGCGTTCCCGCCCCGCGCCCGATGCGATCGGGTCGCGTGTAAAGTTGCCGTACTTCCTCGCCTTGCAGGGCGAGGAACGAGATGATCCCGGCGTCGTCCTCGACAACCGTCACTGCGCATTCTTTTAGCATTACGCCGGCGACGTACCGGCGATAGCCCTCGATGGTGTGGAGCATCGGCAGAAAGGTCAGCAGGCGAAACGACGCGCAATAGAGCTCGGCGATCGCCTCCGCGTCTCCGCTCGTGGCTTGACGCAGCTCGAAAGGCATCGCGACGGATTTCATGGCCGCTCTTTCTGCTCCCCGACAATCGCCGCGCGGAATGCCCGCCCGCCTGGGGTCTAGGGCAAATCTCCGGGCCGAGCTAGAACGGGACGGGGGCGGGCATGCAGCCGATCCTGACGGTCGACGAAATCACCAAGAGCTTTGCCGGCGCGGACGGCCCGCTGGTCGCGGTCGAGCGGGTCTCGTTCGCGGTCGAGCCGGGCGAATTCTTAAGCGTGATCGGGCCCTCGGGCTGCGGGAAGTCCACGCTCTTCAACATCATCGGCGGGCTGGCGGCGAGCGACGGCGGCCGCGTCACGGTCGCGGGCGAGCCGGTGCGCGGGCCGCATGCCGCGATCGGCATGGTGTTCCAGGAGGAGTCCGCGTTCCCCTGGCGCACGGTGATCGAGAACGTGATGTTCCCGCTCGAGATCGCGGGCGTTGCGCGGCCTGAGCGGCAGGAGCGCGCGCGCCGTTTCGTGCGGCTCGTGGGCCTCGACGGGTTCGAGAACTCCTATCCGGCCGAGCTCTCCGGCGGCATGCGCCAGCGGGTCGCGATCGCGCGTACGCTGGTGGTGGCGCCGAAGATCCTGCTCATGGACGAGCCGTTCGCCTCGCTCGACGAGCAGACCCGGCTCTTGCTCGGCGACAAGGTGCTGCAGATCCAACAGGAACTGCAGCAGACCACGCTGCTGATCACCCACAACATCACGGAAGCCGTGCAGCTCGCCGACCGCGTGCTGGTGATGAGCTGGCGGCCCGGCACGGTGAAGCGCATCGTCGAGATAGGCCTGCCGCGGCCGCGCACTTCGGCGATCGTGT
>JAHFPN010000212.1 GCA_023269635.1 Hyphomicrobiales bacterium | reverse complement strand
CTCGCCGGCGACAAAGTGCTGGTCGAAATGACGCCCTACGATCTCACCAATGGCCGCATCACCTACCGCTTCAAATGAAGGGCGATCCGCGCCGCCTGGATCGCAAGGAACAGCGCCGATGATCGGCAGGCCCAAGCTCGTACTCGCATCGGGGTCGCCGCGCCGGCTCCAGCTCCTGAATCAGGCCGGGCTCGAGCCGGACACCCTGATGCCGGTCGAGATCGACGAGTCGCCCGAGCGCGGCGAGCTGCCGCGCACGCTCGCCGTCCGGCTCGCGCGCGACAAGGCGCTGGCCGCGCTCCCGCGCGTGCGCGCGCTGGAGGAATTCAAGACCGCCTACGTGGTCGCCGCCGATACCGTGGTCGCGGTCGGCCGGCGCATCCTGCCGAAGCCGGATCTGCTGGAGGACGCGGCGGCCTGCCTCCGGTTGCTCTCGGGCCGCGCACACCGGGTCTATGGCGGCGTCTGCCTGATCACGCCGCGCGACGCGGTTCGCACGCGGCTGGTGGAAACGCGGGTACGCTTCAAGCGGCTTTCCAACGAGGACCTCGATTCCTATCTGGCCTCGGGCGAATGGCGCGGCAAGGCCGGCGGCTACGCGATCCAGGGCATCGCCGGCAGCTTCGTGGTCAAGCTGGTGGGCTCCTACACCAACGTGGTCGGGTTGCCGCTCTATGAGACGGTGGCGCTGCTCTCCGGCGAAACGTTCCCGGTGCACTTCGGCTGGCTGAGCCGCATGTGAGCCGCCGGGCGCGCCGGTAAAGGTACGGCGGAGGCAGGGACATGAACCTCGCGCTATGGCTGGAACGGGCCGGAGGCGCGGCACCGAACGCGCCCGCCATCGGGCTCGGCGAGCGGATCGTCCAAGACTATGGGACACTTGCCGGCCGCGCGGCGCGGCGCGCGGGCGCGCTCCGCGCGGCCGGGCTCAAAGCCGGGGATCGGGTCGCGCTCGCGGCGAAGAACCATCCGGACTACGCGGCGATCCTGTTCGGCATTTGGCACGCGGGCCTCGCCGCGGTGCCGGCCAACGCCAAGCTGCACGGCGCCGAGCTCGGCTACATGCTCGAACATTCCGGCGCGCGCTTCTGCTTCGCTTCCAAGGGGCTCGACACCGAGATCGCGCGCCATGCGCCGAAGAGCCTCGAGCGGCTGGTGACGATCGGCGGCACCGAGTACGAGCGGATGCTTGCCGCCGGGCCGATCGCGATGGAACCGCGGAGCGGCGACGATCTCGCCTGGCTGTTCTACACCTCGGGCACCACCGGCAAGCCCAAGGGCGCGATGCTCACGCACCGGGTCTTGGCCTGGGCGAGCCACGCTTACGCCAGCGAGGTGGATACGGTGGCGCCCGGAAATCCGGTGCTGCACGCGGCGCCCATGAGCCACGGCAGCGGACTCTACATCTTTCCGCACGTGGTTCGGCTCGGGGTCAATGTCATTCCGGAGTCGGGCGGCTTCGAGCCGGAGGAGATTTTTCGCCTGTTCGGCGCCTGGCCCGGCACCTCGATGTTCGCGGCGCCCACTATGATCAAGCGGCTGGTGGACAGCCGCACCGACTGCGACCCCTCGCACATCCGCACCCTCATCTGGGGCGGGGCGCCGATGTACGTGGAGGATGTCAAGAAGGCGCTCGATCGCTTCGGGCCGCGGCTCGCGCAGATCTACGGCCAGGGCGAGAGCCCGATGACCATCACCACACTTTCAAAAGAAGACGTGGCCGACCGCGCGCATCCGCGCTGGCTCGAGCGCGTCGCCTCGGCCGGCCGCGCCTATGCCTGCGTCGAAGTGATGGTCGCCGACGCCGGCGACCGGCCGCTGCCGGCCGGCGAGATCGGGGAAGTGCTTTGCCGCGGCGACGTGGTGATGCAGGGCTATTGGCGGAATCCCGAGGCGACCGCGGCCGCGCTCAAGGGCGGCTGGCTGCACACCGGCGACGTCGGCGCGCTCGACGCCGAGGGCTACCTCACGCTCAAGGATCGCTCCAAGGATCTCATCATCTCGGGCGGCTCGAACATCTACCCGCGCGAAGTGGAAGAAGTGCTGCTCGAGCACGAGCGGGTGCGCGAAGTTTCCGTGATCGGCCGGCCGGACCGCGAATGGGGCGAGGTGGTGGTCGCCTATGTCGTGGGCGAGGCGAAAGCGGTGGAGCTCGACGCGCTCTGCCTCTCGCGCATCGCGCGCTTCAAGCGGCCGAAGCACTATGTGTTCGTCGAGAGCTTGCCCAAGAACAACTACGGCAAGATTCTCAAGACCGAGCTGCGCAAGGTCGACGCGGCAGCGAAGGAGAAGGCAAGTGGCTGACCGGCTCAAGGGAAAGATCGCGCTCGTGGTCGGCGCCGGTTCGATCGGTCCGGGCTGGGGCAACGGCAAGGCGACCGCGGTCGCGTTCGCGCGCGAGGGCGCCAAAGTCGCCTGCGCCGACGTTCGGCTGGAGGCGGCCGAGGAGACGGCATCGATCATCAAGGGCGAGGGCGGGGAGGCGTTTGCGCTTCGCGCGGACGTGGCCAAGGCGGCCGAGATCGAGGCGATGGTCGCGGCCACGCTCAAGCGCTACGGCCGCATCGACGTGCTCGACAACAATGTCGGCATCGCCGAGACCGGCGGCGTGGTCGAGACCTCGGAAGCCGCCTGGGACCGCGTGTTCGCAGTGAACCTCAAGAGCGCCTGGCTAACGATGAAGCAGGTAATCCCGGTGATGGAGCGCCAGGGCGGCGGCGCCATCATCAATATTTCCTCGGTTGCCGGCATCCGGCACACCGGCGTTTCGTACGTGACCTATTCCACGACCAAGGCTGCGCTCAATCATCTAACGCGCACCACCGCCGTCGACTGCGCGCCGAAGAACATCCGCGTGAACGCGATCCTGCCCGGGCTGATGAAGACGCCAATGGTGGAGAAGACCGCGGGGCTCGTCGCCGCCTATGCCGCGGGCGATGTGGAAGCGATGTGGCGGGCGCGCGCGGCGCAGGTGCCGATGAAGAAGATGGGCGACGCCTGGGACGTGGCCTGGGCCGCCGTGTATCTCGCGAGCGAGGAGGCGCGCTACGTCACCGGCATCGAGCTCGTTGTCGACGGCGGCGTGACCCTGAAATATGTCTGAGCCCCCGCCTGCCGCGAACGCCAACGACAACGCGCCGTCGCGGCGCTGCCCGATCTGCGGCAAGCCGGCGGCGGAAGCGTTCAAGCCGTTCTGCTCGAAGCGCTGCGCCGACGTGGACCTGCATCGCTGGCTTTCCGGCGTCTATGCGGTGCCGGGCGCCGCGGAGGAGGACGCCGAAGCGAGCCGCAAGCCGGAGCCCGAGGAGCCGGCCTCGCGTTGACTCCCCGCGGCTGGACAGCGCTGGGTGGGCTTCCTATAAACCCCGCGCTCTCGATCGCCGCTCGATCGAGAAGCCCGGCGCCCAGGTAGCTCAGTTGGTAGAGCACGTGACTGAAAATCACGGTGTCGGCAGTTCGATTCTGTCCCTGGGCACCATCATTTCAAGTACTTAGGCACCAGAGCATATTCCTAGAAAATGTCGTGTCCGCACTGTGTCCGCATTAACGCTGCGGGTGAAAGGGCCTCTAGACCAGCTGAGCGCGGCTTGCCGTTGGAT
>JAHFPN010000211.1 GCA_023269635.1 Hyphomicrobiales bacterium | reverse complement strand
CGGGCCGGTCGCCGACGAAGCTCGCGATCTCTTCCATTTCCGCGACCCAGCGATAGGCCTTGGGGAACATGTCGGGCACGGCCTGCACGAGCCGCGCGAACACGGCGGCCTGGCTCGCCAAGAGCTCGCTCTTCAACGCATCGGCGACGCCGGCGCGGTGCGCCGCGAGCGCCATCGCCGCGCCCACGGCGGTGAGCCCCTTGGTCACGCCGCCGAAGCACATCTTGAGCGCGGAGGCCGCGCCGATCCGGCCGTCCATCACCCGGATCAGGAGCCCGTACTTGCCGAGCGCTTCGGCGCGCCTGGCCTCGTCTCCGGACACATAGAAACTCGGGCCGTGATAGCCCGCACGCGGCGGGCCGCCGATGATGCCGCCGTCCACGAACGGGCAGCCGGTCTCGGCGATGATTGCGGCGATACGCGCGACGGTTTCGGGGCTCACCGCGTTGCAATCCACATAGAGCGGTTTCTGATTGACGGCCGAGAGACTCGGCGCCAGCCGCTCGGCGAGCGGCAGCGCTTCCTTCGGCGGGACGATCGAGAGCACGAAATCCGCGGCGGCAACTTCGGCGTCGCTCACCGGCACCATGCCCGCCGACTGCGCGCGCTCGGCGCTCGCCGCGCTGCGGCCCGCGAGCGAGGTGACGACCTTCGCCCCGCGTTCGACCAATCGCGCGCCGACCGCGGCTCCCATGTTTCCCGGCGCGATCACGGCCACCATCGGCTTCATCTCGGCTTCCTTCGGGAACGCGCGAAGCGCGCTTCAATTCTCTCGCCCGAATCTCTCGATCAGAGCCCTGAAAACCTTATACTCCTCCGCTGCAAGTTCGGAGAGGGATGGCCGCGCCTTGCGCGCCCGTGGGTCATGTCAAGGCGTCTGTCCGGGCCGGGGAGTCTGGCGATGAAGTTCGGCGTCTTCGATCACCTGGACCATGAGGGAATTCCGCTCGATCAGCTCTACGCAAATCGTCTCCGGCTGGTCGAGGCCTACGATCGCGCCGGGCTCTACGCCTATCATTTGGCCGAGCACCACTCGACGCCGCTCGGCTGCGCCGCCTCGCCCTCGGTCTTCCTCGCGGCCGTTGCCCAGCGCACGAAGACGCTGCGCTTCGGCCCGCTCGTCTATGCGCTGCCGTTCTACAATCCGATGCGGCTGATCGAGGAAATCTGCATGCTCGATCAGATGAGCGGCGGCCGCTTTCAGCTCGGCATCGGGCGCGGCGTTTCGCACTACGAGTCCGAATTCTACGGAATCGAATTCGATCAAAGCCAGTGGATGTATCACGAGGCGTTCCAGATGATCCTGAAGGGGCTCGCCTCCGACGAGCTGACCTTCGAGGGCAAGTTCTATCGCTGCCACAACGTGCCGATGATGCTGCGCCCGCGGCAACGGCCGCACCCGCCGCTTTGGTACGGCATCGCGGTTCCCGAGAGCGCCGATTGGCCGGCGGCGAACGACGTGAACATCGTGACGCTGGTGCCGCGCGCAGCGGTGCGTGCCATCGTCGATCGCTTTTGTGCGACGCGCGCCAAGCTCGGCAAGTGCACGGACCCGATGCCGCTCATGGGGGTCACCCGGCACCTGGTCGTTGCCGGCACCGACGCGGAAGCGGAGCGCATCGCCCGCCGCGCCTATCCGCGCTGGCGCGAGAGTTTCACTTGGCTATGGAAGAAGCACGGCATCGACGTCGACGAGAAATTCCCGATGATCGCCGGCCTCTATCCGCCGAGCTGGGACGACCTGCAAAGCTAGGGCAATGGCATCGCCGGCTCGCCGGCGGCGGTGCGCAATTTCATCGCCGAAGAGATCAGGGAGACCGGGATCAACTATTTTGTGCCCTGGCTCGCCTTCGGCGAGCTGACGCTGGAAGAATCGCTACGGTCGCTGGAACTTTATGCTGGCGAGGTGATCCCCGCGCTCGCCGGCCCGCGCACCCGCGCGGCCGAATGAGCGGCCGGAGCAGCCTTGGCGGTTCACCCGCGGGCGCGAAATCCGCATCGGTTGCGCCGAGTGGGCGGGCGGGGTCCCGAGAAACCGGCTGGATTTGCACCGGCAATGCGTGCGGCCGCCGATGACCGGGATAAATTGACGCCTGCAAGGATCGCCGTTACGGTTCGCAAAACGAGAGAACTACCGGCTTAGGGAGGACTTCGATGCGCAAATTCCTCGTCGCACTTGCCAGCCTTGCGGCTGCTTCGGTAATCGCCTCGTCGGCGAATGCCCAAGGCACCATCAAGATCGGCGTGATCATGGCCTATTCCGGTCAGTTCGCCGACATCGCCGCCCAGATGGACAACGGCATCAAGCTCTACATGAAGCAGTTCGGCGACACCGTCGCCGGCAAGAAGATCGAGATCATCCGCCGCGACACTGGCGGACCGAATCCCGACGTCGCCAAGCGGCTGGCGCAGGAGCTGGTCGTGCGCGACGGCGTCGACATCCTCGCCGGCTTCACGCTGACGCCGGAAGCGCTCGCGGCTTCCGACATTTCCGCGCAGGCGAAGAAGTTCATGGTGATCATGAACGCGGCGACCTCGATCATCACCACCAAGTCGGAATATTCCGTCCGCACCTCGATGACGCTTCCGCAGGTCGGCGAAACCCTCGGTGCCTGGGCCTACAAGAATGGCGTACGCAAAGCCTACACGATGGTGTCCGACTACGGTCCTGGCCACGATGCCGAGCAGGCGTTCCATCGCGCGTTCAAGGCCGCCGGCGGCGAGATCGTCGGCTCGGTTCGCATGCCGGTCGCCAATCCCGACTTCTCCGCCTTCGTGCAGCGCGCGAAGGATCTGAATCCGGAATCGATCTTCGCCTTCGTGCCCGGCGGCGCGCAGCCGGCGGCGCTGGGCAAGGCATTCGCGGAACGTGGCGTCGACCCGAACAAGATCAAGATTCTCGGTACCGGCGAAATTACCGACGAGAGCGCGGTGAAGAACATGGGTCCGGCCGCGCTCGGCATCATCACCGCCTGGCACTACGACTACAACCACGGCTCCAAGAAGAATCAGGATTTCGTCAAGGCCTACAACGCGGAGTTCAAGCGCAATCCGGACTTCTTCGCGGTCGGCGGCTATGACGGCATGCACCTCATCTACGAAGTGCTGAAGAAGACCAAGGGCAACACCGATGCCGCGGCGATGATCGCGGCGGCCAAGGGGATGCGCTGGGAGAGCCCGCGCGGCATGATCTCCATCGACCCGGAGACCCGCGACATCGTACAGACCATCTATATCCGGCGGGTGCAAAAGGTGGGCAGCGACCTGCGGAACGTGGAGTTCGACAAGGTCGACAACGTGAAGGACCCGGTCAAGGCGGCGATGAAGAAATAAGCGACCCCTTGTTCGACGATCCTGTGTCAGACGGGCGGTCTTCAATGATCGCCCGTCTTTCGCTCAAGCGACCACGGAACGCCCTGGGAGGCATCGATGCGTAAGACACTCATTGGTCTCGGCGGCCTCGCCGTCGCGCTGATTGCTGCGGCACCGGTGGCTGCGCAGCAGACCATCAAGATCGGCTTGATCATGCCGTATTCGGGACAGTTTGCGGATACGGCGACGCAGATGGACAACGCGATCAAGCTCTACCTGAAGCTCAACGGCGACATCGTCGC
>JAHFPN010000074.1 GCA_023269635.1 Hyphomicrobiales bacterium | reverse complement strand
AAGAGCGAAGTGCGCGGGCTCGCCCGCGGCATCCCGGCGCTCGATGCGCTGCTCGGAATTCCGCGGCAGCGGCTCGACTCGTTGAGCGCGCGCCGGCCGCGGGCGCTCCGGGCCAACGCCCAAGCGCACCGGGTCGCGTTCGCGCGCGCGGCCGCGAGCCTCGTGCCGGTGGCGTTGCGCATGCGTGTCGCGCACGAACGCGAGCGCACCGAGGCGCTGGTGGAGCGGGCCCGGCGCAGCTTCCGGACCCTGTTCGAGCGGCGGCAAACCAGGCTCCACGGCCTCGGCCAATTGCTCGAGGCGCTCGGCTATCACGGGGTGCTGGCGCGCGGCTACGCGCTGGTGCGCGACGCGGCCGGCGCGCCGGTCCGCTCGGTCGCTGCGGTCGCGGCCAGCGACCGGCTCGCGATCGAGCTCGCGGACGGGACGCTGCCGGTGGTCGCCGAGGGCGGGGGTATTGCGCCCAAGCGCCGGCGCGGCGGCGAGGGCGGCGGCCAGGGCAGCTTGTTCGGTTAGTTGAGGCCGCGCGCCGGTTGGCAAGTCGGGGGGAGGCGCACTATGTTTCGTCGAGTATTGCTTCGAGGCGTACCGGAACCGGATCGAGCCATGAACCGTTACGAGCGCATTCCCTTGGCGGTCGGCGAAGCCGAGATTCGCTATCTCGACGGCGACTATCGGATCATCCGTCCCGGCAGCTACGTGCGTTGCGCCGTCACCGGCGAGCCGATCCCGCTCGATGAGCTCAAGTACTGGAGCGTCGAGCTGCAGGAAGCCTACGCCAATCCGGCCGCGGTGCGGGCGCGCTTCGGGCTAGAGCGCCGCCGCTGAACGACCGCGCGCGCTCGCGAGCGCGCCGGCGACCAGCGCTTGGACCGCGGCCCGATCTTCGAATTCCAGCTTGACCGGAACGGCGACGGCCGCGGCGGCCAGCTCGGCGAGCGCCGGGTCGCCCTGCATGCGTGCGCGATCCTTCTCGGTCGTGGCAAGACGGAGATTCTTCACCCGCGCGTCTGCGAGGAGCGCCTGCGCCTCGATCGCCGTATAAGTATGGTGGTCGGGGAAGGCGCGGCGCTCGACGACTTCGGCGCCGATCGCGCGGAGCGTCGCGAAGAATTTCTCCGGCCGCGCGATCCCGGCGAACGCGAGCAGGCGTGTTCCGGAGAGACTCCGCGCGATCGCGGAGTCGGGGACCAGGCGTGCCGCGAGCACGGGCAGGCGATGAGCCTTCGCGGCGGCAACGACGGCTTCGCCGGCGCGCCCCTGGCCGATCCGGATCACGGCTTGGGCGCGCGCGAGCTGCGCCATCAGCGGCGCGCGCAGGGGACCTGCGGGAAATACGCGTGCGTTGCCGATCCCGGTTTCGCCGTCGAGCACGAGCAGCGATAGGTCCTTCGCAAGCGAGGGGTTCTGGAACCCGTCGTCGAGCAGGAGTGCGCTCGCGCCGCGCGCCGCCGCCGACTTCGCCGCCGCCACGCGATCGCGTGCGACCCAAGTCGGCGCCGCATGGGCGAGGAGCAGCGGCTCATCCCCCACCGCGCGCGCGTCCGTCCGCGCCGGATCGACCAGCACCGGTCCGGGCGTGCGGCCGCCGTAGCCGCGGCTCAAGATATGGGGGATCTCGCCGACAGCACTTAAGATTTCGGCCAGCGCGATCACCGCTGGCGTCTTGCCGCCGCCGCCGAGCGTGGGATCGCCCACGCACAAGACCGGAACCGGCGCGCGAAACCCGGGCCGCTTGAGCCGCGCACCCGCGATCGCGCCGTAGAGCGCGGCCGCGGGCGCGAGCAGGTGCGCTACTAGCCCCGGCTCATTCCACCAGAAAACAGGCGCGCGCGGCATCGCGACCGGGCCTCTCAGCGCTCGAGCCTGAGCCCGATCAAATAGGGCTCAATCGCGGCTTGAGTGCGCTCGATCGCGCCGCCGAGCTGCGCCACGGTAGCGCGCGCCGCGGTCGCCATCTTGCGCACCAGCTCGGGATCGTCGAGCAGGAGCGCAATGCTGCGGGCGAGCGAAGCAGCGTCGGTCACCAGTGCCGCACCGCGCGTGCGGCTCAACTGCTCGTAGACGGCGGCGAAATTGGCGACGTGCGGCCCGTAGAGAATCGCGCAGTTTAGCTTGGCCGGCTCGATCGGGTTCTGGCCGCCGTGGCGAACGAGCGAGCCGCCCATGAATACGATCGGCGCGATGCGGTAGAACAGACCGAGCTCGCCGATGGTATCGGCGACATAGATGTCGGTGCCGCGGTCCGGCAGGTGGCCGCGCGAGCGCATCACCGGCACCTCGCCCGCGGCTTGGGCGACGTCCACGATCTCCGGTCCACGCTCGGGATGCCGCGGCGCGATGATGGTGAGCAGTCCGGGCATTTTCCGCTTCAGTTGGCGGTGCGCCTCGACCACTGCGGCCTCCTCGCCCGAATGCGTGCTGGCCGCGAGCATGATCGCGCGGCCCTGGGTCGCGCGTTCGAGCGCGGCGAGCGCGGCCGGATCGGCCGGCGGCGGCGGCACGTCGAATTTTAGATTGCCGGTCACGTGCACGCGCGGTGCGCCGAGGTCGACCAGGCGCCGCGCGTCCTCGGCGCTTTGTGCCAGGCACAGATCGATGCGCGACAGCAGATCGCGGGCGGTGCCGCGGAAGAGACGCCAGCGCTCGAACGAGCGCTGCGAGAGCCGGGCGTTGACCAGAACCAGCGGGGTGCCGCGCCGCGTGGTCTCGACGATGAGGTTCGGCCAGAGCTCCGATTCCGCCAGCAACGCCAGGCTCGGACGCCAGTAGTCGAGAAAGCGGCAAACGAACGACGGCACGTCGAGCGGAATGAATTGGTGTTGTGCGCCGGCGGGCAGCCGCAGCTCGACCAACCGCGCCGCCGTCACGGTGCCCGAGGTGATGAGCAGGGGAAATCCCTGCGATCGCAGGCGCTCGGCCAGCGGCAGAATCGAGAGCACTTCGCCCACGCTGGCGCCGTGCGCCCACACCAGCGGTCCTTCGGGCCGCGCTAGGCTCGCCACGCCGCGACGCTCGGCGACGCGTTTGGGGTCCTCCTTGCCGCGCTGCAGCCGGGTCGCGAGCAAGGCGCCCGCGAACGGGGAAGCGAGCCGGGTGAGCCGGCGATAGAAGCCGAGCGTCGCCGTGAGCTTCTCCCTAGCGGCCATCGCCGGTCCCCTTGGCCGGCCGCCCGACCAGCGCCTCGGCGCGGGCGGTGGCGGCGTTAAGCCGATCCTGGACGAGCTTGCGCGCGGCCTCCAGCGCTTTCGCGTCGGCATTGTTCTTGACCCGCACCAGATCGCCGGCCACCAGCGCGATCCGGCTGAACGGAAGATTCACGTGCGCCCGATCCCAGCTCGAAAGCTCGATGCGATTGCTGGACGCAAGCGCCACCGGAACGATGGGGCGCCCGGAATGCTGCGCTAGCGCTACGATGCCAAGGCCGGCGACGCGCGCGACCTTGGGCACGTCGGCGGTCATCGCCACGTTGGTCCCGGCTGCGAGCGTCTCGATCATCTGGCGGGCGGCGGCGGCCCCGCCCTTGCGGAGAAAGTCGCGGCTCTCGCCGCCAGAGCCGCGGATGATGGCGATCCCGAGCGCCTCCGCGGCCACGGCATTGTACTCGGCGTCGACGTGGCGCGAAATCATCACCGCGACCCGATGGTGCGGTTTTTGGATGAACGGCGTGAGGAAATGCTGCCCGTGCCAAAACGCGACGATGATCGGCAGCTCGTCGTCGATCCAGTCATAGACCTCCGCGGGCTCCACCACCAAGCGCGAGCTGCGCCAGACCAGGCTCAAGTAAGAAGCGAGCAGGCGCCCGAGCACGAACTGCAACGCCCGCGAATCGCGAATCCGTTTCCACATGAGGGGACGCCGAACGGCTTAACTCTTCTGCGGGCGGGTCTGGTCGGTTGCGGGGTCGAGCAGGCGATGCAGGTGCACGATGAAGTAGCGCACCATGGCATTGTCCACCGTCTGCTGCGCCTTGGCGCGCCACGCCGCATAGGCGGCCGGGTAGTTCGGATAGATGCCCAGGATATCGAGCTTGTCGAGATCGCGAAACTCGATGCGGTCGAGGGACTTGAGCTCGCCGCCGAACACCAGATGCAGGAGCTGCTTCGGCGGGGCCGCTTG
Organism: Hyphomicrobiales bacterium; assembly: GCA_023269635.1. Taxonomy (GTDB): domain Bacteria; phylum Pseudomonadota; class Alphaproteobacteria; order Rhizobiales; family Xanthobacteraceae; genus JAHFPN01. The sequence goes on along the minus strand of JAHFPN010000074.1, from coordinate 6,987 downwards.
CGGCTTACTCATGATGGGGCGACCCGTGCGCGCGGCTGGAGAAATCTTCCGCTGGATGCATGGCGCGCGCGATCACATCGAGCAGATCCGGATGGAGCGCGTGCCCTGCGGCCACCAGCGGACCGTGCACCGGCTCGGGACGATTGTAGCGCGGCGGGCTGCCGTCGAACCCGGTCAAGGCGCCGCCGGCTTCGTGCACCAGGAGATCGGCGGCGGCAAGGTCCCAGTCGTTGCTGCGGGCGGAGGCGAGCGCGGCGTCGATCTCGCCGGCCGCGACCCGTGCGAAGCGGAGCGCGAGCGAACGGATGCGCGGCACGCGTTCAAATCGGTTGTCGGCGGCTGCGAGCTGGTCGAGCATCGGTCGCGGTCCGGCGAGGCGCGCCCGGGCCAGCGACGAAGCGGCGCTGACCTCGATGCGGGCGCCGTTGCGCGTGGCGCCGCGCCCGGCCGAGGCCACGAACAATTCATCGGTGATCGGCGCGTAGAGCACCGCGGCGATCGGCCGGCCGCGCGCGACCAGTGCGGCCGAAACCGCCCAGTCGTGGTCGCCGGCGAGGAAGGCGCGGGTGCCGTCGATGGGATCGACCACCCACAGGCTCTCCCGGCCGAGCCGCTCGGGCGCGTCCACGGTTTCCTCGGACAGCCAACCGAGCTCCGGGGCGAAGCCGGCGAGGCGCTCGTGCAGGAACGCGTCGATCGCTAGATCCGCGTCGGAGACGATCGAGTCACCCGACTTCTTCCAACTCTTCACGCCGGCGTGGAACATCTTGCGCGCGCGGTGGCCGGCTTCGGCGACGATATCCGAGAGCGCGCGTACGAGCTCGGACGGCGCGCGCGCATCCCCCGCATCGGTCGCCGGCGTCGGCAAGACTTCATTCACGCTTCGCATGCGGCAGGCTCTAGGCTTTCGCACCGTGGGCCGCAAGCGCGCGCTCGCAAGGAATCGGCAAGCATGCGGAAAGAAGCCGGACGAAGTCGCGGCGAACTACCGATGATTAACCAGGTCCCTTAAGCCGGCGCTCGCTCGCGCCGTGGCAAGGTCGCGCTCCAAGACCGGGCGACTTCAGCCCGGCGGGGAGTGCGAATTGAGGCGTCAAACGAAGACGGGCGGCCGCACGCCGGCCGGGTCGAGCCGCGCATTGCGGCTCGACCCGCTGGCCCTTCCAGCGCGGATTTCCGCCGCCGACGCGACGGCGGACGGCGCCGCCCGCGTGATCGAGATCGATCGCGAGCGCGTGCTGGTGCGGCGCAGCGTGCGCGGCGTGCGCATGCGGCTCAACCTGCCGCTCGAGAACTTCCTCGGTGTGGCGTTACGGGTTTTTGCCGGCGACGCCGATGCAGAGGGCGCGGTCGCGCTCGTGCTCGAGCATCGCGACCCCAATTTAAGCGTTCCGCTTCGGCTCGCGGCCGAGACCGACGATGCCATCGCCGATTGGCGGCTGTGGGCGCGGGCGCTCGGCTGTCCGCTCTTGGTCGCCGACGGCGACGGTGCGTTGCGCTCGCCGTTCCCGAGCCTCGGTGCGATCGCGATCGGAACCATCGCGCCGCGCCGGCGCCGGCGTACCGCGTTGAAGCGCCGACGCCCCACCATCTTCGCGCGACGCATGTGGGGCAAGATCAGGATCGCGATGCAGGTATATCGCGGCGAGCGCGAAATCATCGCGCCGGAATGAGCGCCGCTTCGAGGACCAGGCCTGCGAACAGCAGGAGCCCGGCGTCGCGGTTGGAACGGAAGAGCTTCAAGCACAGTTCGGGATCATCGATGTCGAGCTTGCGCACCTGCCAGGCGAGGTGGGCCGCGAAGGCCGCGAGCCCGAGCGCGAACATCCATTTCCCGCCGGCCAGGTAGCCGGCGACACCGATCAGCACCACCGCGCCGGCATAGAACGCGGCGATCGCGGGCCGCGTGCGCGCGCCGAACAGGCGCGCGGTGGAACGCACGCCGATGATGGCGTCGTCGTCGCGGTCCTGGTGGGCGTAGATGGTGTCGTAGCCGATCACCCACAGGATGCTCCCGGCGTAGAGCACGAGCGCGGCAGGGTCGAGCCGGCCGAACACCGCGGCCCAGCCGATCAACGCGCCCCAGGAAAAGGCGAGACCGAGCACGATCTGCGGCCAGTCGGTGACGCGCTTGGCGAGCGGATAGAGCGCCACGATCGCAAGCGAGGCGATGCCGGTCGCGATCGCAAACGAGTTCAACTGCACGAGCACCGCAAGCCCGACCAAAGCCAGCGCGAGCAGGAACGCGAAGGCGGCCGGTAGCGAGACCTGGCCCGAGGGGATCGGCCGCGAGCGCGTGCGCTCGACCCTGGCGTCGAGATCGCGATCGAGGATGTCGTTCCAGGTGCAGCCGGCGCCGCGCATGGCGATGGCGCCGATCGCGAACAAGACCAGGAGCCGCAGATCCGGCGCGCGGCCCCCGGCGGCGACGGCGGCGAGCGCCGTGGACCACCAGCAGGGCAGCAGCAGGAGCCAGGTGCCGATCGGCCGGTCGGCGCGCGCGAGCCGGAGATAGGGCCGCGCCCAGGCCGGCGCGCCGCGGTCGACCCAGTTGCCGGTCGAGTCGGCGACCGGCTCGGCCGGCCGGCCGCGCGTCATTGCTGCAGGACGTTGCCGGTGAGGGTGTCGAACACGCCGGTGCCGGTGCCCGGCGCGGGCACGGCGGGCGTTGTGGTGAGCGCGCCACTCAAGCCGAGACTCGGCGTGGCCGGTGCCGTCGGCGCGTTCGCCGCGGCACAAACTCTGGTGCGGATATCGACGGTCTTGGCGTGGTTGGTCCGCACGTTCTTGATCACCTCGGGCGGGATCTGGCAGACGGCCGCGTTCTTGACCAGGAACCCGACCATTTTGGCCTCGGCCTCGCCGAAGCGCCGGAACAGCGGACAAAGTTCCGCGGGCGTCGCCTTGCGTTGTCCCGCCTTTTGCAAGGCCTGGCCTTTGGTCTCGGCGTCCTGGCGGAGCTTGATGAAATCGTCGTTGCAATTGACCGCCTGCGAAAGTGCAGGCCCCGCTGCGAACAGCAGGATCGGCATTGCGAGCGTGATCGGGCGCCAAGGCATCATTTGCTACGATACATAGACCGGTCGCTGGTACAAAGGCCCGAAGCTTGAGGCAAGATCGAGGCGGGAACAGAGCCCACGCAAGCCCATGGCGAGACACGATTTCCGCACCCCGCGGGTGTTCGTCACCGCCCCGTTGACGGCCGGGGCGGAGCTCGAGCTGGACCGCGGCCAGACCAATTACCTCTGCAACGTGCTGCGACTCGGCGAGGGCGCGCGCGTGCTCGTGTTCAACGGCAAGGACGGCGAATGGGCGGCCGGGCTCCGCGTCCGCGGCCGGCGGGCGGCGCTCGGAATCTACGAGCGGACGCGCCCGCAACCCGCGTCGCCCGATCTCGTGCTCGCGTTCGCGCCGCTCAAGCACGCGCGGCTCGATTACCTCGTGCAGAAGGCGGTGGAGATGGGGGTGGGAATCGTGCAGCCGGTGCTCACGCGCCACACGCAGGTGGCCCGGGTCAATCTCGAGCGCATGCGCGCGAACGCGATCGAGGCGGCGGAACAATGCGGCGTGCTCAGCGTTCCCGCGATCGAGGCGCCGGCGCCGCTCGAGCGCTGGCTCGCGGCTCTGCCGCGCGAGCGCGTGCTGGTGTTCTGCGACGAGGAGGCGGAGAGCGCCGATCCGGTGCAGGCGCTGACGCGGGCGGCGGCGGGGCCGCTCGCGGTTCTGATCGGGCCCGAGGGCGGCTTCGCCGAGGACGAGCGGCGGCTGCTCAACGCGCGCGCCGGCACGGTGCGGCTTTCGCTCGGACCGCGCATCCTGCGCGCCGATACCGCCGCGGTCGCCGCGCTCGCGTTGGTGCAGGCGGTGCGCGGCGACTGGCGCTGACGCCGCGTATTGATGCGGCGCACCGGCAGCCGCGGGGAGGCGTTCGCGGCGGTCGAGGACTGGCTCGCGGAGACGACCGTTCAATAGTTCTTGAGCCGGGGCTTGCCGGTTGGCGCGGCAACGGGCGAAGGGTATCGTCCCCGCCCCGTTCCGGAGCGCTTCCCCCGCATGGCCCGCGATCAAGTGGACATGACTCCGATCGAGTCGCGCGACGAGCTGGTCCGCTGGCTCGAGCAGGGCGTGAAACCGCCCGCGCGCTTCGTGATCGGCACCGAGCACGAGAAGCTCCCGTTCACGCTCACGCGGCACGAGCCGGTGCCCTATGAAGGCCCGCGCGGCATCCGCGCGATCCTCGAGAGCATGCGCGATCTCTTGGGCTGGGAGGAAATCCGCGAGGGCGAAGCGATCATCGGCCTCTTGGACGTCACCGGCGGCGGCGCCATCTCGCTCGAACCGGGCGGGCAGTTCGAGCTTTCGGGCGCGCCGGTGGCGACCGTGCACGAGACCTCGGCCGAGCTGATCGCGCATCTCGTGCAGTTGCGCGAAGCCGCGACCCCGCTCGGCATCGGGTTCCTCGGCATCGGCATGAGCCCGAAATGGACGCGGGCGGAAACGCCGGTGATGCCCAAGGGGCGCTACCGGATCATGGCGAACTACATGCCCAAGGTCGGGACTCTCGGCCTCGACATGATGTTCCGCACCTGCACGGTGCAGGTGAACCTCGACTTCTCGTCGGAAGCGGACATGGTGAAGAAGCTCCGCGTCGGGCTCGCGCTGCAGCCGGTGGCGACGGCCATGTTCGCCAATTCGCCCTTTCTCGAGGGCAAGCCGAACGGATTTCTCTCGTATCGCTCGGAGATTTGGCGCGACACCGACCCGGACCGTACCGGCATGCTGCCGTGGGCGTTCGAGCCCGGCATGGGCTTCGAGCGCTGGGTCGATTACGCGCTCGACGTGCCGATGTATTTCGTCAAGCGCGGCGACCGCTATGTCGACGTCGCCGGGTCCTCGTTTCGCGATCTCTTGGCCGGCCGGCACTCGGCATTGCCCGGCGAGCGCGCGACCATCTCCGACTGGGCCAACCACCTCACCACGTTGTTTCCGGAGGTGCGGCTCAAGCGCTACCTCGAGATGCGCGGCGCCGACGGCGGTCCGTGGGCGCCGCTCTGTGCGCTGCCGGCGCTGTGGGTCGGGTTGCTGTACGATCCGGCGACGCTCGACGCTGCCTGGGATCTGGTCAAGGGCTGGGGAGCCGACGAGCGCCAGCTCCTGCGCGATCAGGTGCCGCGGCTGGGCTTAAGGGCGCGGATCGGCAAGCACAGCGTGCGCGAGCTTGCACGCGAGGTGGTGGCGCTGGCGCGCGCGGGCCTCGAGCGGCGGGCGCGACGCGACCGCAGCGGCCGCGACGAGAGCCATTTCCTGGCGCCGATCGAGGACGTGGTCGAGCGCGGCGAGACCCCGGCGGAAGCGCTGCTCGCGCGCTTCAACGGCGAATGGAAGGGCTCGGTGGAGCCGGTGTTCGCGGCTTTGGCGTATTGAGGCGCCGACCTTGCCGCAATCGCCATCGCGCTCCGCCTTCAGCGCCGCCGATCTCGCGCTCTACGCGACGGTCGTGCTGGTCTGGGGCACGAGCTGGCTGCCCTTGCGCCTGCAACTCGGCGTGGTCGCGCCGGAGGTTTCGGGCCTGTGGCGGTTCGCGATCGCGGCAACGATCATGTTCGCCTGGGTCGGCCTCGCGGGCGCGCGCTTCCGCTTCGGCGGCGCCGACCACGCCCGCTTCGCGCTGCTCGGCGCCACGCTGTTCTCGCTCAATTTCCTCGCCGCCTATTACGGCGGCTTCTACCTCACTTCCGGCCTGCTTGCGGTCGTGTTCTCGCTCGCGTCGATCATCAACCCGCTGCTGGCCGCGGCGCTCGGGCGCGGCGTTCTAGATCTGCGCGTGCTCACCGCCGCGGTGCTGGGCGTCGGCGGGATCGCGCTCCTGTTCGGGCCGGAGATCACGGCGACGGAAGCGAGCCGCGACACGGCGCTCGGGCTCGGGCTTGCGCTGCTCGCCACGGTCCTGTTCTGCATCGGGAACATGCTGTCGGCCGCGTTCCAGGCGCGCGGGATGCCGGTGGTCCCGGCCAATGCCTGGTGCATGCTCTACGGCACCGCCGTGTTCGCAGCGATCGCGCTCGTGCGTGGGGAACCGTTCATCGCGGAATGGAACGCGCGCTACCTCGGCTCGGTGGCGTGGCTCGCGCTGCTGTCGACGGTGGTGGCGTTCTTTGCCTATCTCACGTTGGTCGGCCGCGTCGGTCCCGGGCGCGCGAGCTACTCGACGGTGCTGGTGCCGCTGGTGGCGCTCGCGATTTCGACTGTGTTCGAGCATTACACCTGGACGGCCGCAGGCGGGCTCGGCGTCATTCTCGTGCTCGCCGGGAACGCGGTGGTGCTGTCGGCGCCTCGGCGGGCGTGAGCGGCGGTGCCTCAGCCGGAATATTCGCGCTCGCGCGGCCGAGCCGGAATTCCGGCGCGTCACTCGGCGGCCGCGGCTTCCGATAGGTTGTCGAGACCCTGCACGATATGGGCCGCGAGCGCGTCGGCGAGCGCGGACGGCTCGTGCGCGTTGCGCAAGAGACCGATGTCGATCGAAGGCAGCGAAGGATAGCCGTCGGTCTCGCCGATCACCCGCATGCCGGGGCGCAGCGCCGACTCCGGCAACACCGACACCGCCAGCCCGGCGAGTACCGCGGCGCCGATCGCGCCCGCGTTCCAGCTGGTATAGAGGACGCGGTGCGGCCGGCCGGCCGCCTGCAGCCGCTCGATCGCGATCCGGCGCCAGGCGCAGGTCTGGCGGCCGAGCGCGAGCGGCACCGTCTCCTCGCGGTGGACGGCGCTGCGGTTCGAGCTGACCCACAACAGCCGCTCGCGCCGGATGATCTCGCACTGTCGGTTGGAGTAGGAGTGGGTGATGACGGCAAGGTCGATCTCTCCGGAATCGATCCGCTCCACCAGGCTGATTGTGGGCTCGCAGACCACGGTGAGCTCGACGCCCGGATGCGAACGGGCGAAGCGCGCCATGATCTCGGGCAAATAGCGGTCGGCATAGTCGAGCTC
>JAHFPN010000073.1 GCA_023269635.1 Hyphomicrobiales bacterium | reverse complement strand
GTGGACTGGCGCTGGGAGCAGATGGCGCGGCTGCCCGAGCTGATCGTGCCGTTCAAGCGTGAGGTCTATGAGCGGGTGGTGCAGGAGTTCGGCAAGTTCTCCAAGCCTTGACCGCGTCGTCCCGGCCGACGCGCGGCGCAGCCGCGCGGAGAGCCGGGACCCATAGCCACCGCAAGAGAGACTTCGCCCGAATTGTGAATATGGGTCCCCGCTTTCGCGGGGACGACCAATAAACTAGTGCCTTGCCGCGCCTGCGGCGCCGAGCGCGGCTGCGGCGCTTTTCATCTGATCGAGCCGCTCGTGCGCCTTGTCGCGCTCGGGGCCTTCCTTGGCCTCGGCGAGCGCGGCTTCCGCCGCCTCGACTTCGCGCGCCATCGCGGCCGCGTCGATCTCCTCGACCGGCACCGCCACCTCCGCGAGCACAATGAGCCCGTTCGGGTTCACCTCGGCGAAGCCGTCGCGCACATAGAGCCGCTTCTCGCCGCCCGCGGCCTTGATCGTGAGGATGCCGGGCCGGAGCGTCGAGATCAGCGGCGCGTGGTTCGCGAACACGCCGAACTCGCCCTCGGCGCCCGGCACGATCACTTCCTCGGCCTCGCCGGAATGAACCAGGCGGGTGGGCGAGACCAGCTCGAACGGGAAGGTCGCCATGGCGGCCGCTCAGAACTTGAATCCGCGCCGCGCCGCGGCGAGACCGAGGCCGAGGCCGAGGACCGCGCCAAGCAAGGCGATCAGCGCGATGTGCTGCATTTGCCCGGTGGTCAGCTCGCCGTTCGCGCCCGGCCCGGTCACCTGGATGCTCACCGGCCCGAGCCGAATCTCGGCCGCAGGCGGCCGCGACCCGTAGCCGACCAGCCCGCCGACGATGAGCCCGATCAGGAGCAGGATGAGCTTGATGTTCATCGGTACAATTGCGCGCGCGCCGGCCATCACGCCTCCGCCGCGAGCTTCTTCCCCTTCTCCACCGCTTCCTCGATGGTGCCGACCATGTAGAACGCGACCTCGGGCAAGTGATCGTACTTGCCCTCGCACAGGCCCTTGAAGGCCTTGATGGTGTCGGCGAGCTCCACGAACGTGCCGGGCACGCCGGTGAACACCTCGGCCACGTGGAACGGCTGGCTCAGGAAGCGCTCGATCTTGCGCGCGCGGCCGACCGTGAGCTTGTCCTCCTCGGACAGCTCGTCCATGCCGAGAATCGCGATGATGTCCTGCAGCGCCTTGTAGCGCTGCAGGATCTGCTGCACTTGGCGGGCGACCGCGTAGTGCTCGTCGCCGACGACGCGCGGGTCGAGCATGCGCGACGTGGAATCGAGCGGGTCCACCGCCGGATAGATGCCCTTCTCGGCGATCGAGCGCGACAGCACCGTGGTGGCGTCGAGGTGCGCGAACGAGGTCGCCGGCGCCGGATCGGTCAGGTCGTCGGCCGGCACGTAGATCGCCTGCACCGAGGTGACCGAACCCTTGGTGGTGGTGGTGATCCGCTCTTGCAGCGCGCCCATGTCGGTGGCGAGCGTCGGCTGGTAGCCGACCGCGGACGGGATGCGGCCGAGCAACGCCGACACTTCCGAGCCCGCTTGCGTGAAGCGGAAGATGTTGTCCACGAAGAACAACACGTCCTGGCCCTGGTCGCGGAAATATTCGGCCACGGTCAGGCCGGAGAGGCCGACGCGGGCGCGCGCGCCCGGCGGCTCGTTCATCTGGCCGTAGACCAGCGCGCACTTGGAGCCCGCGGTCGAGCCCTTCCTCGGGTCCTTGTTCACGCCCGACTCGATCATCTCGTGATAGAGGTCGTTGCCTTCGCGCGTGCGCTCGCCGACGCCGGCGAACACCGAATAGCCGCCGTGCGCCTTGGCCACGTTGTTGATCAGCTCCTGGATGATCACGGTCTTGCCGACGCCGGCGCCGCCGAACAGGCCGATCTTTCCGCCCTTGGCGTAGGGCGCGAGCAGGTCCACGACCTTGATGCCGGTGACCAAAATCTCGGCCTCGGTCGATTGCTCGGTGTAGGCGGGCGTCGGCTGGTGGATGCCCCGCTTTTGCTTGGTCTTGATCGGCCCGGCCTCGTCCACCGGCTCGCCGATCACGTTCATGATGCGACCGAGCGTCTCGTCGCCGACCGGCACCGCGATCGACTGGCCGGTGTCGGTCACCGCCTGGCCGCGCATCAGGCCTTCGGAGGAGTCCATCGCGACCGTGCGCACGGTGGACTCGCCCAGATGCTGCGCCACCTCGAGCACCAGCCGCCGGCCCTGGTTGTCGGTTTCGAGCGCATTGAGAATCTCCGGCAGTTCGCCGTCGAACTGCACGTCGACGACCGCGCCGATGACCTGGGTGATACGTCCGGCTTTCTTGTCAGCCATGCTCGTCCTCTTCTCGGAAAACTATAGCGCCAAGTATGCGTCATGCCCGGCCTTGTGCCGGGCATCCACGTCTTGAAACACCCCCAAGACGAAAGACGTGGATGGCCGGGACAAGCCCGGCCATGACGGTGGATTGGCGTCGGAATACATCATAGTGCCTCGGCGCCGGAGATGATCTCGATCAGCTCCTTGGTGATCATCGCCTGGCGGGTGCGATTGTATTTCAGCGTCTGCTTCTTGATCATCTCGCCGGCGTTGCGGGTGGCGCTGTCCATGGCCGACATGCGCGCGCCCTGCTCGGAGGCGGCATTCTCCAAAAGCGCGCGGAAAATCTGCGTCGAGATGTTGCGCGGCAGGAGATCGGCGAGGATTTCTTCCTCGTCCGGCTCGTATTCGTAGATCGCCTGCCCGAGCCCGCTCTCGCCCACCGGGAAGCTCGCCGGGATCATTTGCTGCGCGGTCGGAACCTGCGCGATCACCGACTTGAAGCGCGAGTAGAACAGCGTCGCGACGTCGAAGGCGCTCTCGTTGAAGAGCGCAATCACTTTCTTCCCGATCCCTTCCGCGTGCTCGTATCCGAGCACGCGCGCGGCGCGGAGATCGATCGTTTCGACGATTTGCTTCTCGAACTGGCGCCGGAGCTGCTCGAAGCCCTTGCGGCCGACGCACAGGAACTTCACCTGCTTTCCATCCGCCTCGAGCGCGCCCGCCTTTTCCCGCGCCAGCCGCACGATCGCCGAATTGAACGGGCCGCACAGACCCCGCTCGGCGGTGCAGACCACGAGCAGATGCACCTGGTTCTTGCCGGTGCCGATCAGGAGCTTCGGCGCCTCGGGCGAGTCCTTCATGCCGAGCGCGATATTGCCGAGCACGCGACCCATGCGCTCGGCATAGGGCCGCGCCGCTTCGGCCGCCCCTTGCGCGCGCCGAAGCTTCGCCGCGGCGACCATCTGCATCGCCTTGGTGATCTTCTGCGTCGCCTTCACCGAGGCGATGCGGTTGCGAAGCGCTTTCAGGCTGGGCATGAATTGGCCCCCTCTTCACCTCCCCCTGAAAGGGGGAGGCATGCCCTCGGGCTTGACCCGAGGGTCGGCGCGGCCCGGATCAAGTCCGGGCCAGGCTCCGCGCGCCGGGAGGGGGTCATCGCGCGAATGGCAACCCCCACCCGGTCGCCTTCGGCGACCACCCTCCCCCTTTCAGGGGGAGGGAGAAGAAAGATTCCAGCGCCGCGCGCCATCACGCGAAATTCTTGGCGAAGGCGTCGATCACCTTCGTGAGTTTGGCGCGGGTATCATCCGAGAGCTCGCGCGTCTTGCGGATGGCGTCGAGGATGTCGGCGTGCTGGGCGCGCAAGTGCGTGAGCAAGCCGTCCTCGAACGGGCGCACCCGCGCCACCGGCAAGGGATCGAGATAGCCGGAGGTGCCGGCGAAGATCGCGCACACCTGCTCCTCGACCTTCATCGGCGCGAACTGCGGCTGCTTCAGGAGCTCGGTGAGCCGCGCGCCGCGGTTCAACAGCCGCTGGGTCGAGGCGTCGAGGTCGGAGCCGAATTGGGCGAAGGCCGCCATTTCACGGTATTGCGCGAGCTCGCCCTTGATGCGGCCGGCGACCTGCTTCATCGCCTTGATCTGCGCCGCCGAGCCCACGCGCGAAACCGAGATGCCGACGTTCACCGCCGGCCGGACGCCCTGATAGAACAGATCGGTCTCCAGGAAGATCTGCCCGTCGGTGATCGAAATCACGTTGGTCGGAATGTAGGCCGAGACGTCGTTCGCCTGGGTCTCGATCACCGGCAGCGCGGTGAGCGAGCCTCCGCCGTTTTCGTCGTTCAGTTTCGCCGCGCGTTCCAGGAGCCGCGAGTGCAGATAGAACACGTCGCCGGGATAGGCCTCGCGTCCCGGCGGCCGGCGCAGCAAGAGCGACATCTGGCGATAGGCCACGGCCTGCTTGGAGAGGTCGTCATAGATGATCAGCGCGTGCATGCCGTTGTCGCGGAAATACTCGCCCATGGCGCAGCCGGAGAACGGCGCCAGGAACTGCATCGGCGCCGGGTCCGAGGCGGTCGCCGCCACGATGATCGAATATTCGAGCGCGCCGTTCTCTTCGAGCACGCGCACGAACTGCGCCACCGTCGAGCGCTTCTGCCCGATCGCGACATAGACGCAGTAGAGCTTCAGCTTCTCGTCGCCGGACGCGTTGATCGATTTCTGGTTCAGGATGGTGTCGAGCGCGACCGCGGTCTTGCCGGTCTGGCGGTCGCCGATGATGAGCTCGCGCTGGCCGCGGCCGATCGGGATCAGCGCGTCGATCGCCTTGAGGCCGGTCTGCATCGGCTCGTGCACCGAGCGGCGCGGGATGATGCCGGGCGCCTTCACGTCCACCCGGCGCCGTTCCTTGGCGCTTATCGGGCCCTTGCCGTCGATCGGGTTTCCGAGCGCGTCGACCACGCGGCCGAGCAGCGCCTTGCCGACCGGCACGTCCACGATCGCGCGCGTGCGCTTGACGGTCTGGCCTTCCTTGATCTGGCGGTCGTCGCCGAAGATCACGATGCCGACATTGTCGATTTCGAGGTTCAACGCCATGCCGCGCACGCCGTTCTCGAACTCGACCATTTCGCCGGCCTGCACGTTGTCGAGGCCGTAGACGCGCGCGATGCCGTCGCCGACCGAGAGCACCTGGCCGACTTCCGAGACCTCGGCGGCCTCGCCGAAATTCTTGATCTGCTCCTTCAGGATCGCGGAAATTTCCGCGGCGCGGATGTCCATCAGCGGGCCTCTTTCATGGCGAGCTTGATCGAATTGAGCTTGGTCTTGAGCGAGGCGTCGACCATGCGCGAGCCGAGCTTGACCACGAGGCCGCCGAGGATTTTCGGATCGACCTTCACGTCGAGCGCGACCTCCTTCTTGGTGGCGCCGGCGAGCATCTCCTTCAACGCGGCGAGGTGCCTGTCGGAGAGCGGCTCGGCCACCGTCACCTCGGCGCGGGCCTCGCCGCGGTGGCGCGCAAGCAGCGTGCGAAACGCCTTGATCATGTCGCGCGCGGCGAACAGCCGGCGCTTCTTCGCGACCAGCAGCAGGAACTTGGCCGCGAGCCCGCCGATCCCGGCCTGGCCGAGCACCGCGGCAAGCGCCCGCTCCTGCTCATCGGCGGTGAACACGGGGTTCTTCACCAGCCGGTCGAGATCGGCGCTGCCGTCCACGAGCGCCTCGAAGCGGGCGAGATCGGCCGCGACCGCGTCGAGCGCTTTCTCGTCGCGCGCAAGCTCGAACAGCGCGGTCGCATAACGCCCCGCCACGCCGGAAACGATCGGTTCGTCGGCCACGCCTCAAGCTCTCGGACTGGGGAGGGATCGCTCCGAACTCGAACGAGCGGAGGCCCCTCGACCGCGGTTGTCATTAAAAAGGGCGCGGGCCCCCGCGCCCTTGCAGGCTGCGGTTCCGTAACACACGCATTCTTGCGGCGCAACACGAGCGGGCCTCGCCGACCCCTCGCCAAGCCATGTGGGACAAGCGTTTGCACCGAGGGCGCGACGCTCGATCGCGCCCTCGCCCTGAGGAGCGAGGACGAAGTCCGAGCGTCTCGAAGGGCGAGGGCGATAGGTCTCGGCGTGCATCAGCCTCGTCCTTCGAGACGGCCGGCTAACGCCGGCCTCCTCAGGACGAGGCTAACATGTTCTAGAGGAAGCTCTGCGGATCGATGTCCACGATCACCCGCACGCTGCCCTTGGGCGCCGGCGCGTTCGCAAGCCAGGCGCGCACGTAGTCGGGGAGATCGAACCCGCGCGTGGATTTCGCCAGAATTCGGAAGCGGTGGCGGCCGCGCACCAGCGCGAGCGGCGCTTCCGCCGGCCCCAGCACCCGCACCTCCACGACGCTCGGCGCCGCGGCCGCGAGGCGCTGCGCATGGCCTTGCGCGCTTGGGCCGTCCGCGGCCGAGACGATGAGGCTGGCGAGCCGGCCGAACGGCGGCAGGCCCGCCTCCTCGCGCGCCGCGATCTCGCGGTCGTAGAAGGCGTCGCGGTCGCCGGCGATCAGCGCCGCCATCACCGGGTGCTCGGGCTGATGCGTCTGCAACATGGCGCGGCCCGCCGCCGCGGCGCGGCCGGCGCGCCCGGCCACCTGATGCAGGAGCTGGAACGTGCGCTCGGCCGCGCGCGGGTCGCCCCAGGCCAGCCCAAGGTCGGCGTCGATCACGCCCACCAGCGCGAGCTGCGGGAAATGATGCCCCTTGGCCACCAGTTGGGTGCCGATCACGAGATCGATCTCCCCGCGCGCGACCGCGTCGAGCTCGGCGCGCAGCCGCTCGACCCCGCCGGCGAGATCGCTCGAGAGCACCAGCGTCCGCGCCTCCGGGTAGAGCGCCTGCACTTCCTCCTCGAGCCGCTCGACGCCCGGGCCGCAGGCGACGAACGATTCCGCCGTGCCGCATTTCGGGCAGGTTTCGGGGCGCGGCATGGCGTAGCCGCAATGATGGCAGACCAGGCGCTTGCGGAACCGGTGTTCCACCAGCCAGGAGTCGCAGGACGGGCAGCGCATGCGATGGCCGCAGGCGCGGCAGAGCGTGAGCGGCGCGTAGCCGCGCCGGTTCAGGAACAGCAATACCTGCTCGCCGCGCGCGATCGTTTCGGCGATTGCGGCCGCGAGCGGCGGCGAGATCCAGCGCCCGCGCGGCGGCGGTGCGCGGCGGAGATCGATCGCCTCGAGCGGCGGGATCGAGCTGCCGCCGAAGCGTTCGGGCAACTTCAGCCGCTGATAGCGCCCGCGCCGCGCGTTCACTTCGGTTTCGAGCGAAGGCGTCGCCGAGGCGAGCACGATCGGCGCTTGGTTCAGCTGCGCGCGCACCACCGCCATGTCGCGCGCGTGGTAGTGCACGCCGTCCTCCTGCTTGTAGGCCGAATCATGCTCTTCATCGACGACGATGAGGCCGAGATTTCGGAACGGCAGGAACAGCGCCGAGCGCGCGCCGGCCACGACCTGCACCTCGCCCTTGGCCACCGCCTCCCAGGCGCGCGCGCGGCGGCGCGGCGTCACTTGCGAGTGCCATTCCGCCGGCCGCGCGCCGAAGCGCGCGGCGAAGCGTTCGAGAAACTGCGCCGTGAGCGCGATCTCAGGCAACAGAATCAGCGCCTGCCGCCCGCGCCGGATCGTCTCCGCCACCGCTTCGAAATAGACCTCGGTCTTGCCCGCACCGGTGACGCCGTCGAGCAGATGCACCGAAAAGCCGCCGGCCGCGGCCTGTTTCAGTTCGGTTGCGGCCGCGGCTTGAGCGTCGGAAAGCGCAGCAGCGGCGTGCTCCGGATCGGGCGGCAGCGCGACGGGCTCGGCCGGCAACGGCACGGTTTCGAGCGCGCCGTCGTCGATCAGGCCGTCGATCACGGAAGCAGAAGTACCGGCCTCGCGCGCGGCTTCCGCCTTCGTTCGCACCAGGCCGTCGGCGAGCGCCTGCATCACCCGCGTTCGCGCCGCGGTCATACGCTTCGGGCTTAAGCCCTTCAGCCGCACGCCGACCCGCGGCCGGCCCTCGCGCGCCTCCGCGTCGAAACGGAGCGCCATGCGCAGCACCATCCCGCGGGGGCCGAGCGTGTAGTCGGCGACCCAGTCGATGAAGCGGATGAACTCGGGCTTAAGCGGCGGCACGTCGAGTTTCTCGGCCACCGTTTTGAGCTTGGCCGCCGGCGCGCGTCCCGCCCGCCCCTCCGGCCACACGCAGCCCACGACCCGCCGCGCGCCGAGCGGCACCGCCACCACGTCGCCCGCCTTCAAGACGAGCCCCTCGGGAACGCGGTATGTATAGGGTGAGTCGACGGCGACCGGGACCAGCACGTCGACAACGCGTTCGGTCATAACCATTACCGGCTCAGCTTGGGTCGCCCTCCCCCTCACCCGGTCGGCGCGTTCCGCGCCTCCCCACCCCTCTCCCCCTCCCGCAATCGCGGGAGGGGAGAGGGAACAGGAAGCCCGAACGCCAGTTCGGGCTTCCGAGGGTGAGGGGGTGGGAGTTTCCCACGAATCGGTTCAATGGCTGAGAGGAATCGAGCTACGAGTTCACAGCCGTTCGACCCCGTCCGTCGATCGTCCAAATGCGCGCGACTGCGAAACACAATTCGGAAGTGCTGGAGCAAGGCGCGGCAATGATCGCAGCCGTCGCAGCGCCCGAGGTGGCGCGCGAGGCCCGCCGCTGGCTCGCTTTTCTCGGCATCGAGCGCCGGCTCGCGCCGAAGACCTGCGAAGCCTATGCCCGCGACGTCGCGGCCTTCCTCGCCTTTCTCGCCGAGCATCTCGGCGGCAAGCCGAAGCTCGGCGAGCTCGGCAAGCTCGCGCCCGCCGACGTGCGCGCCTGGATGGCCCACCGCCGCCGCGACGGCATCGAGCCGCGCACGCTGGTGCGCGCGCTCGCGGCCGCGCGTTCGTTCGGCCGCTTCCTCGAGCGCGAAGGCAAGGGCAAGGTCGCGGCGCTTTCCGCCGTGCGCGCGCCGCGGGTGCCGCGCACGCTGCCGAAGCCGCTCAGCGTGAGCGCCGCCAAGGCGGTGGCGAATCCTGGCTTGCGCGCCGGCGAGCGCCGCGCGCCCTGGGTGCTCGCGCGTGACGCCGCGGTGTTCGCGCTGCTCTACGGCTCCGGCTTGCGCATTTCCGAAGCGCTCGGCTTGCAGCGCGGCGACGTGCCGGACGGCGCGCGCGATGCCATCACCGTGCTCGGCAAGGGCAACAAGGCGCGCATGGTCCCGGTGCTGCCGACCGTGTTGCGGATGATCGAGGACTACGCGCGGCTCTGTCCGTTCGAGCTCGCGCCGGACGGCCCGCTTTTCCGCGGGGCGAAAGGCGGGCCGCTCTCGCCCCGCATCGTGCAGCTTGCCATGGCCGAGTTGCGCGGCGCCCTCGGCCTGCCGCCGACGGCGACCCCGCATGCGCTGCGCCATTCTTTCGCTACGCACTTGCTCTCGCGCGGCGGCGACCTGCGCGCGATCCAGGAGCTCTTGGGCCACGCTTCGCTCGCTACCACGCAAATCTACACCGCCGTCGACCCCACCCGGCTGATCGAGACCTACAAGGCCGCGCATCCGCGCGCGCGCGGTTAGCCCCTTGCGGACCGCCCGCGCTTCGTGAAAGCGTTGCGCCCTTCCAGGGAGGGGGACATGACCAGCAAGGCGGAAGAAGCGGCCCACGAAGCGACCCATCAGGGCACGCAGAACAAGAAGATCGCGCTCTTCATCTCGGTGCTCGCATTGTTTCTCGCGGTCTCGGAAACGCTCGGAAAAAGCGCGCAGACCGCGGCGCTCAGCGACAATGTCGAGGCCTCGAATCTCTGGGCCTTCTTTCAGGCCAAGACCATCCGCCGGACCTTGGTGGAAACCGCAGCCCAGGAGATGGCCATCCAGGCGATCGCCGTTACCCAGGAAGAAACCAAGACCGCCATGGCCAAACAAATCGACGCCTGGCAGAAGACCGGGCAGCGCTATCGATCCGAGCCGAGGAAAGGGCCGCATGGTGAGGAGCTCGGGGAAGGCAGCGAGGAGCTGTCAAAGCGCGCCATCAAGGCCCAGAGCAAGCGCGATCTGGCCCTGGCCCAGTACCATCATTTTGAGGTGTCTTCGGCCGCGTTCCAGATCGCGATCGTGCTGGCTTCGGCGTCGATAATCGCCAGTCTCAACGCTCTGGTCTGGGTCAGCGCCGCCAGCGGCTTCGGCGGTCTCGTGATCGCCGGCCTCGGCCAATTCGCGCCGCTCGCGTTTAATCTGTTCGGCGGGCATTGAGCGCGGCGAAACGGTCGCGATCGACCTCCGATGGCCGGCCGGAGGCGAACGCTTCGGGCCGGTTTCGTCTTACCCCGCGCCGTTAACCCTGTTTCCATCCGCCTGTTCGATCCCGTTAACGAATTGTTTACCGTGCCGGCCGGCCCGGTGGCGGAATGGCGACGCGGGGGCGGGGCAACCGTCTCACATCCTGGTTCGATTCCAGGCTGGGCCTCCGTTCTTCGCGCACGCCCGTCCTTTCCGTTCGTCATCGCCGGGCTTGACCCGGCGATCCATACAGCCACGCAACGTGGACTGCGCGGCCTCATGGATGCCCGGGTCAAGCCCGGGCATGACGGAAGATGCGCCGAGGTCACATGTGGATCGGCCGCTGGTCGACCGCGAGCGCCGCTTCCTTCACGGCCTCCGAGAGCGTCGGGTGCGCGTGGCAGGTGCGCGCGATGTCCTCGGCTGAGGCGCCGAACTCGAGGCCAAGCGTCACCTCGCCGATCAGCGTGCCGGCGTCGGCGCCGATGATGTGCACGCCGAGCACGCGGTCGGTGCCGCTGTCGGCGAGGATCTTCACGAAGCCCTCGGTGGTCTTGTTCACCTTGGCGCGGCCGTTGGCGCTGAACGGGAACTTGCCGACGCGGTAGGCGACGCCCGCGGCCTTCAGCTCGTCTTCGGTCTTGCCGACCGCGGCCACTTCCGGGAACGTGTAGATCACGTTCGGGATCGCGTCGTAGTTCACGTGCCCGGCTTGGTTGCTGAGGATTTCCGCGACCGCGATGCCCTCGTCCTCGGCCTTGTGCGCGAGCATCGGCCCCGCGATCACGTCGCCGATGGCGTAGATGCCAGGAACATTGGTCTGGAACTGCGCGTCCACCTGCACGCGACCTTTTTCGTCCTGCGCGACCCCGGCCTCTTTCAGCCCGAGCCCGTCGCTGTAGGGCACGCGGCCAATGGCAACGAGCACCACGTCGGCCTCCAAGATTTCGCTCTTCCCACCCTTGGCCGGCTCGACCGAAACTTTCAGCGTCTTCCCCTTGGTGTCCACGGC
>JAHFPN010000210.1 GCA_023269635.1 Hyphomicrobiales bacterium | reverse complement strand
CGAGGCCGACGCCTACGCGCGCTGGGCCGGGAAATTCTTGCCGACCGAGGCCGAGTGGGAAGTCGCCGCACGCGCAAACAAGCTCGACGACGCCTTCGGCATCGTCTGGCAATGGACCCGCAGCGCCTATCTCCCCTATCCCGGCTACCGCGCGGCCGAAGGCGCGCTCGGCGAATATAACGGCAAGTTCATGGTCAACCAGATGGTGCTGCGCGGAAGCTCGGTCGCGACCCCCGCCGGGCATTCGCGCGTGACCTACCGCAACTTCTTCTATCCGCCGCACCGCTGGCAGTTCTCGGGGCTTAGGCTCGCGGATTACGACGCCTGACGCCGGCGCCGGCTCTGCTCCACAGCGAAGGATATTTCATGCGTGCATCGCCACAACGGGCTTTCCGGGCCGGGCCGTTCGTTCCGGCCACGTTCGCGGAGGAAGCGATCGCGGGCCTGAGCGCCAAGCCGAAATGGCTGCTGGCGAAATATTTCTACGACCGCGCCGGCTCCGAATTGTTCGAGCAGATCACCGCGCTCCCGGAATATTACCCGACCCGCGCCGAGCTTTCGATCCTCGAAGCGCACGGATCCGAGATCGCGCGGCTGCTGCCCGCGGGCACGGCGCTGGTCGAGTTCGGCGCCGGCTCGAGCCGCAAGGTCCGCCTTCTGCTATCCGCCGCGACGCTCGGCACCTACGTGCCGGTCGATATTTCGCGCGACTTCGTCGCCGAAGAATCAGCCCGCTTGCGGCGCGATTTCCCGGCGCTGGAGATCATTCCGGTAGCCGCCGACTTCATGCAGCCGTTCGAGCTGCCGGCCGAGTTGCTCGCGCGCCCGCGCGCCGGCTTCTTCCCCGGCTCGACCATCGGCAATTTCGAGCCCAAGGACGCCAAGGCCTTCATTCGCAACGCGGGCCAAGTGCTCGGCCGCGGCGCGGTGCTGATCGTGGGCGTGGACCTGATCAAGGACCAGGCCGTGCTGCACGCGGCCTACAACGATAAGGCCGGCGTCACCGCCGCGTTCAACCTCAATCTGCTTCGGCGCATGAACCGGGAGCTCGGCGCCGATTTCGATCTCGAAAGTTTCGCGCACAGCGCATTCTTCAATCGCGAGCAGAACCGGATCGAGATGCATCTGGTGAGCATGCGGCCGCAAACCGTGCGCGTCGCTGGCAAGAAGTTCCGCTTCGGCGCGGGCGAAAGTATCCATACCGAAAGCAGCTACAAATATTCGATCGATTCGTTCCGCGCCCTCGCCCGCGCCGCCGGCGCCCGCCCGGTCATGGTATGGACCGATGCCGACGGATGTTTCTCAGTGCATGCGCTCAAGTACTAACGCATCATGGAATATCATGCGTTGTGATCAGAATGGTACCGTCGCTTTCTCTCCGGCCAAGCAGATACTTTCGACGCGCTAAGGCCTCAATCTGCTCTCGGTGTTTCTTGAAAGCGGCTTCGGGGCGCAGCCGGGCGCTTTCCGAAAAATGATCTTCGAGTGCCTCGCGCGAGATGCGGCAACGAACTCTGGTGGGTCCATCCTGACCCCAAAAGGTCACACCTTGCGAGGAGTCGTAACTGAATTCGGAATCAGGAAACGTCAGCGTACGTTTGTCGGTCATGCCAAGCATTTCAAGAATGGCATGCGCCGAGGATAACTGGATATCCTTAGCAGCCTGCTCGAAGCGCGAGACCGTCGGTACGCTGACTTTCGCCAGCGCAGCCAGCTGGCGCTGGGTCAGATTCATTCGGTGCCGGCGTCGGATTGCTTCGTCGACAAGTACTGACCAATTGAGGAGAAGGTCCCGTTCCATCTATGCTCCATGAGATCGAGAAGACTTTGCCCGAGTCGAGCCTCACCGATGCTCTCGGCTGCATCAGCAACGGCCTTCTCTGCCATCTTTCGATGGCGGTCGAGATTCTGAATTGCGTCGGTAAGCACGGCCGTATCGAGGCCGTAGGCCTTGCTCAAGGCGACTATGTGCTTTGGCTTAAGCGCAGAAAGAGCGAGATTGGCAGCATTGCCCACCGCCAATGCCAATTGGGGATATTCGGGATAGAGCGCCGCGGCGACGAGGTCATAGGCCGGTGTTAAACGGAGCCCGTCGGGCGTGTGAAACATTGCAAAATTCTTGAGATGTGCATCGGTGTTGCCAATCAGGAAGCAAACCAGAATGCGCTGAAAGAGCCGCCACGCATCGACTGGCGTGCAGCCAAGCGTCTTGAGAATGAACGCCGCCATGTCGTCATAGGACGCTTCGTACTTGCCATCGCCGGAGCGCTTGCCGAGAAGTTGGTTGAACTCCTCAAAGTGCCGTTTGGCACCGCTTGGCAGGCGGTCGAAACGCTGCACGAGCAGCGCTCGCTCCTTGATCCCTTCTAAGGTCGCGATGACCGGAGAGACGATTTCGTCATCCGGTAACAAGGCGCGGCAGGCGATCGTGGACAGGTACTCGTTTTCAACGATATCGCGCAAAGCGCCCGAGGGAAGTTTGGCGATGAATGTTGATGTCTCGTTTGATCGCGCCGGCCGATAGCGGTCGCCATCCCTCACCGCGAGAAGTTTGGGTTGAATGCCCGAAAGCGATGCACGGCTTGTAAGAGCCGCCATCGCCAGCGGATCGCCTACATCGACCGATGGTTCGACGAGCGGCGCTGGATCGACAATCGAGACGGCTCCAGCGCAATCGTGACCGAATGCCAGAAGCAGCTCGAAGCGATCGTTGGCATCAACCTTGAGAGCTCTAGCCTGGGCGTTACGGAGCCATCCTTCGGCGACCAAATTATCGAAAAACGGATGCAGCCCCTGTTCGCAGAAATATGGCGCAGGTTGCGGTGGAAGAGTGAAGGCGATCGCAGGGTGCCTTGCTTCCAGATAGGAGGGGTCGTAGGTGAACAGGCAACGACCGCCCGGCTCCTGCCGGAGCACGCCGGCAAAAGTTGTATTATAATAGACTTTGCCCCAAAGAGCCGCAGCCATATAAAACCTATTTTATATTCATTATGTTACTGCCCTACTATATAAAATATAATTTATAATAAATGGAGACACCAGTCAATTGATAAAATATGCTTTGGATCCGTTTTGCCCTGCGCTCACAGCCCGAACAGCTTCTCCGCGTTCTCGCCCGCGATCTTCGCGGCTTCCGCTCCTGGCCGCTCGCGCACGCGCGCGAGGCATCCGACCATATCGCCGATATTGTGCGGGTAGTCGGAGCCATAGAGCACCCGCTCCGCCGAGCCCGCGACCGAGATGCAGAGGTCGAGCGCGCGACCGTCATAGACCACGGTGTCGTACCAGATGCGCTTCAGATACTCGCTCGGCCGCACCTGGATCGCTTCGCGCGCGGCCGGAATGTGGTCGTAACACTGGTCGAGGCGGCCGGAGAGATAGGGCAAGGTGGCGCCGCCGTGTGCGGCGATCAGCTTGACGTTCGGATAGACGTCGAGGAATCCCGAAAGGATCATGCGCGCGAACGCCAGCGTGGTGTCGAACATGAAGCCGATCGGCGGCACCAGGCCGTAGCGGTCGAGGTGCATGTCCTTGATGCCGAGCGGCGTCGTGGGATGCACGAGCACCGGCAGCTTGAGGCGATCGATCTCCTTCCAGACCGGCGCGAACGCCGGGTCGATGAGCTCCTGCCCGGAGATATTGGCGAGCACCATGACGCC
>JAHFPN010000072.1 GCA_023269635.1 Hyphomicrobiales bacterium | reverse complement strand
TTCAACGAATCCCTGGTCGGCCGGGTGTTCGAGGTGCTGTTCGAGAGGCCGGGTCGCCTGCCGGGACAGATCGTCGGCCGCTCGCCCTATCTGCAACCAGTTCAGGTGACGGCGCCGGCGTCGCTGGTCGGCACAATCGCGCGCGTCAAGATCGTCGAGGCTGGGCCGAACAGCCTGTTCGGCGAACTCGCGCATACGCGCATACCCCTGCGCACCGAAGCCGCGCTTGCGGCGGGAGGCGTCGGTGCGTAATCCCGGCTCCGGCGACGCGCGCTTCGCTCTGGCTGCGGATAAAAGCGGCCCGGCGCAGGTAACGGTCGCGTTCGACGACAACCGGCTCGCGAGCACGCTGTTCGGCCGCTACGGCGAGAATCTCGCGCTGATCGAGCGCCGCCTGAACGTGGTCGCCGACCACCGCGGCAACCACGTAATGCTCGAGGGCGAGCGGGCGGCCTGCGAGCAGGCGCGGCTCGTGCTCGAATCGCTCTACGAGCAGCTCCGCGGCGGGCATGAAATTTCGGCCGGCGACATCGAAGGCGCGATCCGCGAAGTGGTGGCGCAAGCATCGCTGTTCGAGAGCGACGACGCCGCCGCCGCGGGCGGCCGCTTCGAGGAGATCAAGCTCAGAAAGCGCGCCGTGCGCGCGCGCACACCGGTGCAGGACGCCTATTTGCGCGCGCTGAAGCGCCACACGCTCGTGCTTGCCAGTGGCCCGGCCGGCACCGGCAAGACTTGGCTCGCGGTCGCCTATGCTGTGCACCTCTTCGAACGACGCGAGATCGACCGCATCGTGCTCACGCGGCCCGCCGTCGAGGCCGGCGAGCGGCTCGGATTTCTCCCCGGCGACATGCGCGAGAAAGTCGATCCTTACCTGCGGCCGATCTACGATGCATTCCACGACCTCATGGACCGCGGCATGGTGGAGCGCGCGCTGCAATCGGGCGAGATCGAGATCGCGCCCTTGGCGTTCATGCGCGGCCGCACGCTTTCGAACTCCGCGGTCATCCTCGACGAAGCCCAGAACACGACTTCGATGCAGATGAAGATGTTCTTGACCCGGCTCGGCGAGAACTCGCGCATGATCGTGACCGGCGACCTATCGCAGACCGACCTCCCGCCCGGCCAGATTTCCGGGCTCAACGAGGCGGTGGAGCTGCTGGCTGAGCTCGCGGACGTCGCCCATGTCGCGTTCACGAGCGCGGACGTGGTGCGCCACGAGCTCGTCTCGCGCATCGTCAACGCGTATGACGATGCCGCGGCTAAGACGAAGTCGAAAAAGGAGAAGAAAACGTGAGCGCTGCGGTCGAGATTGCGATCGAAGCGCCCGCCTGGAACGAATTTCCGGGCGCCGAGGCGCTGGTGCGGCGTGCGGTCGAGGCGGCGCTTTCCGATGCCGCCGCCGATGTGGTCGAGGTTTCGGTGCTGCTCACCGACGATCAACGCATGCGCGCCCTGAACCGCATCTGGCGCGGCCAGGATCACGCGACCAACGTGCTCTCGTTCCCGGCGCCGCCGGCCAAAGACGGAGCGCCGCAGATCCTCGGCGATATCGTGCTCGCCTACGAGACCGTGATGCGCGAGGCGGCCGATCAGGACATCCAGGCGCGCGACCATCTCGCACATCTTGCGGTCCACGGCGCACTGCACCTTCTCGGCTACGACCACGCGAATGAACGCGGCGCCGCCGTGATGGAAGCGCGCGAGCGGGCGATCCTCGCCGGTCTCGGCGTGTCCGATCCTTACGCGCGCTCTCCGATGCGCGCGATGGCGTCGCCATGAGCGCAACCGACCGCGACGATCCGAAGCTTGCGGGCGCCGAGAATCGGGACCCGCCCGGGACGCCCGACGCGCCGCGCTCGGGCGTCGAGGCGCTGATCGACCGCCTGAAGGCGCTCTTGCGGCTCCGCAATTCAGGCTCGCTGCGCACGGATCTCGTCGAAGTGCTGGCCGAGCACAAGGCGGCGGAGACCGAGTTCTCGCCCACCGAGCGGGCGATGCTCGGCAATATTCTCCGGCTGCGCGAGCGGCGCATCGGCGACGTCATGGTGCCACGCGCGGATATCATCGCCGTGCAGCAGGACATCGGGCTCGGCGATCTCTTGAAGCTCTACGCCAGCGCCGGCCATTCCCGCCTCGTGGTCTATGGCGACACGCTCGACGAACCGGTGGGCATGGTGCACATCCGCGACCTCGTCGCGCACTTGACCGAGCGCGCCGCGATTGATCCGGCCAAGAATGCGCGCCGCAAGAAGCCGCTAACCGCCGACCTCGACTTGAAGCGCTTCGATCTGACGGTGCCGCTATCGACCACTCGCATCATCCGCCGCATCCTGTTCGCGCCGCCGTCGATGCCGGTGGTCGATCTCCTGGTGAAGATGCAGGCGACCCGCATCCACCTCGCGCTCGTCATCGACGAGTACGGCGGCACCGACGGTCTGGTTTCGCTCGAGGACATCGTCGAGCAGATCGTCGGCGAGATCGAGGATGAGCATGACGCCGAGGCCATGCACGTGCTCGCGCAAAGCGACGGCAGCTTCCTCGCCGATGCGCGCGCGAGCCTGGACGAGGCGGCGCAAAAGATCGGCCCCGCCTTCGCGGCCAACGAAGAAACCGGCGAAGTCGACACGCTCGGCGGGTTGCTCGTGACGCTCGCGGGCCGCGTTCCCGTGCGCGGTGAGATCCTGAAAGGTCCGGAGGATTTCGAGATCGAGGTCCTGGACGCCGATCCGCGCCGCGTGAAGCGGTTGCGCATCTACCGGCGCCCGCCCGAGCCGCGACGCGAGGTCCGCCGCAAGCGGCCTGAAGGGGAGACCAGCGCTGCGTCGCCGCCGGCAACGGAAGCCGCGGCGCGGCCGGTGATCCGGCGCGACGATCCTTCCGCCTGAAGAAAGCGAGGGCCCGTGACGGTTGCCGCGCTCGCTCACCGGGTCGTCCTCGCATGGGGCTGGCATCGGCGCCTCATCGCCCTGGCCGCGGGTGCCGCCTCGGCGCTGGCCATGGCGCCGTTCGATCTCTTCTTCGTGCTCGCACTCACGCTGCCGGTATTCGTGTGGCTGCTCGACGGCGCCGGCGCGGGCCGGTCCGGTATCGTGGCCGCGTTCGGAATCGGCTGGTGGTTCGGCTTCGGATATTTCGTGGCCGGACTCTATTGGCTCGGCAACTCGCTTCTGGTCGAGCCCGACCGCTTCGCCTGGGCACTGCCATTCGCGGTGCTGGGCCTGCCGGCGGGGCTTGCATTCTACACCGGCCTCGGCGCCGCGATCGCCCGCGCGCTCTGGACCACGGGCCCGGCGCGCATTCTTGCTTTCGCCGCCGCGCTCGCATTTTCCGAATGGCTGCGCGGCCACGCGTTCTCGGGCTTTCCCTGGAACAGCTTCGGTTACGCGCTCGCTATCGTACCGGTATGGGCGCAAGGCGCCGCGCTCTTCGGACTCTGGGGCCTCACCCTTCTCACCTTCGCGGTATTCGCAAGCCCGGCAACGCTGATCGACGGGCGCGACGCCACGACGCGTCCGTGGCTTGCGCTCGCCGTGGCCGCGATCGTGCTCGCCGCACTCGCGGGCTTCGGCGTCTATCGGTTTGCGACCGTCTCGGTTACGCCGGTCGATGGCGTGCGGCTCCGGATCATGCAGCCCAACCTGCCGCAGGACGAGAAATTCCGCCCCGAGGCCAAGCAGCGGGTGATGGAACGCTACGTGACGCTCAGCGACCGCGCCACCGGGCCGGAGACCATGGGCGTGCGCGACGCAACGCTCTTGATCTGGCCCGAGTCGGCGTTCCCGTTCTTCCTCGAGCGCGAGGCGGACGCACTCGCCAAGATCGCGGACCTCTTGCCGCCCGGACTCGCGCTCGTCACCGGGGCCGCACGTTACGAAGAGCCGGCGCCGGGCCAGAGCGAAGGCAAGGTCTATAACAGCGTCCGCGTGATCGCCGACGACGGCGCAATCCTGGCGACCTACGACAAGGTCTGGCTGGTGCCCTTTGGCGAGTTCTTGCCGTTCCAGCGCTTGCTCGAGCAACTCGGCATCGAGCAGCTGACGCGCGTGCGCGGCGGCTTTACCGCCGGCGCGCGACCGCGCGCGCTGACGATCCCGCGCGCGCCGCTCGCAGCGCCGCTCGTCTGCTACGAAGCGATCTTTCCCGGCGCCGTGGTGCCGGAAGGCCCGCGTCCGGAATGGCTGCTCAATCTCACCAACGACGCCTGGTTCGGTCTGACGCCGGGACCTTATCAACATTTCGCGCAGGCGCGGCTGCGCACGATCGAGGAGGGCCTGCCGCTCGTACGGGCGGCAAACAACGGAATCTCGGCCGTTGTCGACCCGCTCGGCCGTATCGTACGGTTGCTGCCGCTCGGTCGCGATGGTGTGATCGACGCGCCGCTACCAAAGTCGATAGAATTGCCTCCATACGCGCGCTACGGTGATATTCCGTTTTTCCTACTTACAGTTTCATTCGCCGTCGCCGCTTATCTCTCTCGACGCTCGCAGATTCCACGCGAGCGGACGGATGGGCAGCAATGGTAATAAGGGATGCGCGATCAAGTCGCAGCGGCGATCAAGGCCGCCGCTTCCGCCGCCATCGTGATCGGGCTAGCCTCGCCCGTTTTGCCGCGGAGAAGGGAATGACGAAGAAATCGCCGAACCCGATCGACAAGCACGTGGGCAGCCGCGTGCGCATGCGGCGGATGATGATCAGCATGAGTCAAGAGAAGCTCGGCGACAAGCTCGGCATCACTTTCCAGCAGATTCAGAAATACGAAAAAGGCACCAACCGCATCGGCGCCTCGCGCCTTCAGCAGATCGCGCTCGTGCTGTCGGTGCCGGTGTCGTTCTTTTTCGAAGGCGCGCCGGTGCCGGAATCGTTGGCGTCGGGCCTGTCCGAGCCGCCCTCGCCGGCCTACGTCTCCGATTTCCTCGCGACCAGCGACGGACTTGCGCTCACCAAGGCATTCATGAAGGTCAAGGACGCCAAGGTGCGCCGCCGCATCGTCGATCTCGTGGAGTCGATCGCAGCCGACGAAGATCGCTAGCCGCGCCGTGGCGCCGGCCGCGCGCGGGGCATTGGCCCAACGCGGCCCACATCTTGACCGCGATACCGGCCGCTGCAAGAACCGCGGCGAGCCTTCGCCGTCGCGGCGTTTGTGTTTTCGGTCAGAGGGGTGGTGCAAAGTGGCCCGTCAGAACTATCTGTTCACGAGTGAATCCGTCTCCGAAGGACATCCGGACAAGGTTTGCGATCGCATCTCCGACGAGATCGTCGACGCCTATTTCGAATTGGGCCCGAAGCACGGCTGGGATCCGCGCCAGGTGCGCGTCGCGTGCGAGACGCTTTGCACCACCAACCGGGTCGTGATCGCCGGCGAGACCCGCGGGCCGGCCGCCATCACGCCCGAGATCGTGATCGAGCGGGCGCGCGCGGCGATCAAGGACATCGGCTACGAGCAGAAGGGTTTCCACTGGAAGCATGCGGTGGTCGAGGTGCTGCTGCATGCGCAGTCGGCGGACATCGCGCAGGGCGTCGACGCCGCCGGCAACAAGGACGTGGGTGCCGGCGACCAGGGCATCATGTTCGGCTATGCCTGCCGGGAGACGCCGGAACTCATGCCGGCACCGATCTACTACGCGCACAAGATCTTGAAACTCATGGCCGAAGCGCGCCACTCCGGCCAGACCCACCAGCTCGGCCCCGACGCCAAGAGCCAGGTCACGGTCCGCTACGCGGACGGCAAGCCGGTAGAGGCGACGCAGATCGTGGTCTCGACCCAGCATGTGGACGAGACCCTCACCTCGGGCGACGTCAAGGCGATCGTCGAGCCCTACGTCAACAAGGCCCTGCCCGCAGGATGGATCACCAAGAACACGGTCTGGCACGTGAACCCGACCGGCAAGTTCGTGATCGGCGGTCCCGACGGCGACTGCGGCCTCACCGGCCGCAAGATCATCGTCGACACCTATGGCGGCGCCGCCCCGCATGGCGGCGGCGCGTTCTCGGGCAAGGACCCGACCAAGGTGGATCGCTCGGCCGCCTATGCCGCACGCTATCTCGCGAAGAACGTGGTTGCGGCGGACCTCGCCGAGCGCTGCACGATCCAGCTCGCCTATGCGATCGGCGTGTCGCAGCCGCTTTCGATCTATGTTGACCTGCAAGGGACCGGCAAGGTGGACGAAGCCAAACTTGAGAAGGCGCTGGCGGAGGTCATGGACCTCTCGCCGCGCGGCATCCGCGAGCATCTCGGCTTGAACAAGCCGCTCTATGCGCGCACCGCGGCCTATGGCCACTTTGGCCGGCCGCCGGAGAAGGACGGGGGCTTCTCCTGGGAGAAGATCGACCTCGTGGGCAAGCTCAAGAACGGCGTAGGCTGAGAACTCAAGGCCGTCAGCGAGCGGGAGACGCGTTGGCGGCCCTCAGAGCACGCCATGGCGACGACTGACAATCAAAGCCGAACGCGGCACGGCGCATTCTTCGGCCGGCGCAAGGGCCACAAGCTTAGGCCGCGCCAAGCCGACTTGATCGCGCGGCTGTTGCCGAAGCTTGCGCTCGATCTCACGCAGTCGCCGCCGAAAGACCTGCGCACGTTGTTTCCGGTAGCAGTCGCGGAAGTGCGGCTCGAAATCGGCTTCGGCGGCGCCGAGCATCTCCTGCACGAGGCGAAGAGCCATCCCGACATCGGCTTTCTCGGCTGCGAGCCCTACCAGAACGGCATGGCCCGGGCTCTCGCCGCGATAGACGACGAAAGGCTCAACAACATCCGCCTGCATTACGGCGACGCGCTCGATCTGATCGAATGGTTACCCGACGCCAGGCTCGCGCGAATCGACATTCTCTACCCCGACCCCTGGCCCAAGCGCCGGCACTGGAAACGCCGTTTCGTATCCGACCAACGGGTCGCGATTCTCGGCCGCATTTTGAGGCCCGGCGGCGAGCTGCGCTTCGCCACCGATGTCGCAAGCTACGCCGAATGGGCGCTGTTGCGCTTTGTCCGCTCGCCGCTTCTGATCTGGACCGCCGAGCGGGCCGACGACTGGCGCAAGCCCTGGAGCGGTTTTCCCGGCACCCGCTACGAAGCCAAGGCGCTTGCGGAGGGGGCGCGGCCGACCTATCTGTTGTTTCGGCGGGCCTAAAGGGCTTGCACCAAGCGCAACCTGCGCTATATTCCGGCCCAACAACGAGACATCTCATAGCGATCTACGGATCGGATGATGAGAGTGGGCCCCGCCCGGGACCCGCTCTTTTTTGTTAGGCGGCGCCCGCCAGCGCACGAACGATGATGACACCGTTTTCTTCCGACGCGTTCGATGAGCCGCGGCTGATCGGCGAATCCGGTCTTGCCGCCCGTGTGGCGGCGGTGGCCGAGCCGGTGCTCGCCGGCCTCGGCTATCGGCTCGTGCGCGTGCGCGTTTCGGGCCGCGACGGCTGCACCGTGCAGATCATGGCGGAGAAGCCGGACGGGACTTTCGCGATCGAGGACTGCGAACTCGCCAGCCGCACGCTCTCGCCCGCGCTCGACGTCGAGGACTTGATCTCGAGCGCCTATCGGCTCGAGCTGTCCTCGCCCGGCATCGACCGGCCGCTGGCGCGCCGCTCCGACTTCGAGCGCTATGCCGGCCAGGAGATCCGGATCGAAATGGCGGTCGGAATCGAGGGCCGCAAGCGTTTCCGCGGGCTCCTGCTCGGCGTCGAGAACGACGCCGCCCAGGTGCGCTGCGAAATGGGCGAGGCCGGAATGCAGACCGTGAGCCTCCGCTTCGACGACATCGCCGAGGCGAAGCTCATGCTCACCGACGCCGTCGTCGCCCAGTCACTCAAGCGCGGCAAGGACGCCGCGCGCAACGAACCCCGAACCACGGCCCCGCAAGGCCGCGGCTGACAGCGAAGGAGAGGCATTATGGCCGTCAGTGCAAACCGGCTCGAGCTGCTGCAGATCGCCGAAGCGGTCGCGCGCGAGAAGTCGATCGACCGCGGCATCGTGATCACGGCGATGGAAGACGCGATCGCGAAGGCCGCGCGCTCGCGCTACGGCGCCGAAACCGACGTGCACGCTGAGATCAACCCGAAGACCGGCGAGCTTCGGCTGGCGCGCCATCTCCTGGTGGTCGAGAACGTGGAGAATACCGCGAACCAGATCGGGCTCGAGGACGCGCGACGCCACAATCCGGCGGCCCAAATCGGCGACACCATCGCCGACGCGCTGCCGCCGCTCGAATTCGGCCGCATCGCGGCTCAATCGGCAAAGCAAGTGATCGTGCAAAAAGTGCGCGAAGCCGAGCGCGACCGCCAGTACCAGGAATACAAGGACCGCATCGGCGAGATCGTGAGCGGCATCGTCAAGCGCGTCGAGTACGGCAACGTGGTCGCCGATCTCGGCCGCGGCGAGGCAATCGTGCGGCGCGATGAGCTCCTGCCGCGCGAGCTGTTCCGCAACGGCGACCGCATCCGCGCCTACGTCTATGACGTGCGGCGCGAGCCGCGCGGGCCGCAGATCTTCCTGTCGCGCACGCATCCGCAATTCATGGCGAAGCTGTTCGCCCAGGAAGTGCCCGAGATTTATGACGGCATTGTCGAGATCAAGGCGGTGGCGCGCGATCCCGGCTCGCGCGCGAAGATCGCCGTGGTTTCGCGCGACTCCTCGGTGGATCCGGTCGGCGCCTGCGTCGGCATGCGCGGCTCGCGCGTGCAGGCGGTGGTGAACGAGCTACAAGGCGAGAAGATCGACATCATCCCGTGGTCGCCGGACGTGGCGACCTTCGTAGTCAACGCGCTCGCGCCCGCCGAGGTGGTCAAGGTGGTGCTCGACGAGACGCGCGAGCGCATCGAAGTGGTGGTCCCCGACCAGCAGCTCTCGCTCGCCATCGGCCGCCGCGGCCAGAACGTGCGGCTCGCCTCGCAGCTCACGGGCTGGGACATCGACATCCTCACCGAGCAGGAGGAGAGCGAGCGGCGCCAGAAGGAATTCGCCGAGCGCTCGAAGATGTTCGTGGACGCGCTCGACGTCGACGAGATGGTCGGCCAGCTGCTGGCTTCCGAGGGCTTCGGCTCGATCGAAGACCTTGCCTTCGTGCCGGTGGAAGAGCTGGCCGGAATCGAAGGCTTCGATACCGACACCGCCAAGGAATTGCAGACGCGCGCGCAAGACTACCTCGCCAAGCTCGAGGCCGAGCTCGACGCCAAGCGCAAGGAGCTCGGCGTCGAGGACGCGTTGAAGGACGTCCCCGGTATCACCACCAAGATCCTGGTCGCCCTCGGCGAGAACGGCGTGAAGTCGGTTCAGGATCTCGCGGATTGCGCCACCGATGACTTGGTCGGCTGGGTGGAGCGCAAGGAGGGCGAAGCAGTCCGCCACTCCGGCTTCCTCGAGGGATTCGGGCTCGAGCGCGAAGAAGCCGAGGCGCTGATCATGCAAGCGCGCGTCAAGGCCGGCATGATCGACGAATCGGCCTTGCAGCCGCCGGAGCAGCCGGCCGAGGGCGAGGTCGCGCCCGAAACTGCGCCGCAGGCGTAACGGAGATGGCTCGTGCTCGCGCAGATCGAGGCGAACGATACCGACGAGGGACTGGCAGCGGCGCGGCGCGCGCCGGAGCGGCTGTGCCTCGCCACGCGCGAGGTGAAGCCGGTCGCTGAGCTGTTGCGTTTCGTGGTCGCGCCGGACGGCACGATCGTGCCGGATATCAACGGCAAGTTGCCCGGACGCGGCGCCTGGGTAACGGCCGCGCGCCCGGCGCTTGAATCGGCCGTTCGCACGAAGGCGCTTACGCGCGCTTTCCGCGGCAAGGGCACGACGGCGCCGGATCTTCCCGATCTCGTGGACCGGCTGCTCGAGCGCTCCATGCTCGAAGCGCTCTCGCTCGCGAACAAGGCGGGCAAGGTGGTCACCGGTTTTGCCAAGGTCGAAGCCGCGCTTGCGGCCGGGCGCGTCGCCGCGCTCCTGCACGCAGGCGAGGCGTCCGCCGACGGCAACGCCAAGCTCGACGCGGTTGCCGACCGCGCCGAGAGAGCCGGAAATGCGGCGCCGATCAGGGTTCTGGGCATCAGCGGCGGGCAATTGGACTTGGCGCTCGGACGGCCAAATGTGGTACATGCTGCCCTGCTCGCGCATCCGGCGAGCCGGGGTTTTCTCGCGCGTTGGCATCGGCTTCGGCGCTGGCGCACCGGTTCATCCGGCGGCGAAGCGATGAGCGCTGGCCGCGTTGCGGGCAAAATGTCGAACCTGGAAAGCGAATGACCGACACGAAAGAATCCGGCGAAAAGACCCTGCGCGTAGCGTCGCCGAAGACGCTGACGCTGAAGCGCTCGGTCGAATCCGGCACGGTGCGCCAGAGCTTCAGCCACGGCCGCTCCAAGCAGGTCGTAGTGGAGAAGGTGAAGCGCCGCCTGGTCGGTGCGGGCGAAGCCAAGGCCGAAGCCGCGGCCCCGGCGGCAAAGCGCGTTGCCGCCCGCGCGGCGCCGGCCGTTCCGGCGGCACCGGCGGCGGCGCCCAAGGCCGCGCCGGCGAAGGCCGCGCCGCAAGAGCCGGCCACCGCGCTCAAGCCGTCTGGCGTCGTGCTCCGCACCCTCACCGAGGAAGAGCGCGACGCGCGCGGCCGCGCGCTCGCCGACGCGCGCGTGCGCGAGGCGGAAGAGCGCCGCTCGGCCGAAGAGGATGCCCGCCGGCGTGCGGCGCGCGATGCCATCGATCGCGCCGAGCGCGAGGCCGCCGAAGCGCGCAAGCGCGACGAGGACGCAAGGCGTGCCTCCGAGGAAGAAGCCAAGCGCAAGGCCGAACAGGAAGCACGCAAGCGCTTTGGCGAGGACGCAGCCGCTGCAAAAGCCGGGGTCGCAGGCCGGGCCGCGTTAGTCGAGGACGAAGAAGAGAGCCCGCGCACGACTCGGCGCGGCGGCAAGACCGTGGTAGCGCCGAAGCCGGTACGCACGCTCGGTGAAGAAAAGCGCCGCGGCCGACTTACCCTGGTCACCGCACTTTCCAGCGAAGAAGAGCGCCAGCGGTCGGTTGCCTCCTTCCGCCGCCGCGTGCAGCGCATCTCCGGTCATCGCCCGTCCGACGAGCCGAAGGAGAAGATCGCGCGCGAGGTGGTGATCCCGGAAAGGATTTCGATCCAGGAGCTCGCCAATCGCATGGCCGAGCGCGCCGTCGACGTGATCCGACTCCTGATGCAGCAAGGCCAGATGCTGAAGATCACCGATGTGATCGACGCCGATACGGCGCAGCTCGTGGCCGAGGAACTCGGCCACGCGGTCAAACGCGTCGCCGAGGCGGACGTCGAGGAGGGCCTGTTCGACGTCGCCGACGACCCGGCGCATCTCGTACCGCGGCCGCCGGTGGTCACCGTCATGGGCCACGTCGACCACGGGAAGACTTC
>JAHFPN010000071.1 GCA_023269635.1 Hyphomicrobiales bacterium | reverse complement strand
CGTCGGAGGCCTTGATCACCGCATAGGCGTTCTGGCCCTTGGCGAGCTTCAGGCTGTCGACCGACTCGTTGGCGATCGAGGCGGTGACCTTCTGTCCGCCTACGTCGAGCGTCACGTGCGCCGTGGTCTGGCCTTTCTTCACGTCGGTGATGGTGCCCTTGAGCACGTTTCGGGCGCTGATCCGCATCGCCTGTCTCCTGACCGGAGCAAACCTGATAGCCCCGCGCGCAGCCTACGTAAACCGCCGGCTGAATCAGCCGCGCACTCTCGGCAGCCGGATGAATTCCCACGGGCTCGGCATCGGCCCGACCGGGACTTCGATCAAGGTCGGCAGGTCGCGGCGTCGGAAGCCGCGTCGGAGCGCCGCGCGCAACTCATCCGGCGTGCGCGCGCGTTCCGCGGCGGCGCCGAAGCTCTCGGCGAACTTGACGAAATCCGGGTTCGCCAGGTCGCTCGCGATCAGCCTATTGCCGAAACGCTCCTCCTGGATGCGGCGGACGTTGCCGAACGAGCCGTCGGCGAACACGATGGCGACCAGCGGGATCCGGTGGCGGATCGCGGTGGCAAGCTCGTTCGCCGTGTACATGAACCCGCCGTCGCCGTTGATCGAAATCACCGGCACGTCGCGCCGCGCGTCCTGCGCGCCGAGCGCGGTGGCGAAGCCCCAGCCGAGATTGTCCTGATAGCCGGGAGAGAGAAACGTGCGCGGCCGATAGACCGGGAAGGCGAGTCGCGCGGCGAAGCCGATCTGCGTCACCTCGTCGACGAAGATGCCTTCCTCCGGAAGCTCGGCGCGAATGGCATCGAGGAACCCGATCTGGGTCGTGAGCTTGCCGATGCGGGCCGCCCATTTCGCCTGCCGCTCCTGCATCTCTGCCTGGCGCGAGGGCCGCTTGCGATTGTGCCGCACAAGCGCTGCGAGCAGACGCTGGAGCACCGGTTTTGCGTCGCCGACCAGCGCCGCGGCCGGCTTGTGCACCCGCGCCGGCTCCTTGGGGTCCGCGTCGATCCGCACGATCTTGATGTTCTTGTCCACGCCCCATTGGGTGAATTGGTAGACCAGATGGGTGCCGATCCCGATACCCACATCGGCCTCGGCCCAGAGCTCGTGGCCGAGCGGCAGCGTGACGCTTAAAGCATCGCGGCTCGACAGCACCCCGCGCCCGCGCCGCCAGGCGAGCACCGGCGCCTGCAGCATCGCCGAAAGCGCCGCCACTTCTTCGGCCGCGCCCTGCGCGCCCCCACCCACGATGATGAGCGGCCGCTCGGCCTGGCCGAGAATCCTGGCGGCCTTCCGAATCGCGTCTTCGTCGATTTTCGGCGCGCGCGGTAAGGCGGGCGATGGGATCGCCGAAACATTGCCTTCGCGCCCCCACACGTCGATCGCGCACTCGAGCGCAGCCGGCCCCGGCCGGCCGGTGAACATCGACTTCATCGCCTTGGCCACCAAGGCCGGCGCGTCCTTGGCCGAGCGAATGCGCGCCGAGAAATCCACCAGCCGCGCGATGATGCCGGCCTGATCGCGAATCTCGTGCAGGTGGCCGATGCCGCGGCCGATCGCCGCGTCCGGGATCTGGCCGATCAGCGCGAGCACCGGCGCGTTCATCGAATAGGCGGTGAGCAACGCGGCCCCGGTGTTCAACAGGCCGGGTCCCGGCACCACCGCATAGGCATGCGGCCGGTTGGTCGCGAGCGCGGCGCCGAGCGCCATATAGCCGGCGCCCTGCTCGTGGCGCGTGTGCACGACGCGCAGGCGGTCCCCGGCCTTGAAGAACGCGTCGAACAGGAAGTCGTTGTGCACGCCGGGGAGCGCGTAGACGGTATCCAGGCCGTGTGCGAGCAGGGTGGCGACAGTCGCCTCGGCGGTGGTCATACGCTGCATGGGGAGCCGAGATTGCAGATCGGCCGTGGCATGTCGAGAGTGGCGCCTTGAAATAGCCACGGCGAACTGCCATATGACGCTCGTCAAGCGCTTCGTGCGCTGGCGGGCCGCGTGTTTGAATCAGCTAGCGACTTTTTCCGCCCGCTTCCTTTGACCAATCATCGACAACCCAGACCACGCGGGGTGTCTTCAATCCACCCCCGCGATTCGCGGCTGGCTGGCCTTGAGGCCGAGCCCGTGCGATTCGCTCAAGACAGAGAGAAACTCCATTGCAGTCCTTTCAAGCTCTCGGCCTTGCCGCGCCGCTCGTGCGCGCGCTGGCCGAAGAAAACTATCTGACGCCGACGCCGATCCAGACCGAGGCAATTCCCCACGTGCTCGCCGGCCGCGATCTCGTCGGCATCGCCCAGACCGGCACCGGCAAGACCGCGGCCTTCGCGCTGCCGATCCTGCACCAACTCGCCGCGCATCCGGCGCGGTCCGAGCCGCGCGCCTGCCGCGTCCTGGTGCTGAGCCCGACCCGCGAGCTTTCCGGGCAAATCCTCGAGAGCTTCCGCGTCTATGGGCGCCACGTGCGGCCGACGACCGCGCTTGCGATCGGCGGCGTGTCCATCGGCCCGCAGGCGCGCGCGCTTGCGCGCGGTGTCGACGTGCTGGTCGCGACCCCCGGCCGGCTCCTCGATCTGATGCAGAGCCAGGCGGTTCGGCTCGATCGCGTCGAGGTATTCGTCCTCGATGAAGCCGACCGCATGCTCGACATGGGCTTCATCCGCGACATCCGCCGGATCGTCACCAGGCTGCCGGCCAAGCGCCAGACCCTGTTCTTCTCCGCCACCATGCCGGGCGAGATCGAAGCGCTGGTGGGCCAGCTGTTGCGCGATCCGGTTCGCGTCGCGGTCACCCCGTCCGCCAAGACCGTCGACCGCGTCGAGCAGCGCGTTCTGCTCGTGGACCGCGCCGCCAAGGGCGCGCTTCTCGCCGACGTGCTGCGGCGCGAGCCCATCGACCGGGCGCTCGTCTTCACCCGCACCAAGCGCGGTGCCGATCGCGTGGTGCGCGGCCTGCAAGGGGCCGGCATCGCGGCGCAGGCAATCCACGGCAACAAATCGCAAAACCAGCGCGAGCGGGTGCTCGCCGAATTCCGCGACGGTCGGGTGCGTATCCTGATCGCGACCGATATCGCGGCGCGCGGCATCGACGTCGACGGCATCAGCCACGTGATCAACTACGATCTTCCGAACATCCCGGAAAGCTACGTGCACCGCATCGGCCGCACCGCGCGCGCCGGCGCCGACGGCGTGGCGATCTCGTTCTGCGACGCCGAGGAGCGGCCGTTCCTGCGCGACATCGAGCGGCTGATCCGCATGCCGATCGCGGCCACCGATCTGCGGCGCGAGCCGCATCGGGCGGAGCCCGCTGCACGGCCGCCGCAGCAGCATCGTCATCGCCCCTCGCACGGCCGCGCCAACGGCAAGGATCATGGGCGGCATCAATCCGGCCATGGCCGGGCCGAACCCGCGCGCGGCGAGCGCCGGGAGGGGCAAGGCGGAGAGCTTTCCGGCGTTGCTTTCCTGCAACGGAAGTGGAACCAGGGTCGCGGCAAGCGGCCCAACGGCAACCGCCGTCACGCCCACTGAGTCGGGCGAGCCGAACATAAGGAACAGTGCATGGCAAAAGAAGAATTGTTGGAGTTCGAAGGCAAGGTCACCGAGGTGCTGCCCGACGGCAATTTTCGGGTGCAACTCGACAATCAGCACGTGATCCTTGCCTACGCGGCCGGCAAGATGCGCAAGCATCGCATCCGCACGCTCGAAGGCGACCGCGTCACCGTCGAGATGTCGCCCTATGATCTGGACCGCGGCCGCATCAGCTTCCGGCACAAGTCCGACAGTCCGGTCGTGACATCGGCGCCGCGCCGGCCGAACTTCCGCCGCCGCTGAGACCGCGGGCCGCCCGGTAGCGGCGCGCGCGCGCTTTGCGGGGCTTCGCGATTGCGATATGCAGTCACGAAACCGCGTTCGGCTGCCGGCGCCGCTCCAGGACCGTCCATGCACCGCTACCGCACCCATACCTGCGGCGCGCTCCGCGAATCCGACATCGGCGCGCCTGCGCGGCTGTCCGGCTGGTGCCACCGTATCCGCGACCATGGCGGGCTCCTGTTCATCGATCTACGCGATCACTACGGCCTCACGCAGGTGGTGGCCGATCCCGACAGTCCCGCGTTCAAGATCGCGGAGAAGCTGCGGTCCGAATGGGTGATCCGCGTCGACGGCAAGGTGCGCAAGCGACCGGCCGGCACCGAGAACCCGGAGCTGCCGACCGGCCAGGTCGAGATCTTCGTCAGCGAGATCGAGGTGCTAGGGCCTGCCGCGGAATTGCCGATGCCGGTGTTCGGCGAGCAGGACTATCCCGAGGAGACGAGGCTCAAGTACCGCTTTCTCGATCTTCGGCGCGAGCAGTTGCACGCCAACATCATCAAGCGCGGCACGATCATCGATTCGATCCGCCGCCGCATGAAAGCGCAAGGGTTCTTCGAGTTTCAGACCCCGATCCTGACCGCCTCCTCGCCCGAGGGCGCGCGCGACTATCTCGTGCCCTCGCGCCTGCATCCGGGCAAGTTCTACGCGCTGCCGCAGGCGCCGCAGCAGTTCAAGCAGCTCACCATGATCGCGGGCTTCGACCGCTATTTCCAGATCGCGCCCTGCTTCCGCGACGAGGACGCCCGCGCCGACCGCTCGCCGGGCGAGTTCTACCAGCTCGACATCGAGATGAGCTTCGTCACGCAAGAGGACGTGTTCGCCGCGGTCGAGCCGGTGCTGCGCGGCGTGTTCGAGGAGTTCGCCGACGGCAAGCCCGTCACCTCCGAGTTTCCGCGGCTCGCCTACGCCGACGCGATCCTGCAATACGGCACCGACAAGCCCGACTTGCGCAATCCGCTGCGCATCGCCGACGTCACCGCACACTTTGCGCGCGAGGACGTGACCTTCAACGCGTTCAAGAAGGTGATCAAGGCCGGCGGGGTGGTGCGTGCGATTCCGGCGCCCGGTGCGGCAACCCAGCCGCGCTCGTTCTTCGACAAGCTCAACGATTGGGCGCGCGCGGAGATGCAGGCGCCCGGCCTCGGCTACGTGATCTATGACGAGGAGAACGGACTGCCGGTCGGCAAGGGTCCGATCGCGAAGTTTCTTTCCGACGGCGCGCAGGCCGGGATCATGCGTGCGACCGGCATGGGCCCGGGCGACGCCGTGTTCTTCGCGGCCGACCAGGCTGCGGCCGCGGCCAAGCTCGCGGGCGCGGCGCGCGTGAAGATCGGCGACGAGCTCGGCCTGGTGCACCGCAATCGCTTCGAGTTCTGCTGGATCGTTGATTTCCCGATGTACGAATGGAACGAGGAGGAGAAGAAGATCGACTTCTCCCACAACCCGTTCTCGATGCCGAACCTCGAGGTCGACCAGTTCCTGGCGCTCGATCCGGCGGACCGCGAGCGCGTGCTTTCGATCAAGGCAATCCAGTACGACATCGTCTGCAACGGGGTGGAGCTCTCCTCCGGCGCGATCCGCAACCACCGTCCGGACGTGATGAGGAAGGCCTTTCAGATCGCGGGCTACAGCGCCGACGAGCTCGAGCGGCGGTTCGGCGGCATGCTGCGGGCGCTGCAATGCGGCGCGCCGCCCCACGGCGGCATCGCGCCCGGCATCGATCGGATCGTCATGCTGCTATGCGGCGAAGAAAACCTGCGCGAGGTCGTGCTGTTCCCCATGAACCAGCGCGCCGAGGACCTGATGATGGGCGCGCCTTCCGAGGTCACGGCAAAACAATTGCGCGAACTGCACATCCGACTCGCGCTCCCCGAGAATCGTTAAAGCTGCAATCTTCCCGCCCTATTTAACGCCCCCTTAATGCCGCCCGGTGCCAAATCGCCGCGATTTCCGGACCAGGCGGGCGTACGTGCGTAAATTCGAGCGTATCTGGATCGTCGCGATCATCGCCGGCGCGCTGCTCGCCGGGCTGCCGATCGTTGTCGTCGAGCGAGCGACCAACGCCTATATCGAGCGCAACGCCAAGAGCCGGCTCGAATCGTTCGCGCACGGCGCGCTTGGCCTTGCCGACGCTCGCCTCGACCAGACCGCGAATCTGCT
Source organism: Hyphomicrobiales bacterium (assembly GCA_023269635.1). GTDB lineage: Bacteria > Pseudomonadota > Alphaproteobacteria > Rhizobiales > Xanthobacteraceae > JAHFPN01. The sequence continues at coordinate 5,367 of JAHFPN010000071.1, read as the reverse complement.
CGTCGATCTCCTCAAGGTGAAGGTCGAGGACTGCTCGGCGGTCTCCATGGAGACCATGCGACGCGCGCTCTACGGCGCGGCTCCCGCGCGCGAAATCGCCGTCATCGACGACGACGGCCGCATGCTCTGCTCGACCGCCGGCAACAACACCGAGCAACGGGCAATCTCGCGCGAGGTGACGCAGCCGAACCGGCCGTTTGCGCTTGCGGTCATGCGCTTCCGCGATCACGACGAGCGCGCCTTGCGGCTGCGCATCGAACGAGCAGGTGAACGCACGCTCGCCGCGATCATCCCGGTGAACGGACTGTTGGCCGACATCCTGCCGGCCGAGCGTCGCGGCCGCCGCCTCCGGCTCATGCTCGAGGAGGGCGATCCGGCCCAGGCCGAGGACCGCAGCCTCGAATACGGCCAGACGATCGCCGCCACCGTGCGCTCGCCGCGCTTTCCGATCATGCTGGTCGCCGAATACAGCCGCGTGGCGATGGCCGAGGAATACGAGGACGTGCTCCTGGTCGCGCGGCTGTTCCCGACCGTGGTGTCGTTCTTTCTGATCCTGTTCTCCTGGTTGTCGGTTCGCCGGCACCGGGTGGACCCGGCTTCCGCCCTTCACCAGGCGCTCGACGCCGGCGAGATCGTGCCGTTCTTCCAGCCGATCGTCGACGTCAAGACCGGCCGGCTCAAGGCTGCCGAGGTGCTGGCGCGCTGGCGGCGTCCCGACGGGACGCTGGTGATGCCGCACAGCTTCATTCCGGTCGCGGAAAAAACCGGCCAGATCTACGAGCTCACGCGCATCCTGATGCGCCGCGCCCGCGACGAGGTCGGCGCCGCCTTCGCCGTGCGCCCGAGCTTGCGCCTCGGCTTCAACCTGTGCGCCGGGCACTTCGCCAACGCCACCATCATCGGCGACGTGCGCCAAATCTTCACCGGCTCGCCGATCTCCTTCAAGCAGCTCCTGTTCGAGGTGACCGAGCGCGACCCGCTGCCGGATCTCGCCGAGGCGCGGCGCGTGATCTCCGCGCTGCAAGGGCTCGGCTGCAAGGTCGCGATCGACGACTACGGCACCGGCCACGGCGGCATGTCGTATCTGCTCAAGCTCGGCGTCGACTGCATCAAGATCGACAAGATGTTCGTGGACGCGATCTCGACCGAGCGCTACTCGCAGACCATCATCGAAACTCTGATCGATCTCGCGCGCAACATGCGCATGGAAATCGTGGCCGAGGGCGTCGAGACCTTCGAGCAGGTCGAGTACCTGCGCTCGAAGGGCATCAATACCGCCCAGGGCTTCCTGTTCGCGCCGCCGCTGCCGGCAAGCTCGTTCCTGGCCCTGGTCGAGGCGATGGAGAAGCCGCGGCTGAGCGTGGTCGAGAGCGAGCCATCGCCCTTGCCTGCGGTCGGAGCCGGTGCGGCCTGACGGCGTTCGCCGATGATTCGCAACGCGCCGGATTTGCGGCGCGAAGCTGCCGCCACCGATCCTCGCCGCGGAGTCAACTTCCTGAACGCAAAGGGCAATTCAGCGCGGTCAGAAATTCATCGGCCATTCATTGAAATTCCGGTACCACCTCGCCAAATCTGGCCAGCAACACGGAGCAACAGCATGAAGAAGCTCATCGTGATCGCAATGGCGGCGGCGCTTGCGCTTCCGGCCCTGGTATCGACGCCGCGGCCCGCTGCGGCGCAGGATCCCGTCGGCGCCTTGCTCGGCGGCATCCTCGGCGCCGGCGTCGGCACCGTGATCGGCGGCCGTCGCGGCATTATTCCGGGTGCAATCATCGGCGCCCTCATCGGCTCGACGATCGCGGTCGGTCAGGCCGGCTATTTCATGGGCTCGGACGGCCGCTGCTACTACCAATACCCGGACGGGCAAGCCGTGCGCGTGCCGCGCGGCAACTGCATGTAAGGTCGCAACGATCGGCTGATTTCGAGGGCGGCCTCCGGGCCGCCCTTTCGATTCCGGGATAGCCGCCGAAGCGGATAGATTCCGCCTTTCAGGAACAAGGAGAGCGGGACATGAAGCGACTGGCGGTTTTGCCGGAGGATCGGCGCTCGATCAGTGATTGGTTCGTGCGCTGGGCCGAGCTCGTCGCCAACGTGGACTTCAAGCGCGTGCGCGAGCTGTTCGCCGAGGACGCGTTCGCCTTCGGCTCCAAGGTCGAGATGGTGACCTCGCGCGCGGCGCTCGAGCGCGACCAGTGGCGGCCGATCTGGCCGACCATGGCGGGCTATCGCTACGACATCTCGACGCTCGAAATCGTGGTCTCGCCCGACCGTCGACTCGCGGTTGCGGCCGCGATCTTCCACTCCACCGGCTTCCACCAGGACGGCACCCGCTTCGACCGGCCCGGCCGCGCGACCGCGGCGCTGGTGCGCGCGGGCATCGACGCGCCCTGGTACGCGGTCCACACCCACGTGTCGCTGAAGCCGGGGACGCCCGCGCCCTCGTACGGCGATCGCCCGGAAGCGGCCTAAAGCCACTTGAAAAGGGAAGGGGCGGCCTTGCGGCCGCCCCAGTCAGTACGCCACGCCGGGAGGAGGAAGCAGGAGCCTCCGGTTGGGCAAACGGGAAGCTCCTCTTTGCGAGCGATCATCGAATCGCATCGCAACAAAACCGTAACATCGGGCGCACTCGTGCACACTGATTCGTTTGAAGCGTCGATGACGGCGCGCGACGTCCGAATCGCGAAAGCGATTCGCGAATCGGAGCGATTCGCTACTCGTTGATCGTGCGCACTACGCTCGAAGTCGGCTGCGTGCTCACGGTCGGCAGCTTGACCTCTTCCTTGGCAATCACCTGGTCGAATTGGGCGACGGTCTTGACTTGATCCTTGGCCTTCATGTGCACGATCTTGTAGCCGTTGGCTTTCAGCTGCTTCAAGAGCTCCGGCAGCGCCTCGGCGGTATGGGCCTGGAAGTCGTGCAGCAGCACGATGCCCTTGCCGAATTTCTTGAGCTTGGCCATCACGGATTCGATCACGCGCTCGGGCGTGCGCATCTTGAAGTCGAACGAATCCATGTCGGTGGAGAAAATGCCGATGTTGCGCTCGCCCAAGTAAGTCACCAGCTCGGGCGGATGCTTCAGGACCGGGAAGCGGAAGAACGGCGCCCCGGGCTTGCCAAGCGCATAGGCGACCGCAGAGACGCCCTTCTCGATTTCCTCGAGCGCCTTCTCCTTCGGCATGCCGGCGAGGTTCTTGTGCGACCAGGTATGGCTGCCGATGGAGTGGCCGGCGGCCGCCACCTCTTTCAGGATCTCCGGATACCAGACCGCGTGCTTGCCGATCGGGAAGAAGGTCGCCTTGATGCAGTGCTCGGCGAGCGTCTTCAGCACGGACGCCGTGTTGTGCGGCCACGGGCCGTCGTCGAAGGTGAGGATCACTTCGTTCAGCCGCAGGAAGTCGTGCTGCTTGAAGTGCTCGATGCCGAAGCCGGGGCCGCCGGTGGTGTCGATCTCGACCGTGCGGGAGAGGCCGATGGCGTCGGGATTGGGGCAGGGCGCTTTCGCCGGGGTTTGCGCCAGCGCGGCGCCGGCTGTGAGCGAGGTCGAAAGCAACAAGGTCAAGGCGATGCGCATGACAATCCTCGATTTTCGTGCGGCCGCGGGGGCCTTCAGCGCTCGCGGTCGGCCCATTGATCGGAGTAATTGGGGCTCAAGTCAACCGCCGGCGAACCCGCAGGGAAAATCGAGGCGCGGTTCTGGGAGGGTTCCGATTCATCACTCGAAATTAGCCCGTCATTGCCGGGCTTGACCCGGCAATCCATGCTGCTGGCGTGGCTGGCTATTGGCTCTACATTCTCGCAAGCGGCCGAAATGGCACGCTCTATGTCGGCGTGACAAACGACTGGAATGAACCCCGACTGGCGTGATTTGTACGGCGATATCGTTCGCTGAGCGGCCGATGGATCGCCGGGTCAAGCCCGGCGATGACGAATGGGAGCCGGCGATGATGAACGGGGATCAATCCGCGGGCAGCTCCTTCACGATCGCCTCGATCACGCGGGCGTCCAAGGGCTCGACCCGGGTCGGGAACACGGCGGCGATCTGGCCGTCGCGGCCCACCAGATACTTGTGGAAGTTCCAGCGCGGCGCGTCGAACGGCTTCTGCAACGCGGCCCACTTGTAGAACGGGTGGGCGTCCTCGCCGCGCAACGTCGCCTTGGCCGCGATCGGGAAGGCGACGCCGTATTTGCCCTGCGCGGTGGCGTTGATCTCCACGGCCTCGCCCGGCTCCTGGTAGAAATCGTTCGAGGGCACGCCGACGATGAGCAATCCGCGCTCGCGGTAGCGCCGCCAGAGCTCCTGCAGGCCGGCATATTGCGGGGTGAAGCCGCACTGCGAGGCGACGTTGACGATCAGGATCGGCTTGCCGGCGTGGTCCGCGAGCCGGATGCGACTGCCTTCGAGCCCGACGAAGGAGAAGGCATAGGCCGTGGTGCGGCTCACGTCTTGCGCGCGCGCGACGCGGCCGAGCGCCGGCGCGGCGAGGGCGCCGGCGAAGAGGGCCAGCAAGTTCCTGCGGTCAAGGATCACGATTCACCTCGGTTCTCTTTCTAACTACGTGGCTTCCCCACGGCCGTCCACGATTTCGTGACGCCTGACGTATTTTCCCTCCCCGCAAGGGGGAGGGTAAGGAACATCGTTCTCGCGGGCGGATTTCGCGCCCCGAGGCTTGGTTCGGTTTCCCCTCATCCGAAGACGAGGGGGATGGAGCGCCGGTCGGCGCGTCCATTCTTCTTGTTTGCGCCCCTTAGCCAAGGCGCGGCGCCTCCGCAGGCGCTCCATCCGGCGATTTTGTACCCCGGGCCGCGCTTTTCGTGAGGCCAGCGCTTGTTGCAGCCTCTCCGTCAGCGAGCTCCTCGCACCGGCTCCTAGTGGCCGGGGGCGGAGCCCCGGAGCATCCCGAGCGCGGGCTTGCGAACCCCGCGCGCAGGCGCCGATCTTGATCCCACATGGTTTCGCGTGGCCACGCGCCCCTCGTCGGATCGAGACGATCCCGAGCATAAGGGCGCGCGAAGCGGCGGGGATAGATTCTCACGCGATTGTGAATTTGATCCTAGGAAGTGGGCCACCGGCCCGTCTTGCAAACGTAACGTGCAAAGTGGAGGCTAGGCTTGCAGCCGGCGCCCGTCATGTGCGCTAAGGGCCTGCCAAACGAGGATTTCCATGAAACTCAAGATCGTATTGGCGCTTCTCGCCGGAGCCATGCTCGCAAGCGGCGCCGCCTATGCGCAGAAGATGACCGCGGACGACCTCAGAGTCCGTTTGAGAATGCATTTTAGTGGGCGATCCGCCTGAGGAGTAGGCTTCCGAGAGCGACGTGGATCATGGCTTTGGAGACGTCGATGCGCCGTTCGTAGTCACGGACGAGG
>JAHFPN010000008.1 GCA_023269635.1 Hyphomicrobiales bacterium | reverse complement strand
GCCAGCGCAAGCACGCGCTCGCCGCGGGCGAGCGCCGCCTTCCATGCGGCTTCCGGCGCCACCGCCTCGATCCGCTGCAGGAAGCGCGAGGCCACGGTCTCGACCCCTTCCTGCCGGCGCGCGCGGGTGAACACGAGCTCGCGCGCACCCGCGCTCTGCGCGAAGTCGTGGGCGGAAAGGCCGACCCGCCGCTCCGGCAGGTCGAGCCCGAGCGCTTTCCGCATCGGCCGGTTGAGCCAGGCGTCGTTCCTGGCCTCCGGCGGCCAGGTGCCCTCGTTGACGCCGCCGATCACCGCGCGGTCGATATCGAGCAGGCGCGCTTCCAGCGTACCCAGAATTCGAATGCGGGCATCGAGATCGACCGGTGAGTGCATTGTCTGGTCGGAGAGAAGCGCAGGAAGCGATTCCGCATAGTCGTACAACGCGAGCTCGGGGGCATCGGACGACTGCAGGAAAGTCGAAAACGCCTCCGCGAGCCCGCGCGCGTCGTCGCGTTGATTGCGCTCAAGATCGAGGCCGGCCGCGGCAAGGACGGCGCCATGGGCCTCGACGATGCGGGTGAACGCCAGCGGCCCGGCGTCGGCGAGCGCGAGCAGGGGCTCGAAACGCTCGACGATCCGGCGTGCAAGCTCGAGCGCCGTGTCCCAATCCGTCGGCGCGAGACGGCTCCTCGGGTCGCGCGCGTGAAGTTTGGCCTTGCGCGCATCCTCGATCGCGTGCACGAGCCCCGCGCCGGGTGCCGGCCGCGGCCCACGCAGTGCCGCGATCTCGAAGAGATCGATGGTCTCCTGGGTCGCGCCGAAATCGGCCAGTGGATGGCGCAGGACGGCGAGAAGCGGCACCGGCGCCAGCCGTTCGGCCGCGGCCTCGGCCACGAGCCGCGCGAAACGGCCGGCCTCGGTTTCGATCAAGGGCACGCCGGCGGAATCCTCGACCGCGATGCCCCAGCGCAGCAGCTCGGCGCCCACGCGGCGGGCGAGCGCCCGGTCGGGAGTGATGAGCGCCGCGCGCTTGTTTGGATGCTCCAGCGCCTCGCGCAGACAAACGGCGATGGCCAGCGCCTCGGCGCGCGGATCGGTCGCCTCGATCACCGCAACCCCTTGCAATGCCTCGTCGATTTCGGCTTCCGACAGGCGCTCCGGCCGCGTCGCCCATTGCTCGGTGGTGGCCGCCGGCCGGAACGCCTCGGAAAGAAATCGCTCGCGGGCGGGCAGCCCCGGCGGGACCAGCGCCACGACTTCGTCGCGGCTGATCTCGAGCCTGCTGAGCAGCCGCTTCAGTCCGAACTGGGAATGACCGGGCGACGGCTCGATCTCGCTGTCGCCGATCTTGCCGCCCGCGATCAGCGCGAACGAGCCCTCATCAAGCGTCTGGTCGAGGCCGGGCAGCACCACGGCGCCGTCCGTCCGGCGCGCGATCGCGGCAAGAAGTTCCGCGACCGCGGGCAGCGTGCCGGTCGAGCCCGCGGCGATGATCGGACCCGGCGCGTCGCGGCCGAGCCGCTCGGCCTCGCGCGCGAGCATCCGGTCGCGCCGCGCCGTCGCGTCCATGCGGTGATCCTCGACCAGATGGTCGCTCCAGGCCTTGTGTGCGATCGCGAGAAAATCGAACGACAGCCGCCAATAGGAATCGAGCTCAGGCAGGACCGCGTCCTTGAGCGCCTCGAGCTTAAGGCCGGCAAAGGTAAGATCGTCGAACAGGCGTGCGAGCTCATCGGCGAGCGCGATTGCCGCGGCCGGCGAAGTCGCGACCAACGGCAGGCGGTCGCCGGTCGCGCCCGGCAGCACCTCGGCGAATTTCTGGATCAGCCTGGCGAGCACCAGCCGTCGCCGCGCTGGCTCGATCGCCGGCGGCAACGCCAAATCGGAAGCTCCATCCTGAAAGGCAAGCGCGTCCTCGTCCACGTCCCCGAGGGGAACCACCCGCGGGAGCAGCGCCGCATCCTGCTTCAGCGCATCGAGGATCGCGAGCCCAAGCGCGCGCGCCGCGCGGCGGGTCGGCAGATAAATCGTGGCCGCCGCGAGCGTGCGCGGATCGAGGCGCGGCGCGTAGCCGGGCACCAGCCGGCCGTCGAGCAATGCATCGACCAGCGTGGGCAGAAACGGTGCCGAGGCAGGAATCGTGAAAACGCGCGGGCGCGACGCCATCGTTCAAGCCCCGGCGCGGCGGATCGCTGCTTCCGCGGCCGCGACCGCCTCGAGGCTGCCTACGTGCATCCAGACGCCTTCGAGGCGAAGCCCGAACAGCCGCCCCTTCGCCTCGGCCCGATCGAACAGATGCGTGAGCCGGAAGGCGCCGGCCGGCGCGCCGTCAAAAAGCCGCGGCGAGAGCACGGCCGCCCCGGCATAGACGAAGGGGGCAACCTCCTGCTCGCCGCGGCGGCGGAGCCCACCTTCCGCATCCATCGCGTAGTCGCCGCGGCCCTGATAGCCGGCCGCGCCGGCCGCTGGCGCGAGCAGGAGCAGCGCATCCATGCGGCGGTCGTCGAACGCGCGGCCGAGGCGGGGGAGATTGGGGGCGGCGCCCTCGAGCCACAGGCTGTCGGAATTCATCAGCAGGAACGGCATTTTTCTTAAATGTGGCAAGGCCTTGACGATAGCGCCGCCGGTATCCAGAAGCTCTTCGCGCTCGTCCGAGATCACGATCTTCGGCCGCTCTCGCGCCTGCAAGTGCGCCTCGATCGCCTCGGCGCGGTGATGCAGGTTGACGACTGCGGTCTCGACCCCGGCCTCGGCCAGGCGATCGAGCACATGATCGATCAGCGCCTTGCCCGCGACCTGGATCAGCGGCTTCGGCGTGGTCTCGCTCAACGGCCGCATGCGCACGCCGAGGCCGGCCGCCAGCACCATGGCGGTCGCGGGCACTCCTTGGCGGGCGGAAGCGGTCACGGTAGGTGCGGGCTCTATTCAGTCGGCGGTCAGGCCGGCGGCGGCACGTGCGTCTCGTACCATGTCCTGAGGTCAGCGAGCGAGGGATGTGCGAGCGCGCGCGAAAGATAGTTCCAGACCCGCGGCAGGTGCTTGAGATATTGGGGCTTGCCGTCGCGCCGGTCGAGCCGGGCGAAGATGCCGAGAATCTTGGTCGAGCGCTGGGCGCCGAGCGTCACGTAATGCAGCGCAAACGTGCCGGGGTCGAACGCCGGGTCGTATTCTCCGCGGCCGATGGCGTAGCGCGACAACAGCGCGAGCTCGAGGTCTTCCGACACGTCGGCGCGCGCATCCATGGCGAGCGAAGCCACGTCATAGGCATGCGGGCCCAGCACCGCGTCCTGGAAATCGAGGATGCCGATGCGCGCGAAGTCCTCGCGCTCCGGAAGCCACAGGAGATTGGGCGAATGGAAGTCGCGCAACACCCAGGTGCTGGGCGCGGCGATCAGCTCCTCAAGCGCCGCGCGCCAGAGCATTTCGAACTCGGCGCGCGCATCGGCCATGACCGGCGTGTTCCGGTACGGCAGATACCAGTCGAGCAGCAACTCGAGTTCGATCAGGTAGGCATCGAGGTCATAAGTCGGAAACTGGTAATCGATGCGCGGCGCCACCGGCAGCTTCGGCGGCAGCTCCAGCCTGTGCAGCGCGATCAGCACGTCGATCGCGGCCATGTAGCGTTCCTCGATCGGCTGCGGCGGGTCGCCGGCGACGATTCCCTTGTTGCCGAAGTCCTCGATGATCAACAGCCCGCTGTCGATGTCGGCGGCGATGATCTCGGGCGTGCTGAAGCCGTGCTCGCGCAAATGGCGGGCGATCGCAACAAAGGGGCGCATGGTTTCGGCAAGGTGCGCGATCGTGCTGTAGGGTTGGCCGTTCTTCACCGGCGGGCCATCGGCGCGCGGCGGCGCATTCATCAGAATGACGCTGGTGCCTGAAAGCGCCAGGCGCTCGTAGATGCGGGTCGAGGCGTCGCCCTGGATGCGCCGCCGCCGCGCCGGACCGAAGCCGGCCGCGTCGATCAGCGCGCGCGCGGCGCGCAGGCGCTCGAGCCGCGGCGCCCAGGCGCCGAAGCCGGTGAGCCGGACGCGGCGATGGCCGGGGCCCAGATCGGACGCGATCGAAAGCGCGAGGTCGAGCCGGTCGGCCTGGATCAGCGTGCCCGCACGCTCCGGCCATTCCACCAACAAGACCGCATCCACGGCGGCCTCGTCCCAGCCGAGTTCGGCGAGTTCGGCCAGCGTTTTCACCCGGTAGAGGTCCGCATGCACGATGGCGAACGCCGGCAGGTCGTAGGTCTGCATGAGCGTGAAGGTCGGGCTCGGTACATCGAGCTGCGCATCGCCGGCGAGATAGCGGATCACCGCGCGCGCGAGCGTGGTCTTGCCGGCGCCGAGGTCGCCGGAGAGCGTGACCACGTCGCCGGGCTCGAGCGCGACCGCAAGATCCATCGCCAGCCGTTCGGTGGCGCCCTCGTCGGGCAGCACCACGTCCCAGGTCTTGTGCGGCGTGGTGACGTTCAACATGGTCTATTCGGCGGCCTTGGGATCGGCGGCGGCTGCGGGCGGGAAAATGCAGGTGACGACGGTACCCCCGCCGGGCGCGTTGTCGATCGAAACGCTGCCGCCGTGCAGCGCCACGAACGAGCGCACGATCGAAAGGCCGAGGCCGGGCCCGCGGTGCTTGGAGCCGCGCGTGTGGCTCTCGAAACGTTCGAACACGCGCTCCTTGATCTCGGGCGGCACGCCGGGGCCCTTATCAGCGACGCGGAAGATTACGGCGCCGTCGCGCCGCTCGGCCGACAACGCCACGGTTTCGCCCGGCGGCGAGAAGCCGATGGCGTTGGAAAGTAGATTGAACAGGATCTGGCGCACGCGCTTTTCGTCGGCGCGGAAGTTACCGATGTCGGGCCGGGTCCGGATCTCGAGCTTGATGTTCTGCTCGGCCAGGCGGTCGCGCACGCCTTCGGCCGCGGCTTCCATGGTTTCGCGCGCGTCGACCTCGGCAAGGTCGAGCTGCATCGCGCCGGCATCGACGGTGGCGAGGTCGAGGATGTCGTTGATGATGGCCAGCAGCGCCGCGCTCGATTCGGTGATGTGGCCGACGTATTCGTGCTGCTTCTTGTTGAGCGCGCCGATCGCCGGATCGTCGAGCAGCTGCGCGAAGCCGATGATGGTGGTGAGCGGCGAACGCAGTTCGTAGGATACGTGGTGCACGAACGCGTTCTTGAGCGCGTCGGCCGCGAGCAGCGCTTCGTTGCGCTCGATCAGCGCGCGCTCGACATGGACGCTGTCGGTGACGTCGCGGAAGGTGACGAGCGTGCCGCCATCGGGGAGCGGCAATGCCGCGCAGTCGAGCACGCTTGCGTCCGCGCGCTCGAGCCGCCGCCCGACCGGGCTGCGGTGCTCGAAACTCGTGACCGCGCGCTTGATCGCGCCGAACACCTCGTCGCCGCCCGCATCCGCGCCGACCAGCGGCCGGCACCAGTTCGCCACCGTCTCGATGTGCGGCTTGGTCGCGAGCGCCTGCGGGGAGAGCTTCCACATGCGCGCGAAGACGGGATTGTAGAGCTTGAGCCGGCCGTCGCTGCCGAACACGGCCACCGCCTCGGTCAGCGCGTCGAGCGTCTCGCTCTGCGTTCGATTGAGCGCGTTGTAGCGGCTTTCGAGCTCGATGCGCTCGCTGATGTCGTCGAACAGATAGGTGATCCCGCCCTCGGGGTTCGGGTTGGTGACGACCCGGAGCGTGCGCCCGCCCGGCAGATACCAGCGGTGCTCCTTGGGCTCGAGCGCCCGGTAGGCTTCGTGCAGTCCCTGTTTCCAGGCGCGGTAGTCGGCCTGCTCCGGCAAGCGGCGCTCGGCGCGCAGGCGGTCGAGAATCGCGGAATCCGTGGGCCGCTCGTCGAGAAAGACGGGATCGAGCTGGAACAGCGCGCGATAGGCGGCGTTGTGGAATACCAGTCGTTCGTCGGCGCCGAAGATCGCGACCGCCGTGGCAAGTTGGTCGAGGGTGCAGCGGTGCGCGGCGACGATGCGCGCGAGCTCGGCGCGAAGTGATTCGGTCTCGCTCGCGTCGAACGCGATGCCGGCGGCGCCGCGCGGACCCGCGATCTCGGTCACGTCGAGTACGCGGCGCTCGCCGGCAACGATGGCCGCCACGCGCTTGGCGAACGGCCGCTCCTCGGCGCGCGCGCGGACCGCCTCCTCGCGCGCGGCGCGATCGAGGAGCTCGAGCCCGCGCGCGGTCGCGTCCTCGGCGTTGCGCGCCTCGACCGCCGCCGCATAGGCGTTGTTGGCAAAGGCGAGGCGCCCGTTGGCGTCGCGCAGCCAGACCGGCGTCGGGATCGCGGTGAGCAGCGTCCGCATCCGCTCGACATCGTGCTCGAGTGCTTTCTGCCGCTCGGCAAGCGCCGCGCGATCGAGCTGCGCGCCGGAGAGCTCGCGCAAGCGCACGACGGCGGCGCCGGCGATCGGCTTACCCGTTGCTTCCACGTGGCGGCCGCGGGTGGTGCGGAGGGCGAGCGCGAAGGCCTCGCCGCGCTTGCGCAAGGCCTCCACTGCGGCCTCCACGTCGCGCGCGGCCTCGGGCTCGAGCCAGGTGCCGAACGCGAGCAGCCGGAGCGGCGGAGCGCTGCCGATGAGCGCCGCAGTGTCGCCCATGATCGCCGGGTCGGCCATGGCATCGCGCCAGGTCACGACCACCTGCCCCTCCGACAGGAGGATCGCTCGCGCCCGGTCGAGGTCGTCGGAGAGGCGCGCGATCTCGCTACGCGCGCGATTCTGGACGGCGGCGGCGCGGGCGCGGGCGCGTACATAGGCGATCGCGACGACGACCGCGAACACCAGAATGCCGAGGGTGAGGGCGAGCGACACGATGTCATGGCGCTCGAGGCCGGCAAGCGCCTCGAACACGGCGCTGAGCGGCGCCTGCGCCGCGGCCGGGGTCGCGGCGAGGAGGGCGGCCGGCAGCAACGCCGATGCGGCACCGAGGCGCCGTCTTACGCCGCGGTCCGCGCCCGTTCCGGCCGCTTCCGGCATATTGAAAGACCCGCTTCTGCCCCCGCGAAGTCCGCGAATCGGTCCACTCTAACCCCGAGCGGAGTCGCGGCAGAAGAGGGGCCGGAACGGGATTAACGCGTCAAAGGCCCTCGAACAGGGCGGTCGAGAGATAGCGCTCGGCGAACGAAGGCACCACCACGACCACGGTCTTGCCCGCGTATTCGGGGCGGCCGCCGACCTCGAAGGCGGCGGCGATCGCGGCGCCCGAGGAAATGCCGACCGGGATTCCCTCGTAGCGCGCCACCGCGCGCGCGGTGTCGAAGGCGGTCTGGTTGCCGACGGTGACGACCTCGTCCACCACCGAGCGGTCGAGTACCTCCGGGATGAAGCCGGCGCCGATGCCCTGGATTTTGTGCGGCCCGGCCGGGCCGCCGGAGAGCACCGGGCTGTCCTCGGGCTCGACCGCGACGATGCGGAGCGAGGGCTTGCGCGGTTTCAGCACCTGGCCGACGCCGGTGATGGTGCCGCCGGTGCCGACGCCGGCCACGATCACGTCGACCGCGCCGCCGGTGTCGTTCCAGATCTCCTCGGCGGTGGTGCGGCGATGGATCTCAGGGTTCGCCGGGTTGCGGAACTGCTGCGGCATCACCGAGTTCGGGATCTCGCGCAGGAGCTCCTCGGCCTTGGCGACGGCGCCTTTCATGCCCTTCGGCCCCTCGGTGAGCACGAGCTCGGCGCCGAGCAACGCCAGCATCTTGCGCCGTTCTAGCGACATGGTCTCGGGCATGACGAGGATCAGCCGATAGCCGCGCGCGGCAGCGACGAAGGCGAGCGCAATGCCGGTATTGCCCGAGGTCGGCTCGACCAGCACCGTGTCCGGGTTGATCTCGCCCGCGGCCTCGAGCGCGTCGACCATGGAAACGCCGATCCGGTCCTTGACGCTGCCGACCGGATTGAAGAACTCGAGCTTGGCGAGGATCTGGGCCTTGACCCCGCGCATCTGCGGCAGCCGGTTGAGGCGCACCAGCGGCGTGTCGCCGATCGTGTCGGTGATCGAGTTGAAGATGCGGCCGCGGCCCGGCGCGTGCGCCGGGGCGGCTTCCTTCATGGGTCGGCGCAGCGGTTCGGCCATTGCAGCGTCTCGGTTTTTCTGAAGATAGGCGGAAGTTCTAGCGAGCCCCTAGCATATTCACGCGATAAGTGTCGAGATTTCCATAAATAACCGACGCTAGATGTTGAAATCGGCGGCGACCTCTGCCTCCACCAGCCCGTGCTTCTCCGCCTCCTGACACAGGCTCTCGATCGTCACGGTCGCGAGCGCGCTCTCGAACGCCTTCTCCGCGTGCGCGATCGCGGGGCCCACCACGCGCGCGACCAGCGCCGGGGTGGCGCCCGCCTCGGCCGCGGCGGTCGCTTCCGCCACGCGCACGATCTCGGCCACGGAAATCCGCCGCCGCTCGCGTGCGAGCTCGTAGCCGCCGCGCGGGCCGCGCACGCCCTTGAGCACGCCTGCGTGCACCAGCGCCTGCAATACCGGCTCCAGATGCCGCGGCGGCAGCTTGTGGCGCTCGGCGAGCGCCTTGGCCGCCACCGGCTGGCCGCGCGCATGGATCGCGATTTCGATCACGGCGGCGACCGCGAGCAGGCTTTTCTGGGAGAGCCGCGCCATGGCCTACCCGTTCGCCGCTCGGCTCTCGAGCCCGGTCGAGCCGAAGCCGCCCTCGGCCCGGGCGGTGGCGGGCAGCTCTTTGACTTCGGCCAGCGTCGCGCGCGCGATCGGCGCGATCACAATCTGGGCGATGCGCAGGCCCCGGGTCACCGAAAACGGCTCCGGGCCATGGTTGATCAGCAACACCCGCACCTCGCCGCGATAGTCCGAGTCGACGGTGCCGGGGGCGTTCAAGACGGTCACCGCCTTGCCGAGCGCGAGCCCCGAGCGCGGCCGCACCTGGCCCTCGAAGCCCGGCGGGATCGCGAACACGAGGCCGGTCGGAATTGCGGCCCAGCCGCCCGGCGCGAGCTGCACTGGATGGTCCTCGGGCACTGCGGCGGCGAGATCGAGCCCGGCCGCGCCTTCGCTGGCATAGGCGGGCGCGGGCAGGCCGCGCGCGTGCGGCAGCCGCTGGAACGGAACCGAGAGCGTGCTCACGCGTTCACCCCCGCCTTGAGCGCGTCGGCAATCCGCTTCACCAGGACGCCCGCGACCACTTCCTTGCTTTGTAGCGGCCAGGCTTCGACGCCCTTCCGGGTCACCAAGTGAATCTGGTTTGCCAGGCCGCCGAGCACGCCGGTTTCGGCCGAGACGTCGTTCGCCACGATCCAGTCGCAGCCCTTGCGCGCGAGCTTTTCACGCGCGTTCTCAATCAAGTTCTCGGTTTCGGCCGCGAAGCCGACCACGAGCTTCGGCCGGCGCGCGTGATGGGCGATGCGCGCGAGCACGTCCGGGTTCTCGACCAGCGCGAGCGCCGGCGGCTTGCCCTTCTGCTTCTTCAGCTTCTCGCTGGCTTGGTGATCGGCCCGCCAATCGGCGACCGCGGCGACGCAGACCGCGGCGTCGACCGGCAGCGCCGCTTCGGCGGCTGTGAGCATTTCGCGCGCGGTCTCGACATGGGTGGTCCTGACGCCGATCGGGTCGGAGATCGCGACCGGACCGGACACCAGGATCACATCCGCGCCGGCGCGCGCGGCCGCGTACGCGACCGCATGACCCTGCCGGCCCGAGGAGCGGTTCGAGAGAAAGCGCACCGGATCGATCGGCTCGAGCGTCGGCCCCGAGGTCACGAGCAGGCGCCGGCCCTGCAGCGCCGTGCGCTCGGGCTCGGCCGAAAGCGCGTCCTCGATCGCGGCGGCGATCTCCAGGGGCTCGGCCATGCGGCCGAGGCCGGCTTCGCCCGCTTCCGCCATCTCGCCCGCATTCGGGCCGACGAACAGGCAGCCGTCGGAAATGAGTCGCGCGTGGTTTCGCCGCGTCGCCGGATGCGCCCACATCTGCGGGTTCATGGCCGGCGCCAGCAGGATCTTCTTGTCGGTCGCCAGAAGAACGGTGGTGGCGAGATCGTTGGCCACGCCCTGCGCCATCTTGGCCATGAGGTCGGCGGTCGCCGGCGCCACCACCACGAGATCGGTCTCGCGCGCGAGCCGGATATGGCCGACGTCGAACTCGCTCGCCGGATCGAAGAGATCGTTGTGCGCGCGTTCGCCGGCGAGCGCGCTGACCGAGAGCGGCGTCACGAATTCCTGCGCCGCCCGCGTCATCACCACCCGCACGCGCGCGCCGCGCTCGCGTAAGCGACGGATTAGATCGAGGCATTTATAGGCGGCGATGCCGCCGCCGATCACGAGCAGGATACGCTTGCCCTGAAGGGACATGATGGGAGCCGGAGACTAAAGAGCCTTTAGAGGTGGGCCTCGCGGGCGCGCCCGCTAAAACTCAGAACTTAGCTGTACAATTATTGCATTTACCGGCGGGCGCGCCAATGGCTTGGCCCGCGCGCAGGCCGTGCGAACCGCTTCTATGCTTAACGCTCAACGGAACAGCCAGATCGCGACCAGGCCCGCGATCACCCAGAGCGCGAACGCGGTCCAGCGCCAGTGCTTGGCCTCGGCGCGGCCGATGGCCTCGACCGTTTTCGGCGCCAGCACCAGGCCGTCCTTGGTCTGCTCGTCGAAGCGCTCGAGCGTTGACGCCGCGCGCGTGAGCAAGGCCGGCGCGTTCCCGATCAGCCGTCCGATACCGCCGAGCTCGGCCGCCGCCTCCTCGATCCGGCCCACCGGCCCGAGATGGCGCTCGACCCATTCGCGCACCACCGGCTCCGAGACCGCCCACATGTCGAGCTTGGGGTCGAGGCTGCGCGCGACGCCTTCGGCCACCACCATGGTCTTCTGCAGGAGCAGAAGCTCCGGCCGCGTCTGCATGTCGAACAGCGCGGTCACCTCAAACAGGAGCGTGAGCAACTTCGCCATCGAGATCTCGTCGGCGCGGCGGTCGTGGATCGGCTCGCCGATGGCGCGGATCGCTTGGGCGAAGTCCTCGATCGAATGTTGCGGCGGCACGTAGCCGGCCTCGAAATGAATCTCGGCGGTGCGCCGCCAGTCGCGGGTGATGAAACCGAACAGGATTTCGGCGAGGAACTTCTGCTCCTTGGGCCCGAGCCGGCCCATGATCCCGCAATCGACCGCCACCAGCCGGCCTTCCGCGTCGACGAACAGATTTCCCGGGTGCAGGTCGGCATGGAAGAAGCCGTCGCGGATCGCCTGGCGCAGGAAATTCTGGATCAGCGTGCGCGCGAGCTTGACCGGGTCGTGCCCGGCGCGGATGAGCGCGTCGCGGTCCGAAAGCGGGATGCCGTCGACCCATTCGGTGGTGAGCACGCGTCGCGCGGTGCGTTCCCAGTCCACGGACGGCACGCGGAAATCCGGGTCGTTCCTGGTGTTCTCGGCGAGCTCGGCGAAGGCCGCGCCCTCGAGCCGGAGGTCCAACTCGATCGCGACCGCGCGCGCGAACGTCGCGACCGCGCTCACCTGCCTGAGCCGCCGCGCTTCGGCCGAGTGCCGCTCGGCCAGCCGCGCGGCGAAGAAGAACGTATCGAGGTCGCGCTGGAAGCGCGGCTCGATCGCGGGCCGCAGCACTTTGACCGCGACCGCGCGCGCGCCCTCCGCTCCGCCCACCTCGGCGCGATGCACTTGCGCGATCGAGGCGGCGGCGACCGCGGTGCCGAACGAGGCGTAGAGCTCCGCCATCGGCTTGCCGAGCGCCTCGACGATCGCGGCCTCGGCTTCGCTTTGCGGGAACGGCGCCATCTTGTCTTGCAGCGTCTCGAGGTCGCGGGCGATGACGACGCCGACGACGTCCGGGCGGGTGGCGAGGAACTGGCCGAGCTTGACGTAGGTGGGCCCGAGCCGCGTCAGCGCCGCGGCGAGCCGCACCGCGCCGCCGCCGGGATTGCGCCGCTCGATAAGGCGGGCCGCGCGCACGAGCAGCCGTGCGCCGGCGGGCAGCGTTGCCGGGTCCACCAGCGCCAGCACGCCCTCGCGCGTGAGCACGAAACCGGCGCGGGTCAGGCGCGAAAGATGCACGATCGCGGCGAGCAAGGGCGCCTCAGAGCCGCCAGCCGGAATGGAGCGCGACGATGCCGCCGGAAATCGGGGTCGCGCTAACCCGCGCGAAACCGGCGTTGCGCATCAGCCCGGCGAAGGCCTCGCGCTCGGGGAAGCGGCGGATCGACTCCACCAGATACCGATAGGGCTCGGCGTCGCCGACCACGGCCCGGCCGAGCTCGGGGATCACCCGGAACGAATAGGCCTGGTAGAGCGCGTCGAGTCCCGGCACGTCGACGTGCGAGAATTCGAGGCACAGGAAGCGGCCGCCGCGCTTCAATACCCGGAACATCTCGCCGAGCGCCGCCTCGATCCGCGGCACGTTGCGGATGCCGAACGCGATGGTGACGGCATCGAAGCGCCGGTCGGCGAACGGCAGCGCCTCGGCATTGGCCTCGACGAACTCGACCCGGGCGGTAAGGCTGCGTTGCGCGGCGCGGGCGCGGCCTACGCTGAGCATATCGCCGTTGATGTCGGCCACGATCGCATGCGTGCGCGGGCCCCCGGCCGCAACGGCGCGGAACGCGATATCGCCGGTGCCGCCGGCGACGTCGAGGAGGTCGAAGGCGCGCGTCTTCGGCGGCCTGAGCTTGGCGACCAGCGCGTCCTTCCATTGCCGGTGCAGGCCGCCCGACATCAGGTCGTTCATCAGGTCGTAGCGGCGCGCCACCTTGTCGAACACGTCGTCCACGCGCCGCTGCTTGTCTTCGAGCGGCACGCTCTTGAAGCCGAAATGGGTGGTGTCTGACATCGCTCTCTCGATCGGCGTGGACCATAGCGCGCGGACCGGCGAGAGGCTATCACCGTCGCCCCCGATGCGGGGGAGGGTAAACGTGCCCGAGCTTCCCGAAGTCGAAACCGTGCGGCGCGGCCTCGCGCCGGTGATGCTGGGCGCCACCATTGAGCGGGTCGAGGCGCGGCGCGCTGACTTACGCTGGCCGCTGCCGGCGAACTTCGCCGAGCGGCTCGCCGGGCGCCGCATCGAGCGCCTCGGCCGGCGCGCGAAATATCTCCTGGCCGAGCTCGACGACGGCGAGGTGCTGGTGATGCATCTCGGCATGTCGGGCTCGTTCCGCATCTCGCATGCGGGCGGCGCGCGGACACCCGGCGAATTCCTCATGCCGCGCTCGAAGCACGACGCCCACGATCACATCGTGTTCGAGCTCTCCTCGGGCGCGACCGTCATTTTCAACGATCCGCGCCGTTTTGGCGCGATGCTCCTGGTGCGGGCGAGCGAGCTTGAGCGCCACAAGCTCTTTCAAGCGCTTGGGCCCGAGCCGCTGGACGCGGCGTTCGATGCGAGAACGCTCGCGCGCGCATGTTGGGCCAAGAAAACCAGCCTCAAGGCCGCGCTGTCCGACCAGCGGGTGGTGGCGGGCTTGGGCAATATATATGTGTGCGAGGCGCTGCACCGCGCCCGACTTTCCCCGCGCCGGCGCGCTTCGGTGCTCGCCGCGCGCGCCGGGGCGCCGACCGGCGCCGCCAAGGCGCTGGTCAAGGCGATCAAGGCGGTGCTCGCCGAGGCCATTGAGGCCGGCGGCTCCACTTTGCGCGATTACGTGCGAGCCGACGGCGAGCTCGGCGAATTCCAGCACCGCTTCCGGGTCTATGACCGTGCGGGCGAGAACTGCCCGCGGCCTCGTTGCAAGGGCCGCATCCGCCGCCTGGTGCAGACCGGCCGCTCCACCTTCTATTGTCCGGTCTGCCAGCGCTGAACGTTGCGCCGCCCGGACCTCTCCTTTAGCTAGGCAGCGGGAGGACGGTCCCATGGCTTACGAGCACATCCTGGCCGAGACGCGCGGCCGCGTCGGCGTGGTCACCTTCAACCGGCCGAAAGCGCTGAACGCGCTCAATCAGGCGCTGCTCGCCGAGCTGATCGCGGCGCTCGAGGCCTTCGACGCCGACCCCGCGATCGGCTGCATGCTGCTCACCGGCTCCGACAAGGCCTTCGCCGCCGGCGCCGACATCAAGGAGATGCAGAACCGTTCTTACCCCGGCACTTATCTTGAGGACTTCTTCTCCTCGGCCGACCGCATCGGCCGGCTGCGCAAGCCGCTCATTGCCGCGGTCGCCGGCTATGCGCTCGGCGGCGGCTGCGAGCTCGCCATGATGTGCGATCTCGTGATCGCCGCCGACAATGCCCAGTTCGGGCAGCCCGAGATCAAGCTCGGGGTCATGCCCGGGATCGGCGGCACCCAGCGCCTGCCGCGCATCGTCGGCAAGGCCAAGGCCATGGACCTCTGCCTCACCGGCCGGATGATGGGCGTCGAGGAGGCCGAGCGCTCCGGTCTCGTCGCCCGCGTGGTGCCCGCGGCCAAGCTCATGGAGGAGGCGCTGAAAATCGCCGACACCATTGCCAGCATGTCGCGGCCGATCGTGATGATGGCGAAGGAGAGCATCAACCGGGCCTACGAGATTTCGCTCGCCGAGGGGGTGCGCTTCGAGCGGCGGCTGTTCCATTCCATGTTCGCCACCGCCGACCAGAAGGAGGGCATGGCCGCCTTCGTCGAGAAGCGCACGCCCGACTTCAAGCACCGCTGAGGCGAATTGGCGCCGTTGACGGGGGCGGGGGCGCCGACTATGGTCCGCGCCGTCGCGGCGGCCTTCCGGCCGCCGCGTCTTCCCTCGTGGAATCAGGTTTCGGTGACGCGGGCGCGTTGCCCGAACGCGGAAAGTGCGGGAATGGCGAACACCTCTTCGGCCCGGAAGGCCGCGCGCAAGATCGCGCATCGGACCGCGGTCAATACGGCGCGCCGGACGCGCATGCGCAGCGCGGTGCGCCGGGTGGAGGAGGCGATCGCCGCGGGCGACGCCAAGAAGGCGCGCGAGGCGTTCGCCGCCGCCGAGCCGGTAATCATGCGCGCGGCGCGCATCGGTATCATGCATCGCAATGCCGCCTCGCGCAAAGTTTCGCGCTTGAGCCAGCGCGTGCGCAAGCTCGGCGGCTGATCGCCGATTTCGCAGCGTTGGCGCGTGGGAATCCGGCCGCTGGCCGGATTTTCGTTTGGCCCCGGGAAATTTTCAGCCGCAGCCGACCATGGCGGCGATCCGGCTCGCGGCAGCGGAACGGTGCGGGCGCGGCCGATCGCCGGCGCGAAAATTCGCACGCAGAAAATTCCGAGCGCCGGCAGAAACTTGGCTCCAAGGCGACGCGCGTCGCGTCGATTCCGCTCGGCATCGGGCGTTGACCGCGCGCCGCGAAGAAAAAATTGATCGGGCGCGTGGTTTCTGCACCGCGCGCGCCGCTCGCGCAGATTCTCCGAATGACCTCAGAGCTTTGTTCGAGTCCTCGGCCGCCGCGCACTGCCGCGAACCGACCTCGAGCCCGCTCGCCGCAACGATTTCCGACGCTCTCCCCATTGCGCGGGCTAGGCGAGTGTGTCTATCGTTTGAATGCTCTTCGGGCCTCGCTCGAAGGGTCTGCGGCAGTTGCTCCAGGTTCTCACTCGTCATCGAAGAGTCGGAGCGAACCATGATCGAATTCGGTCGGATCGCCGGTGCGTCGAGGTCGGATGGTGCCGGAGGTTCGGCGTTCGTCTCGGGCAGCCGGGGGTAGCAGGCGTGCGTCGACCGCTCGCGGGGTTTTGTCCGCGAAGCGATCCCGGCGAACAAGAAACAAGATTTCCGCCCGGGCCATCGGGCGGTGAAATGGGGCGGCAATGGGTTACGGACGGGAACTGGGTTCCGCGAGCGTCCTCGACGCTGCGGATCGGCAGTCGCCACCGGCGCGGCGCGATGCCTGCGCGGTTGCGGACGCCACCACGATTGGCACTTTTTTCCGATGCGGCTTGGCTCTCGGTCCGCCAAGGCGCCCCCGCGTCCTGATCCTCTGACCGGCACTTTCCAGTAATTCATCGAATTGGGGCGACGCCCGCGCGTATCGCGGTGGCGCGCCGCCCGTCTGCCCTCCTGTGAAGTGCGCGTTTCAGCCGCATCGATCCTTTTCGCCGGAACCAGGATTTCACCGCGATGTCGTCACGCGATCCCAAAGAGCCCGGCGGCGGCGATCAGGACGCCGGTCACTGGGATCGCGTGCGCCGTCGCCTGCGCGCCGAGGTCGGCGAGGACGTCTACTCGAGCTGGTTCGCGCGCATGGAGCTCGACGGCGCCGGCCCGGAAGCCGTGCGGCTGTCGGTTCCGACCCGCTTCCTTCGCAACTGGATCCAGTCGCACTACGCCGAACGTCTGCTTGCGCTCTGGCGCGATGAAATCTCGGATCTGAAGAAGATCGAGCTTCAGGTGCGCTCCGCGATCACCCGCGCGCCGAATGGCGAACCGAAGCCGGCGAGCGTCGCCGCTCCGGCGCTCGCCGCCGTGCGCCAAGCCGCCGCGCGGGCGGCCCAGGCCGGCGCCGCCGCCCGCACCGACGCCAATAGCGGATCGCCGCTCGATCCGCGTCTCACCTTCGCGACCTTCCTGGTCGGCCGCTCGAACGCGCTGGCCCACGCCGCCGCCCGCCAGGTCGCCGAGGCCGCGGCCGGGGCGCAACCCCGCTTCAACCCGCTCTACATCCATGCCGGCGTCGGCTTCGGGAAGACCCACATCCTGCAGGCGATCGCCTGGGCGGCCGAGGCGCGCAGCCGGCGCATCCTGTATCTGACCGCCGAGCGCTTCATGTACGGCTTCGTGGCCGCGCTGAAGAACCAGTCGGCGATCGCCTTCAAGGAGGCGCTGCGCGGAATCGAGGCGCTGATCATCGACGATTTGCAGTTCCTGCAGGGCAAGACCGTGCAGCAGGAGTTCTGTCACACCTTGAACGCGCTGGTGGACGCCGGCCGGCAGGTGGTGATTGCCGCCGACCGGGCGCCGGCCGAGCTCGAAATGCTCGAGGACCGGGTGCGCTCGCGCCTCGCCGGCGGGCTCCTAGTCGAGATCGCGCCGCTCGAAGAGGAGCTCCGGCTCCGCATTCTCGAAACCCGCGTGGCGGCGCTCAAGGCCGAGCACCCGGGCTTCGACGTGCCCGCCGCCGTGGTCAGCCACGTGGCGCGGCAGGTGACCCAGAACGGCCGCGACCTCGACGGCGCCGTGAACCGCCTCCTGGCCCACAACCAGCTGAGCGGGCGGCCGGTGACGGTCGAGATGGCCGATGAGGTAATCCGCGACCTCGTCCGGCCCGCCGATCCCCGCCGCATCCGGGTCGAGGACATATTGCGGGTGGTCTCCAAGCACTATGGGGTGTCGCGCGCGGACCTGCTGTCCTCGCGCCGCACCGCCAACGTGGTGCGGCCGCGCCAGATCGCCATGTATCTCGCCAAGACGCTCACGCTCCGCTCGCTGCCCGAGATCGGCCGGCGTTTCGGCGGGCGCGATCACACCACGGTCTTGCATGCGGTGCGCAAGATCGAGGGCCTGGTGCAGGGCGACAAGGCGCTGGCCGAGGAGATCGAGGTGCTGAAGCGCTTGCTGCAGGAGTGAGGCTTGCGCGCGCCGTGCCGAAACGCCAGAGTCGCCGGTCCGGTGCGCGTGCAATGCGCGGATCATAGGGTTTCCATCCGGATCGCCTCGTCATGAAGGTCACGCTGGAGCGTTCCGAGTTGGTCAAGGCGCTCGCCCACGTCCACCGCGTGGTCGAGCGCCGGAACACGATTCCGATTCTGGCGAACGTGCTGATCCGCGCCGGCAAGGCCGGGCTCGAGCTGAAGGCCACCGACCTCGATCTCGAGATCGTGGAGAGCGTGCCGGCGGAAGTGAAGAGCCAGGGCGCCACCACCGTGCCCGCGCACATGCTCTATGACATCGTGCTCAAGCTCGCCGAAGGCGCCCAGGTGCAACTCGAGACCGCGGGTGACCGCGCGACCCTGCTCGTGCGTGCCGGCCGCTCCCGTTTCACCTTGCAGACCCTGCCGGAGGGCGACTTCCCGGATCTCGCCGCCGGCGAGCTGCCGCATCGTTTCACGCTCGCGGCCAAGGACTTGAAGCGCCTCCTGGACAAGACCCAGTTCGCGATCTCGACCGAGGAGACGCGCTATTATCTGAACGGCATCTATCTCCACGCGATCGACGACAAGGGCGCCAAGCTGCGCGCGGTCGCGACCGACGGCCATCGCCTGGCCCAGGTCGAGATCCCCGCGCCCAAGGGCGCTGCCGGTATGCCGGGCGTGATCGTGCCGCGCAAGACCGTGAACGAGGTCCAGCGGCTGCTGGAGGACGCCGGCGAGGAGGTCGCGGCCGAAGTCTCGCCCACCAAGATCCGCTTCACCCTCGGCAAGACCGTGCTCACGTCGAAACTGATCGACGGCACCTTCCCGGATTATGCCCGCGTGATCCCGCTCGGGAACGACAAGACGCTCGTGGTCGACAAAGGCGAGTTCGCCGCCGCCGTGGATCGCGTGTCGACGGTTTCGAGCGAGCGCGGGCGCGCGGTGAAGCTCTCGCTCAGCGACGGCAAGCTCACGCTTTCGGTGACCAATCCGGATTCGGGCAGCGCCACCGAGGAGCTCGAGGTCGATTACGGCGCCGAGGCGCTCGATATCGGCTTCAACAGCCGCTACCTCCTCGATATCGCCGCTCAGATCGAGGGCGAGAAGGCCGAGCTCAAGCTCGCCGATCCGGGCTCGCCCACGCTGCTCCGCGACAAGGAGACGGCGGGCGCAATCTATGTGCTGATGCCGATGCGGGTGTGAGCCGCCCTTCGCGACAGCCCGAGCCCGACTTGAGTGCCGCGCGCCGCGCGCGCGTCCATCGGCTGCAGCTTGCGAACTTCCGCTCCTATCGCCGCGCCGACCTGAAATTCGGCGCGCGGCCGGTGCTGTTCCTGGGCCCGAATGGCGCCGGCAAGACCAATCTCTTGGAGGCGCTCTCGTTTCTGTCGCCGGGCCGCGGCCTGCGCCGCTCGACGCTGGAAGAGGTCGCTTCCAGCGAAGGCGACGGCTCCTGGGCGGTGGCGGCCGAGGTCGCCGGCGCGCTCGGCGACGTCCTGCTCGGCACCGGGATCGAGCCGCCGGCCGAGGGCGTGCAGCCGCTTCGCCGCTGCCGGATCGACCGCGAGCCGGTCGCCTCGGCCTCGGCCTTCGCCGATCACTTGCGCGTCGTGTGGCTGGTGCCCGAGATGGACGGGCTCTTTCTCGGTCCCGCCTCCGAGCGCCGGCGTTTCCTCGACCGGCTGGTGCTCGCGATCGACGCCGAGCACGGCAGCCGCGTCGCTGCGCTCGAGCGCGCGCTGCGCTCGCGCAACCGTCTGCTCGAGGAGGCCTCGCCCGATCCGCGCTGGCTCGATGCGGTCGAGCACGAGGTCGCCGAGCTCGGCGTCGCGGTCGCCGCGGCGCGGGCCGAATGCGTGCGCCGGCTGAAAGCGGAGATCGAAGCCACGCGCGATCCGACCTCGCTGTTTCCCTCCGCCGAGATCGGTCTCGACGGCTGGATGGAGGCGGCGCTTTCGAATGAGCCCGCGATCGAAATCGAGGACCGCTATCGCGCGATCCTGCGCGAGGCGCGGCCGCGCGACCGCGCCGCCGGTCGCACGCTCGAGGGGCCGCATCTGTCCGACCTCCTGGTCCTGCACGCGGGCAAGGGGATCGCGGCCGCGCGGGCCTCGACCGGCGAGCGGAAAGCGCTACTCGTCGGGCTCGTGCTCTCGCACGCGCGGCTCGTGACCACGATGCACGGGTTGGCACCGGTCGTGCTCTTGGACGACGTCTCGGCGTTCCTCGACCTGGAACGGCGCGCGGCCTTGTTCGAGTCGCTGAAGCTCTTGGGCGCCCAGGTGTTCATGACCGGCGTCGACCCCGAGGCGTTTGCGGCGCTCGCCGAGCGCGCGGAGCGCTTCCAGGTGACGCCCGCAGGGGTCGATCCGCTCGCCTGAGGGGCCGTTTTCGGCTCGCGCCGGGAGGTGATTTGGGGGCCGCGCGATCGCGCGCAAAAACGCGCCCAAAATCCCTTTGCAAACGGTCGTTTGCAGTCGTTGCACAGCCGAAACAGATCAAGTGAAATAAGGCCATTCGGGGTAGAATTTCTTTAGAAAACCAGCCTTGAATTGGCCACCACCGGACCTCTCCGGCGGGCTAGAAACGGCCCGCCAGCAAACGCGATTCGAGCCCCGTCCCATGGCGAAACCCGCCCGCAAGGAAGCAGCGAAAAAGCCGGCCGAAGCCTACGGCGCGGAATCGATTCAGGTGCTCAAGGGCCTCGACGCCGTGCGCAAGCGGCCGGGCATGTACATCGGCGACACCGACGACGGCTCCGGCCTCCACCACATGGTCTACGAGGTCGTCGACAACGCGATCGACGAGGCGCTCGCGGGCTACGCCACCGCGCTCGAGGTGACGCTCAACGCCGACGGCTCCTGCACCGTGATCGACGACGGCCGGGGAATTCCGACCGACCTCCACAAGGAAGAAAAGGTCTCCGCCGCCGAGGTGATCATGACCCGGCTGCACGCCGGCGGAAAATTCGACCAGAGTGCCTACAAAGTCTCCGGCGGCCTGCACGGCGTCGGCGTGTCGGTGGTGAACGCGCTTTCCTCCAGGCTCGATCTCACCATCTGGCGCGAGGGCAAGGAATATTTCATGCGTTTCCGCGACGGCGACGCGGAAAAGCCGCTGAAGGCCGTGGGCGACGCCAAGGGCAAGCGCGGCACCCGCGTGACCTTCACGCCGAGCAGCAAGGTCTTCTCCAAGACCGAGTTCGATTTCGCGACTCTCGAGCACCGGCTGCGCGAGCTCGCGTTCCTGAATTCCGGCGTCAAAGTGATGCTCGCCGACCTGCGCGGACCCGAGCCGCGCGTCGAGGAGATGCGCTACGAAGGCGGCGTCGAGGAGTTTGCACGCTATCTCGACCGCAACCGGCAGTCGCTCACCCCGAGCCCGGTGGTGATCAAGGCCGAGCGCGACAAGATCATGGTCGAGTGCGCGCTGTCGTGGAACGACAGCTACCACGAGACCGTGCTCTGCTTCACCAACAACATCCCCCAGCGCGACCGCGGCACCCACTACACCGGCTTTGCCGCCGCACTGACGCGCGAGGTGATCGGCTATGCCGAGAAGGCCGGGCTCGCCAAGAAGGAGAAGGTCGATCTTTCCGGCGAGGATTGCCGCGAGGGCCTCACCGCGGTGCTTTCGATCAAGGTCCACGACCCGAAATTCTCGAGCCAGACCAAGGACAAGCTCGTCTCCTCGGAAGTACGGCCGGTGGTCGAGGCGGTGGTCGGCGAGGGGCTCGAGGCCTGGTTCGAGGAGCATCCGGCCGAGGCCAAGGCGGTGGTTTCCAAGGTGGTCGAGGCCGCGGCCGCGCGCGATGCCGCGCGCAAGGCGCGCGAGCTCACCCGTAGGAAGGGCGCGCTCGATATCTCTTCGCTCCCGGGAAAGCTAGCCGACTGCCAGGAGCGCGATCCGGCGAAATCCGAGCTTTTCATCGTCGAGGGCGATTCCGCCGGAGGTTCCGCGAAGCAGGCGCGCGACCGCGCTTTCCAGGCGGTGCTGCCGCTGCGCGGGAAGATCCTGAACGTCGAGCGCGCGCGCATCGACAAGATGCTTTCGAGCCAGGAGATCGGCACGCTGATCACCGCGCTCGGCACCGGCATCAGCGACGAATTCGATCTTGCCAAGCTGCGCTACCACAAGATCATCATCATGACCGACGCCGACGTCGACGGCTCGCACATCCGCACGCTCCTGCTCACTTTTTTCTATCGGCAGATGAAGGACTTGATCGAACGCGGACATTTGTTCATCGCGCAGCCGCCGCTCTACAAGGTGACGCGCGGAAAATCCGAGCAATACCTGAAAGACGAGCGCGCGCTCGACGACTACCTGCTGACCGCGGGGCAAGAAGACGCGGTGCTGAAGCTCGCAAGCGGCGCCGAGCGTGCGGGCAGAGACCTGGCCGCGATTCTGGAAGAGGCGCGGAGCGCCCGCGCGGTGCTGCGCGGCCTGCATCCGCGCTACGACCGCGCGGTGGTGGAGCAGATCGCGATCGCCGGCGCACTCTCGCCCGCGATCCTGTCCGATCCGAAAAAGGCCGAAGCTGCCGCGGCTTACGTGGCACGGCGGCTCGATGCGCTCTCCGAGGAGACCGAGCGCGGCTGGAAGGGCGCCTGCGACGCCGAGGGCTTCAAGTTCACCCGCACCGTGCGCGGCGTGCTCGAAGTCGTCGCGGTCGATCAGGCTTTTCTCGGCTCCGCCGACGCACGCAAGCTCGACGCCATGGCCGCAGATCTCCAGGAAATCTACGCCAAGCCCGCCAAGCTCTCGCGCAAGGGCGAGGAGGCGCCGGTCTATGGGCCGGTGGGCCTGTTCGAGGCGGTCACCGGCGCCGGGCGCAAGGGCGTCTCGCTCCAGCGCTACAAGGGCCTCGGCGAGATGAACCCCGGCCAGCTTTGGGAGACGACCCTCGACTTCAACGCGCGCTCGCTCCTGCAGGTGAAGATCAACGAGGTGGTGGAGGCGGGCGAGCTGTTCGAGAAGCTCATGGGCGACGTGGTCGAGCCGCGGCGCGTGTTCATCCAGGAGAACGCGCTCTCGGCGAGCGTGGATGTTTAGCGATTACCAGACCGATCCCGACTGGCGCAGCTTTTCAGCAATCGCATCGGGCGAAGCGAGCGATGGCGCATCTTCGGGTGCACCGTTGGCGCGGCGAATGTCTTCCAGCACATGATTCGTGATTTCGAATCCCAGCGCGCGATAGCTTTCGAACTGCGATTCGCTGAACCACTGGTCGGCCGTGTTCTCGTGCGGAAAATCGGGCTTGGCCATCGCGTAGCTTTGAATGCCGACGTTTCTTTCGGTTCCATGAAACGCCGGCTTTAGGTAAAGAATGATGCCCTTGCTCCCGTCCTTGTCATCGCCGGCCGCCGGATACTCGATGGTGCCGACGGCGTAATAGGGAGCGTCGTTCTTCTTCCCGTTCTCCCCGTTGCCGTCGCCGATGTGCTCATTGTCGATCGAGCGCAAGGCGTAATAGGGCAATCCTTTTCCCGATTCGTCGTCGACCGTTCGCAGCGTCTTGAGTTGCTGCAATTGCGCGAATGAAATTTTTACTCCCAGATCGATCTCGATCTTGCGCACAGCATTGCCGAGATCTTCGAACTCGAATTTTGGATCGCAACCGGCATCGCTCACCAAGATGAAGCGGCAACGACGACGCACCATCTCATAGAGGCCAAGATTCTCGAAATGGCCGCCGTCGGACAGGTTGACGTATCTGCCCTCGTCCGTGGTCAAGCCGAACATCTCGCTGAGCAACGGCACAATCGCCCAGCGCGGCCCCTCGGCGCGGTAGATTTTCTCATTTTCTTGCTTGGGGTTGCCCAGCCACCATCCGAGCCGCACATTGAACAGGGTCATCAGCAACGCCAAGGGCGGAGATGAGTGGTAACCCATATTCGGACTCGCCGCCGCACCCGAGATGGTGATCGCGGTACCGACCGAGATGCCCTGCGGATCGCCGTAGATTTCGCTGCGACGGAATCCGACGCAGCTGCTTCCGGAATGGAGCGGGCTGACGGTGAAGGGCTCCGCCTTGCGTTCCTGCCACGCCAATTTTTCCGAAGACACGATATTGAGCGCAATATTGACGATATGAAACGGACCTCGCGGGGCGCCAGTCGCGTCCGGTTGTTGCGTCGAATCGCCCGGCTTCTGCCAGAGTTGATGTATGCGTGGATTATCTCTCACGTCGAAATCGGTGAATGGATTACGCGTCGCCTCCCGATCCGTCCGTGACGCGCCGAGGAAGGCGCGGATCGACCGGTTGCGATAGAGCGCGTGCAGCGAGAACCGGTTGATGTTGACGTATCGCGAAGCGATGATTCCGATCACGACCAGCCCGACCAGTGCAATGAGAAGATATTTCATAGCGGACAGCCACGGGGGCAGCGAGTCGAACTTGACGCGTCCAGCCATCAGCTCGATCAGCGACTCGTCGAGAAGAACGCGATCCAGCAAGGCTGAAACAAAAATCGTGAGTGCAACGGCAAAGATCGGAGCGGCGATAGCCAGGACGACATTTGTCGATATCGGTAGCCAGCCTTTGGCTGCGCCTTTTGCTGCGCCTTTTGCCAGCGTTAGCGAACTCTTGCCGAGGATCAAGGTGATCAGACCGGACACGCCGCCGAGGATCACGGTGATCAGACCGGACACGCCGCCGGCTGCGGCCAGCCATTTCTTGGCCGTTTCACCGACGGCGAAGGTCAAGTCCAAGCCGACGAAGAACAGAAACATCAATACCAACCAAACCAGCGCCACGACCATGTACCAGCCGGCAGCGCGTGCCAGCCACTCGCGATCGGAATCCGAGCCTTCTTGATAGCTGGTCAGTCCGACAAAAATCATCTCTGCGATCAGCTGAGCCGCGAGCAGCCAGGAAACGCCGAACACCAGCAGCACAACCTCGGACGCCCGGAATATCCAGAATCCAACGCCGTAGCTCTGATAATAGAGACACACCCCCGCGACGACGATCAAACCGTAGACCAGTCCGGAAATCATCCAGGCTAGCAAATCGCGAAGGGAGTCTTTTCGGCGACGAGGTAATGCTAATAGCCAGGCGGCCGCGTACGCCAAAGCGCCGACACCCGCAAACGCAAGAAAGCCAGGCAACCAAGGTCCGTTCGGAAACAAGAGATTGCGCGCATGAACGTAACCGCATGGAATGGCGAGCGCGATCGTGACGAAAACAGCAGCGGCGACGGCCGGGAGCAAACCACCCCACAGGAACCTTGATTGTGTGGCGGTACTTGCGCCACGAGTGGGACGGTTCCGCGTAGTGAACCTAAGCGAAACGATCAGCAGTGCGAGTCCGGCAGCGATCGCAACATAAAAAGAGTTGTTCAGGCCGGAGGGTGGCTCACACCACAGCGGCGGAAGTCTTCCAATCCAGCCGATCGAAAAGGCGAACAACTTCAAAGATATGAGGATCACGCATAGGACCGGCAGCAGGACTAGCCAATTGAGGAGCAGGTTACGAATATATATGGCGACGGCGGCCCAAGCGTCGGCAGACGTGATGCCGAGCTTGGGCGTGAGGTAATTGCTGTAGGAGCGCAGCCAGCCGATCGCTGACGGCTCGATATCGGGGCCGTCGGGCCGTCCAATCAGGTTCCGCCAAACCGCCGGGAATCCCGCGCGCGTTATCCAGGCCGTCAGCCAGCTGCCAATATAGCCGCCACCCGACACGGTCGAGAGATAATGAAATTTGGCGAGCAGGGAGTCCTCCGGCTTCTGCACCGGCTCGCCGGCCGCGGAGCGCGGATGGACGGCGAGCGCCTGGATCACGCCGAGCGCGAACGAGGCGCTGCGGATGCCGCCGCCGGACAGGCACAGCGCCGCGGAGTTCAATTCGTTGAGTGCGCGATAGAGCGCGTTGCCGCTCTTGCCGGAGAGTTTTTTGCCGTGAATCGCGTTCGCTTCATCGCGCAGCACCTCCTCCGTGCTCAAGGCCGCCATCAGTCCGTCCCCCGTGGTCGCGAACAACCAAAAGTAGCTTGTACTGAAACCTAGCTCGTTTCAAGAAACGCCCCCGGATTGCTCTGTACGGCGGTCCTCGCACCGAGGCCGCCGGCCAGCCTGCTCAAGGCACCAGCACCATCGAGCCCGTCGACTTGCGCGCCTCGAGATCGCGGTGCGCGCTGGCCGCGTCGCGGAGCGCATAGGTGGCGCCGATCTCGACCTTGAGAATGCCGCGCTTCACCAGCTCGAACAGTTCCGCCGCCGCCGCGCGCATGGTCGCCGTATCGCCGGTCAGGCTCGAGAGCGCCGGGCGCGCGACAGAGAGCGATCCCTTCTTCGCCAATAGCAGGAGATCGAGCGGCGGCACGGGCCCCGACGCGTTTCCGTAATTCACCAGCATGCCGAACGGCCGCACGCAGTCGAGCGAGGCCATGAACGTATCCTTGCCGACGCCGTCGAACACGGCGGCGACGCCGGGGGGAACGAGCCGCCGCACGGCCGGCACGAAATCCGTCTCGCAATAGAGAATGGCGTGGTCGCAGCCATGCGCTCCGGCGATCTTCGCCTTCTCGCGCGAGCCCACGGTGCCGAGCACGGTGGCGCCCAGGTGCTTGCACCATTGGCAGAGGATCAGCCCGACGCCGCTCGCAGCCGCGTGGATCAGGATGGGGTCGCCGACTTTCGGCCGGAACAGCCGGTTCACGATCAGCGACGCGGTTAAGCCCTTGACCATCAGCGCCGCCGCTTGCCGGTCGGAAATCCCCTCCGGCAGCCGGATCAGGCGCGCGCCGGGGACGTTGCGCGCCTCCGCATAGGCGCCGGTGTCCTCGTAGAATCCGCCCTCCATGCCGGCATAGACGACGCGGTCGCCCGGTTTGAATTCCGTCGCGCCGGGCCCTACGCGCTCGACCACGCCCGCCGCCTCGTTGCCGAGGACGACCGGAAACTTGAGCGGTCGGGCCAGATAAAAGCCTCCTCGGCGCACGTTCACGTCGGAAAAATTGACGCCGATTGCGGTGTGGCGAATGCGTAACTCGCCGGGGGCCGGAGCCGGGAGCTCGATCTCCTCCCAGCGCAGCACTTCCGGGCCACCATTCTGGTGGATGCGGATGGCTCTCGTCATGCCCCCAACCTTACCCTCCCACGCGAGCGGAGGAGGGATGGGAGGGGGCGCGCAGGAACGGATTGCTCTGCCGCTCCGCGCCGATGGTCGAGGCCGGGCCGTGGCCCGGTAGGATCGTAAAGTCATCGCCGAGGGGGAGCAGCTTCTCCTGGATGCCGCGGATCAGCGTCGCGTGGTCGCCATAGGGCAAGTCCGTCCGGCCGACCGAACCCGCAAACAAGGTGTCGCCCACGATCGCCAGCCGCGCCGCCGCGTGCACGAAGACGAGGTGTCCGGGCGTATGGCCGGGGACCGCGAGCACCTCGAGCGCAATTCCGCCGAACTCGATCGTATCGCCCTCCTTGAGCCAGCGGTCCGGCGTCACCGCGCGCGCTTCGGCCATGCGGAATTGCCGGCCGCTTTCGGCGAGCCGGGCGAGCAGGAAGGCGTCGGCCTCGGCCGGGCCCTCGACCGGGATCGCGAGCGCCTCAGCCAGCTCCGCCGCCCCGCCTGCATGGTCGATGTGGCCGTGGGTCAAGAAGATCTTCTCGGGCGTGACCTTGAGCTCGTCGATCGCGGCGCGAATGTTCGGTAAGTCGCCGCCCGGGTCGACGATGGCGGCGCGGCCGCTCGCTTGCTCGACCAGGATCGAGCAGTTCTGGGCGAACAGCGTGACCGGAACGATGGCGACCTTGAGGGGCATGATTCTCTCTTAAGTTCGGCGCTTCCTGCTAGCGGTCCGGCGCGGCCGCGGCAATCGCCGGCCTCTCTCCTGCGCGCGGGAAACTTGCTCTAAGGTGGGGCGTCGCCGGGATCAATGCCATGGCCTTCTCCGCCGAAGAGCTGGAGCGCTATGCCCGCCACATCGTGCTGCGCGAGGTGGGCGGGCCCGGCCAGCAACGCCTGAAGGCCGCGCGCGTGCTGGTGGTGGGCGCGGGCGGCATCGGCTCGCCGGCGCTGCTCTATCTCGCGGCCGCCGGGGTCGGCACGCTCGGCATCGTCGACGACGACAAGGTCGCGCTCTCCAACCTGCAGCGGCAGGTGATCCATGCGACGCCCGATCTCGGCCGCATGAAGACCGAGAGTGCCGCAGCCGCGATCCGCCGCTTGAATCCGAACGTCGTGGTGGAGCCGCACGCGGTCCGGCTCGACGCGTCGAATGCGCTGAAGCTGGTCTCGGCCCATGAGGTGGTGCTCGACGGTTCGGACAATTTTGCCACCCGCTATCTCGTCTCCGATGCGTGCTTTTTCGCCAAGCGTCCGCTCGTCACCGCCGCGCTCGGCACCTTCGACGCGACGCTCACCACGATCCGTGCCCACGAGCACGGCACGGACGGCAAGCCCAATCCAACTTATCGCTGCCTGTTCCCGGAGCCGCCGCCGCCGGGCACGGTGCCGGCCTGCGCCGAGGCCGGCATTCTGGGCGCGCTCGCCGGTGTTGCGGGTGCGCTTGCCGCGTTGGAGGCGATCCGCCTGATCGTCGGCTTCGGCGAGGGGCTCCTCGGCCGACTCCTGATGATCGACGCGCGCTCGATGCGCTTCGAGACGCTTGAGTATCGCTGGGACGAGAACAACCCGCTATCGGGCAAGCGGCCGACGATCCGCGATTTGTCGGCGCATCAAACTTGACCCGTCATCCCGGCCGAGGCGCGTAGCGCCGAGAGCCGGGATCGCTTGAGCCGCGTGCGATCCCGAGTCTGCAGCGCATCACATCGCAAGTCGGATATATCCGACTTGCGTTACCAAAAATGTTCCGGAAGTCAGGTAGCCCTGACTTCCGGCGTGCTGCGCTGCGCCCGGGATGACAGGGTTACAGCATCGCCGGCAGGACCCGATCCGGCGGCCGGTGGCCGTCCATGAAGGTGCGGATATTCACGATCACCTTCTCGCCCATGTCGATGCGGCCCTCGATGGTGGAGGATGCCATGTGCGGCAGCAGCACCACCTTGTGCTGGCGCGCGAGCTTGGCGAGCTTCGGATTGACCGCCGGCTCGCGCTCGAACACGTCGAGCCCGGCGCCGCCGAGCTCGCCCGCCTCGATCATGCGCACGAGCGCGTTCTCGTCGATGATCTCGCCGCGCGCCGTGTTCACCACATAGGCGTCGGATTTCAGGAGCTTCAGCCGCCGCGCCGACAGCAGGTGGAACGTCGCCGGCGTGTGCGGGCAATTCACCGAGACGATGTCCATGCGCGCGAGCATCTGGTCGAGGCTTTCCCAATAGGTGGCCTCGAGCGCCTGCTCGAGTTCCGCGGCCACCCGGCGGCGGTTGTGATAATGAATCTGCAGCCCGAATGCCTTGGCGCGCTTGGCCACCGCAGTGCCGATCCGGCCCATGCCGATGATGCCGAGGCGTTTGCCCCAGATGCGGTGCCCGAGCATCCAGGTCGGCGACCAGCCGCTCCATTCGCTGCTTCCGGTGAGCACGGTCGCGCCTTCCGTGAGCCGCCGCGGCACCGCGAGAATCAGCGCCATGGTCATGTCGGCGACGTCCTCGGTGAGCACGCCCGGCGTGTTGGTCACGGTGATCCCGCGCGCGAGCGCGGTGGCGACGTCGATATGGTCCACGCCGTTGCCGAAATTGGCGATCAGCTTGAAGTTCGGCCCGGCCTGCGAAAGCACGCTCGCGTCCACCCGGTCCGTGATCGTGGGCACCAGGACGTCCGCGCGCTTCACGGCGTCGACGAGCTCGGCCTGCCCGAACGGCCGATCGTCCGCGTTGAGCTCGGTATCGAACAGCTCCCGCATGCGCGTCTCGACGCGTTCCGGCAGGCGCCGGGTGACCACGACGAGCGGCTTCTTCTTCGGCATCGTCACGGCCCCTCGGTGACCTCCCGTTAACCGCGCGCATGCAATCTCCGAATCGGCGGCATGCGGCCGGGCCATCTTTTCTAGCAGACGGGTATCTCCGCACAAACCGGCGGCCAAATGGCCGTCTTGACAGGGACCGGCGGCGGCGGCCTGTTCTCCGCCTCGGGGAAAAGTAGCGGGACGGCGGGTCCATGACGGAGGGCGTGCGTTCTGGTTTGCTCCGAATTCTCGGCGCGATGCTGATGCTCGCGCAGCCGGCGCTGATCGGCGGCGCGGCCGGGGAGGTGGGGCCAGCGAGTGGCTTGCAGTTGCCGCGCTTCGTCAGCCTCAAGGCCGACAAGGTCAATGTGCGCGCCGGCCCCTCGCGCGAGAACGACGTGACCTGGGTGTTCACCCGCGCCGGGTTGCCGGTGGAGATCACCGCCGAGTTCGAGAATTGGCGGCGCATCCGCGATTCGGAGGGCGCCGAAGGATGGGTCTATCACTCGCTGCTGTCGGGCCGCCGCACCGCGCTGATCGCGCCCTGGTCGAAGAACGAGACCTTCGCGCTGCGCGAGCGCCCGGAAAGCAATGCCACGGTCTCGGCCCGGCTTCAGCCGGGCGTGCTCGGCACCCTCAAGGCCTGCAACCGCCATTGGTGCCGCATATTCGGCGACGGCTTCGACGGCTACGTCGAGCAGGATCGGCTGTGGGGCGTCTATCCGGGCGAGGCGATCGAGTAGCACCCCGGCCTTCGATCAAGTGCCCGAAAAACGAAACGGCCGGGACGCGCCCGGCCGGCCAATTCTCAAGAACTCGGCGATCGGCCTATTCGTCGCGGCGCCGCAAGCGCACGACCACGTCCACCCGCGCGATCTCGAAGCCCGCGGGCGGGGTCGGCAGCCGTTCGACCAGGAGCTCGGCGCCCGGAATGTCGAACAGGCTGTTGGCACCCTCGACGAAGAAGTGGTGGTGGTCGGAATTGTTGGTGTCGAAATAGGTCTTTGACCCGTCCACCGCGACCTCGCGCAGCAGCCGCACGGCGGTGAACTGATTGAGCGTGTTGTAGACGGTGGCGAGCGAAACCGGGAAGCGCGCCCGCAGCGCCTCCTCGTGCAGCATTTCCGCGGTCACGTGGCGGTTGCCCTTGGCGAACAGGAGCCAGCCGAGCGCGAGCCGTTGCCGGGTCGGCCGCAGCCCCACCTCGCGCAGCATCTGCCGCACGTCATGGAACGGGCAGCCGGTGCGGCGCCCGGCCGCCGGCTGGGTCCTGAGCCGCTCCACCGGCAGCTCCGGCTCATCGTCTTCGAAGACCGGCCGGCGCGGCATCTCGTTCGTGATCGGGTCGACCATGGCGGCAATTGCCCCAATGAGGACTGATCGCGTTTTTGCGACTGCATCGCAGCAGCAAGGCATCATAGGTAGGCGCCGCCCCCGGCGCAACAGCGGTTGCCGCATGCACTTTTCGCCCTTGCCGCTTTCGGCGCCAACAACGGCGCGCCTTTCGGGGGCCTTTCTGCTGTGTTAGGAAACCCGCCGTTTCCCAATTGTCGTGGGCGGCACCCATCCGAGCCAATGATGAACGAGCGGCGCGCAAGCTACGATTACGAGGATCTGCTGGCCTGTGGGCGGGGCGAATTGTTCGGCACCGGCAATGCCCAGTTGCCGCTCCCACCCATGTTGATGTTCGACCGCATTTCTGCGATCGCCGAGGCGGGTGGGGAGCACGGCAAAGGGCTGGTGCGCGCCGAACTCGCGGTCCGGCCGGACCTCTGGTTTTTCCCCTGCCATTTCAAGGGGGATCCGGTCATGCCCGGCTGCCTTGGGGTCGATGCCCTGTGGCAACTCTTGGGCTTCTTCCTGGGCTGGATCGGCGCGCCGGGCCGGGGCCGGGCGTTGGGCTTGGGCGAGCTCAAGTTCTCCGGCCAGGTGCTGCCGACCGTAAAAAAGATCGTCTACGGCATCGACATCAAGCGCGTCATGCGCTCCAAGCTCGTGCTCGGCATCGCCGACGGGTGGCTTTCCGCCGACGGGGAAACGATCTACCAAGCTTTCGATATCAAGGTCGGGCTGTTCCGCACCGAACCCGAGCCGGAGGCCGCGAAAGCCTGAAGGCGCGTCGCCACCGTTCGGGTCGTACGGACCAATCGACGAGGCAGACATGCGACGGGTCGTCGTCACCGGGATGGGCATCGTCTCATCGATCGGCAACAACACCCAGGAGGTGCTGGCTTCGCTGCGCGAGGCGAAGAGCGGCATCTCGCTGGCCGAGGACTACAGAAGGCTCGGCTTCCGCTGCCAAGTGCACGGCGCACCGAGCTTGAATCCCGCCGAATCCGTCGACCGCCGCGCGTTGCGCTTTCTCGGCGGTGGGGCCGCCTGGAACCATGTCGCCATGGAACAGGCGATCCGCGATTCCGGCCTTGAGCCCAACGAGGTTTCGCACGAGCGCACCGGCATCATCATGGGCTCGGGCGGGCCTTCGACCCGCACCATCGTCGAGGCCGCCGACACCGCCCGCAGCAAGGGCCCGAAGCGCGTCGGACCGTTCGCCGTGCCGAAGGCGATGTCGTCCAGCCCTTCCGCGACGCTCGGCACCTGGTTCAAGATCAAAGGCGTCAATTATTCCATCTCGTCCGCCTGCTCGACCTCCTCGCATTGCATCGGCAACGCCAGCGAGATCATCCAGATGGGCAAGCAGGACATCGTCTTCGCCGGCGGCTGCGAGGAGCTGGACTGGACGCTCTCGGTGCTGTTCGACGCCATGGGCGCGCTGTCTTCGGGCTTCAACGACCGGCCGGAGAAGGCGTCCCGCGCCTACGACAAGGATCGCGACGGGTTCGTCATTGCCGGCGGCGCCGGCGTGGTGGTGCTGGAGGAGCTCGAGCACGCCAAGGCGCGCGGCGCCCGCATTTATGGCGAGCTGATCGGCTACGGCGCCAACTCCGACGGCTTCGATATGGTGCAGCCCTCCGGCGAGGGCGCGGTGCGCTGCATGCGCCAGGCGCTGGCCGGCGTGAAGCTCCCGATCGACTACATCAACCCGCACGCGACCTCGACGCCGATCGGCGACTTGCGGGAGATCGAGGCGCTCCGCGAAGTGTTCGGCGTCGGTGACAAGTGCCCGCCCATATCGGCGACGAAATCGCTCACCGGCCATTCGCAAGGTGCCACCGGCGTGCACGAGGCGATCTACTCGCTCCTGATGCTGAACAGCGGCTTCATCTGCGAGAGCGCCAACATCGAGACGCTCGATCCCGCCTTCGCCGACATGCCGATCGTGCGAGAGCGCAAGGACAATGTCGCGCTCGCCTGCGTGTTGTCGAATTCGTTCGGCTTCGGCGGCACCAATGCGACGCTCGTGTTCAAGCGTCTGGACGCATGAAGGCATCCGCGCAGGGCCTGTTGCAGGGTAGACGCGGCCTCATCATGGGGGTCGCGAACGACCATTCGATCGCCTGGGGCATCGCCAAGGCCGCGCACGGCCAGGGCGCCGAGCTCGCCTACACCTACCAGAGCGAGGCGCTCGGCAAGCGGGTGCGGCCGCTCGCCGAGACGCTCGGCGCGAAGCTCGTACTGCCGTGCGACGTGGAGGACATCGAGTCGGTCAATCGCTTGTTTGCCGCGCTCAAGCGCGAATGGGGCGGGCTCGATTTCCTGGTCCATGCCATCGCGTTCTCCGACAAGAACGAACTCAAGGGACGCTATGCCGACACCACGCGGGCGAATTTCACCCGCACCATGCTCGTTTCCTGCTTTTCCTTCACCGAGGTGGCCAAGCGTGCGGCGGGCCTGATGCCGGCGGGCGGCTCCATGCTGACGCTCACCTTCAGCGGTTCGAGCCGCGTGATGCCCAACTACAATGTGATGGGCGTGGCCAAGGCGGCGCTCGAGGCGAGCGTGCGCTATCTCGCCGCCGATTTCGGGCCCGCCGGCATCCGCGTGAACGCGATTTCGGCCGGCCCGGTGCGGACGCTCGCGGGGGCGGGGATCGGCCATGCGCGCTTCATGTTCAATTTCCAGCGGCGGCACTCGCCGCTCCGTCGCTCGGTGACGATCGAGGACGTGGGCGGCGCGGCCTTGTTCCTGCTCTCCGATCTTTCCTCGGCGGTGACCGGCGACATCCTCTACGTGGACGCCGGCTACAACGTGATCACCATGCCGAATCCGGAGGATCTGAAGGCGGGCGAGGAAGATGCCGAGAACAACAAGCACGGCATCGCCCCGAAAGCCGCGGAATAGCTCCACCGCGATCGCGAACGAGGGCAGGGGCGCTCCGGGCCCGAAGCGGCAGGGCTGAAAGCATAAGGGCGGCCTTTCGGCCGCCCTTGCGATTGCACCACTTGAACGGCGTCAGCTCGCGGCGCCCGCGGCTTCTGCGCTCTGCTCGGCTTTCTGCTTGGCTTCGAGGTCCTCGCCGGTCTGCTGGTCCACGACCTTCATCGACAGCCGCACCTTGCCGCGCTCGTCGAAGCCCAAGAGCTTCACCTTCACCTTGTCGCCTTCTTTGATCACGTCGGTGACCTTGTTCACGCGCCGCGGCGCCAGCTGGCTGATGTGCACGAGCCCGTCCTTGGCGCCGAAGAAGTTCACGAACGCGCCGAAGTCCATCACCTTCACCACCGTGCCTTCATAGATCGTGCCAACCTCGGGCTCCGACACGATCGACTTGATCCACTTGATCGCGGCATTGATCGATTCGGCCTTGGCCGACGCGATCTTGATCGTTCCGTCGTCGCCGATGTCGATCTTGGCCCCGGTCTTTTCGACGATTTCGCGGATCACCTTGCCGCCCGAGCCGATCACCTCGCGGATCTTGTCGGTCGGGATGTGCATGATCTCGATGCGTGGCGCGTGCTCGCCAAGCTCGGGCCGCGCCGCCGTGATCCCGCGGCTCATTTCGCCGAGTATGTGCATGCGGCCGTCCTTGGCCTGGGTCAGCGCCACCCGCATGATCTCCTCGGTGATGCCGGAGATCTTGATGTCCATCTGCAGCGCGGTGATGCCCTTGTCGGTGCCGGCGACCTTGAAGTCCATGTCGCCGAGGTGGTCCTCGTCGCCGAGGATGTCGGAGAGCACCGCGTATTTCTTCTCTTCGAGAATGAGCCCCATGGCGATGCCGGCGACCGGACCGCGGATCGGCACGCCCGCGTCCATGAGCGCGAGCGAGCTGCCGCACACGGTCGCCATCGAGGACGAGCCGTTCGATTCCAGGATCTCCGAAACCAGGCGGATCGTGTAGGGGAACTCGGTCGCCGGCGGCAGCATCGGGTGCAGCGCGCGCCAGGCGAGCTTGCCGTGGCCGATCTCGCGCCGGCCGGGCCCGGCCATGCGGCCGGTCTCGCCGACCGAGAAGGGCGGGAAGTTGTAGTGCAGCATGAACGTCTGCTTGTAGGTGCCCTCGAGCGAGTCGACATATTGCTCGTCCTCGCCGGTGCCCAGCGTGGCCACCACGAGCGCCTGGGTCTCGCCGCGGGTGAACACCGCGCTCCCATGGGTGCGCGGCAGCGCGCCCACCTGCACTT
The DNA here is from genome assembly GCA_023269635.1 of Hyphomicrobiales bacterium. Lineage (GTDB taxonomy): Bacteria > Pseudomonadota > Alphaproteobacteria > Rhizobiales > Xanthobacteraceae > JAHFPN01. Next base: position 4,674 of record JAHFPN010000008.1, on the reverse strand, counting down.
CGATCGGCCGGATCGTCTTCGCGTCGCGGCCGTCGATGCGTTTGCCGGTGTCGAGGATCATGGTGCGCACGATCTTCGCTTCCAGCTCCTTGAACACCTCGCCGAGCAGGTGCTCGGAGGGCGAGTCCGTGCGGCCTTCGAATTCCTTGGCGAACGCCGCGAAGAGCTTCTCTTTGGCCGCGTCGACCGCGGCGTGGCGTTCCTGCTTGCCGCGTATCGCATAGGCCGCGCGCAGGTCCTTCTCGACCAGCGGGCTCACCTTGCCGTGCAGTGCTTTGGCTCCGGATTCGGGGAGCGCGCGCGGCTCCTTCGCCGCCTTCTCCGCGAGCCGGATGATCATTTCAACCACCGGCTGGAAGTGGCGGTGGCCGAACATGACGGCGCCGAGCATCACTTCCTCGGACAGCTCCTTGGCCTCCGATTCCACCATCAGCACCGCGTCGCCGGTGCCGGCGACCACGAGGTCGAGCTGCGATTCCCTCATCTCGTCGACCTGCGGATTCAGCACGTACTCGTTGTTGATGAAGCCGACGCGCGCGGCGCCGATCGGGCCCATGAACGGGGCGCCCGAGAGCGTGAGCGCGGCCGAGGCCGCGACCAAGCCCAGGATATCGGGATCGTTCTCGAGATCATGCGACAGCACGGTCACGATGACCTGGGTGTCGTTGCGCCAGCCGTCGGCGAACAGCGGCCGGACCGGCCGGTCGATGAGCCGCGAAGTGAGCGTCTCGCGCTCGGTCGGGCGGCCTTCGCGCTTGAAATAGCCGCCGGGGATGCGCCCCGCGGCGTAGAACTTCTCCTGGTAGTGGACGGTGAGGGGAAGGAAGTCGATCCCCTCTTTCGGTTCCTTGGCGGCGACCACGGCCGCGAGCACCGTGGTTTCGCCGTAGCTTGCGAATACCGCGCCGTCGGCTTGGCGCGCGAGCCTTCCGGTTTCCAGGACTAGGCGGCGTCCGCCCCAGTCGATTTCCTCGCGATGAATGTCGAACATCTCTTCTTTCCATGGCTGGCGGAGAAGAAAAGCCAAGGGCAAGACGGCGAGAGGCTCGACCGCGCGCGGCTCGTCCGCGCGATTTGGGGAGCCTCCGGCGATCCTGCCATGGCTTTTCTCTTCCGGGTTGAGCGGCGGCTATGCCGCCGCGGTTGGGCCGCGCGGAACTTCAAACAGTCCGCGCGGAATGGTTCAGCGACGAATGCCAAGCTTGTCGATCAGCTTCTGGTAGCGCGCCTCGTCCTTCGACTTGAGGAAATCAAGGAGGCTGCGCCGCTGCGAGACGAGCTTCAGCAGTCCGCGCCGGGAGTGGTTATCGTTCACGTGGGTCTTGAAGTGATCGGTTAAACCGGCGATCCGTTCCGACAGGATCGCGACCTGCACCTCGGGCGAGCCGGTGTCGCCCGACTTGGTGGCGTACTCTTTCACGAGCGCCAGCTTGCGCTCGGCCGTAATCGACATCGGACATTCCTTCTGTTCGGGTTTCAGATGCGGCACGGCCGGGATGTCGTCCAGCCGGGTCGCCATTCAAACGCCGCGCGGGCGAATGGCCCGCGCGACGCGGCGCAATATACAGAGTTTCGCATGCGACACCAGCGGAATATCGGGCCGCCCGGCGGGCTTTCCCTCCCGCCTTTCGTCTCAGCGCGGAAGGTTAAAGATTCGCTTCGGCTTGAGCGCGCCCTGCTCGAGCTCGGCGACTGCCACGAGCGCGCCGGCGGTCGAGACCGAAACGAGCCCCTGCCCAATGGGGGCATCGCGGCCGCGCAACAGCACCGATTGTCCGAGCGCGAGCCGCTGCGCGTCCGCCCGGCTGACGCTGAGCGCGGGCAGCGCGCCGAGCCCGGTTTCGGTGGGCTTGAGTGCGGTCGCAAGTGCCGCGTCGCCTCCAGCCTCCTGCAGTCGGGCGAAATCGGCGAGCGTCACCGAATCGGCCTCGCTGAACGGGCCGACCCGGGTGCGGCGCAAGCTCTCCACGTGCGCGAAGGTGCCGAGCGCGCGGCCGAGATCGCGCGCGAGCGCCCGAACATAGGTACCCTTGCCGCACTCGGCTTCGAGCACCGCATGGTCAATGTCCGGCGTCTCGCTCAACGCCAGCCGGTACACTTCCACCGGCCGGGCTTCGAGCACGACCGCCTCGCCCTCGCGCGCAAGATCATAGGCGCGCTCGCCTTCGATCTTGAGCGCCGAGAAGCGCGGCGGCACCTGCGCGATCGTGCCGGTGAAGCGGGAAAGCGCCGCGCCGATCGCCGCGGCATCGGGCCGCGCCGCGCTGGTTTCGAGCGCGCGGCCCTCGGCGTCGTCGGTGTCGGTCTCGACGCCCCAGCACACGGCAAAGCGATAAGTCTTGCGCCCCTCCATCACGAACGGGACGGTCTTGGTCGCCTCTCCGAACGCGATCGGAAGCACGCCGGAGGCGAGCGGGTCGAGCGTTCCGGCGTGGCCCGCCTTGGTCGCGCGAAACAGCCGTTTCACCGACGCCACCGCGGCGGTCGAGGTCTGGCCCACCGCCTTGTCGAGCGCGATCCAGCCGTGCACGTCGCGCTTCTCCGTCCGCGTGTTCATTTTTCGTCCTTCTTCGGGCCGAGATCGCGCGCGACTTCCGGGGAGCGCAGCAAGCGCTCGATGCGCTCCGCCTCGTCGAAGCGCTCGTCGATGCGGAAGCGGAGCTGAGGCGCGAACTTGAGATTGATCTGCCGCGCGATCTCCCCGCGCAGGAACTTGTTGTTGCGTTCGAGCGCGGCCACGATCTCGGCCTGATCGCGGCCGCCGAGCGGCATCACGTAAATGGTGGCGAGCCTGAGATCGGCGCTCATGCGTACTTCCGGCACAGTGATGGTGTGAGCCGCGATCACGGGGTCGTGTACCGCTTCACGCGCCAGGAGATCCGACAGTGCGTGTCGCACGAGCTCGCCCACGCGCAGCTGGCGCTGGGTTGTGCTGGATGGATGAGTTTCGCGGCTTCTGGCCATCACACGTCTCCCCGGGATCGGACCGAGCCCAAGACGTCGAAATTAGAAGTCAATCAGAGCGAGCGTTGCACGCTCTCGACGCGGTAGCACTCGATCACGTCGCCCTTGCGCATGTCCTGATAGCTCTCGAACGACATGCCGCACTCCTGGCCCGCCACGACCTCGCGCGCATCGTCCTTGAAGCGCTTCAAGGTGGCGAGCTTGCCTTCATGGATCACGACGTTGTCGCGGATCAGCCGCACGTGCTGGCCGCGCTCGACCTTCCCGTTGGTGACGCGGCAGCCGGCGATCTTGCCGACTTTGGAGACGTCGAAGATTTCCAGTATTTCCGCGCTGCCGAGCGTAGTCTCGCGTAAAGTGGGTGCGAGCAGGCCGGACATCGCCTTTTTCACGTCATCCACAAGATCGTAGATGATGTTGTAGTAGCGGATCTCGATGCCGGCGCGCTCGGCGGCTTCGCGCGCCTCCTTGTGGGCTCGCACGTTGAAGCCGATGATCGGCGTGTGGGAAGCCTCGGCTAGCGTCACGTCCGACTCGGTGATGCCGCCGACCCCGGCATGGATGACGCGCGCGGCGACCTCTTCGGTGCCGAGCTTCTCCACCGCGCCGATGATCGCCTCGACTGAACCCTGCACGTCACCTTTGATGACGAGCGGAAATTCCTTGCGGCCCGCGCTCTTCAGCTGGCTCATCATCTGCTCGAGCGAGCCGCGCATGGCGGCGCCGCGCGCCGGCGCCTCGCGCCGCTGGCGCTTGCGATAATCGGCGATCTCGCGCGCCCGCGCCTCGCTCGGCACCACCGCGAGTCGGTCGCCCGCCTCCGGCGTGCCCGCGAAGCCCAAGACCTCCACCGGCGTCGACGGCCCGGCGGAATCGACTTGGTTGCCTTGGTCGCTGATCAGGGCCCGCACGCGGCCCCATTCGGCGCCGGCCACCACGATGTCGCCGGGACGCAACGTGCCGCGCTGCACGAGCACGGTCGCCACCGGCCCGCGGCCGCGGTCGAGCTTGGCCTCGATCACGGTGCCTTCGGCCGGCCGGTCCGGATTGGCCTTGAGGTCGAGCACTTCGGTTTGCAGCGCGATCGCATCCAGGAGCTTGTCGAGATTGGTCTTCTTAGTGGCCGAGACCTCGATCTCGAGTGTGTCGCCGCCGAGCGACTCGACCTGGATCTCGTGCTGCAGGAGCTCGGTGCGCACCCGCTCGGGCCGGGCATCGCCCTTGTCGATCTTGTTGATGGCGACGATGATCGGCACCTTGGCCGCGCGCGCATGATGGATCGCCTCGACCGTCTGCGGCTTCACCCCGTCGTCGGCCGCGACCACCAGCACCACGATATCCGTGACCTTGGCGCCGCGCGCGCGCATGGCGGTGAACGCTTCATGGCCGGGCGTGTCGATGAAGGTCGTCTTGGCGCCGGTCTTGGTCGCGACTTGATACGCGCCGATGTGTTGGGTGATGCCGCCGGCTTCGCCCTCGACCACGTTGGTTTTGCGGATCGCGTCCAAGAGCGAAGTCTTCCCGTGGTCGACGTGGCCCATGACGGTGACCACCGGCGGCCGCGGTACGAGATGCGCCGGGTCGTCGGCGACGTCGAACAGGCCCTCCTCGACGTCCGCCTCGGCGACGCGCTTCACCGCGTGGCCGAGTTCCTCGGCCACGAGCTGCGCCGTATCGGCGTCGATCACATCGGTGATCTTCAGCATCTGG
>JAHFPN010000070.1 GCA_023269635.1 Hyphomicrobiales bacterium | reverse complement strand
CGTCGCTGCACGGCAGCGGGTTGATCGCGGCGCCACTGCCGCAGCCGGTGCTGATTCCTTGCTTCATCGCGCTGGGCGCCGCCATCGGTGGCCGTTTCGCCGGCACCAATATGGCGACGCTACGGCATTTCTTGCTCGCTTCCTTGGGCGCGTTTGCGGTCGCCGGCGCGGTCTCGGTCGCGCTTGCGCTCGCGGCGGCGACGCTGTCGGGAGAGGGGATCGGAAAGACCATCGTCGCGTTCGCGCCGGGCGGGCTCGAGGCAATGTCGATTCTGGCGTTCGCCATCGGGCTCGATCCGGCCTTCGTGGCCGCGCATCACTTGGTGCGCTTCCTGCTGATCGCGCTGTTTCTGCCGATCGTGGTGCGCATCGTGCTCGGCGCGCCGCCCGCTTCAGACGAGGCCGGACCGCCAAAATGAAGCGGCCGGCGCGAGGCCGGCCGCCCGTCGCGAAATTCGCGAGCCGTCAGGAAATTACTTCTTTTCATCCTTCTTCTTTTCTTCCTTTTTCTTGTCCTCCTTCTTCTTGTCCTTTTTCTTCTTCGGCTCCTTCTTCTTCTTTTCTTTGGTCTTTTCTTTCGTGTCGGCGGCGGCGACGACGATGGTGCCGTCGGTCGTGGCGGCGACTGTCGGGACGATCATGGTCGATCCGAGCAGCGCGGCCGCAGCGAGCAACGCGATCAGCTTCTTCATGGGGCCCCCAGTGAGTTGGTTACGTCAGCGTGTGGCCGAACTCCGGCGCCCACCGGTAGAGCGCCGTTTGGCAAGTGCGGACACAACGGACGAATCTACACGTTCCCGGCCGGTTTACGAGTCCGCGGCCGTGAGTCCGGTCTCGATCCCGCAGGAAATTTCGGCCATGTGGTGGCCGCGTCACAGGCACGCCGGCGCCTCGCGCCGCAGCAGATCGGCCCATGGAATCGGCGGGCGCGTTTCCGCGGCGAGGTTCGGCAACCCCGGGTTTTAAGACATTGTGCGTAAATCGCTCCTAGATTTCTTCTTTGCGGCCGGAAGCGCCGGGGATCGCGCGGAAATGACCGAAAACCGCCCTTACCTGCCCATCGGATGTGCTAAATGTCGCGATGAAGGTCAGAACCACCTTATGGCGGATTGCCGCCGCGGCCGCTTCGCGCCAAACAGGCGCGCCGCGGGCGATTCCATCGGGCGGCGGATGCGGCAAGAGCGCAGTACGCGCGGGCCGGGGCGGGCGACACTAGGGGGCCTTGGGCCGGCTCGCCGGCTCGGGGAAGGGAGCCTAAGGAGCGCGAGCGAATGAGTACCGGCACGACGACGCTGGAACGCGATGATCGGGAGGCGTCGGCAACCGGGGGCGAGGCAAGGCGCGGAGTCGGAATGGTGCCGACCGACGTCCGCGATCCCAATTATTTCCACAAGGTCGTGGACTGCCAGTGGGCCTGCCCGGCCCACACGCCGGTTCCGGAATACATCCGGCTGATCGCCGCCGGCCGCTATACCGACGCCTATATGATCAATTGGTACTCGAACGTGTTCCCGGGGATTCTCGGGCGCACGTGCGACCGCCCGTGCGAGCCCGCCTGCCGCCGCGGCCGGCTGGAGCCCGAGCCGGTCGCGATCTGCCGCCTGAAACGCGTCGCCGCCGACAACAAGGACGACGTCCGTTCGCTCCTGCCGGCGCGCCCGGCCAAGAAGAACGGCAAGCGCGTCGCGCTCATCGGCTGTGGGCCGGCCTCGCTCACGGTGGTGCGCGATCTGGCGCCGCTCGGCTACGAGCTCGTCATCTTCGACCAGGACAAGGGCACCGGCGGGATGATCCGCTCGCAGATCCCGCGCTTCCGACTACCTGAGGAAGTCATCGACGAGGAATGCGGCTACATCCTCGAGCGCGGGTTCGTGGAGCTCAAGCTCGGCTGGCGCATCGACAGCATGAAGCAGCTGCTGGCCGAGAACTTCGATGCGATCTTCGTCGGCTCCGGTGCGCCGCGCGGCCGCGACCTCGACATTCCCGGCCGCAAGGAAGCGGCCAACAACATCCATATCGGCATCGACTGGCTGTCGAACGTCTCGTTCGAGCACATCGACAAGATCGGCAAGCGCGTGGTCGTGCTCGGCGGCGGCAACACCGCGATGGACTGCTGCCGCACCGCCCGCCGCCTCGGCGGCGAGGAAGTGAAGGTGGTGGTGCGCTCCGGCTTCGGCGAGATGAAGGCGTCGCCTTGGGAAAAGGAAGACGCGATGCACGAGGGCATCCCAATCTTCAATTTCCTGGTGCCGAAATCCTTCACCCACGAGAACGGCAAGCTCACCGGCATCGTGTTCGAGAAGGTGAAGGCCGAGAAGGACGCCAAGGGCCGGCGCCAGTTGGTGCCGACCGGCGAGCCCGACGAGCATTTTCCGTGCGACGATGTGCTGGTCGCGGTCGGCCAGGAAAACGCTTTCCCCTGGATCGAGCGCGACATCGGCATCGAATTCGACCAGCGGAACATGCCCAAGGTCGACGAGAAGACGATGTGCTCTTCGCACCCGAAGGTTTTCTTCGGCGGCGACGCCGCGTTCGGCCCTAAGAACATCATCTGGGCGGTGGCACACGGTCACGACGCCGCGATCTCGATCGACAAGTCGTGCCATGGCGAGGACGTCAACGACCGCCCGCCGCCGCTGGTGAATCTCTCGAGCCAGAAGATGGGCATTCACGAGTGGAGCTACGACAACGACATCTCGAACGACACGCGCTTCAAGGTGCCGCTGCGCGACCAGGCGATCACGCTGAAGAACCTGAAAGTCGAGGTCGAGCTCGGGTTCGATCGCGCGCTCGGCTACAAGGAAACCCGGCGCTGCCTCAATTGCGACGTGCAGACCGTGTTCACTCGCGACCTCTGCATCGAGTGCGACGCCTGCGTCGATATCTGCCCGGTGGACTGCATCACCTTCACGTTCAACGGGCTCGAGGCCGACCTGCGCACGCGCCTGACAGCGCCGGCGGAGAACTTGACGCAGGATCTCTATGTGTCCGACCGGCTCAAGACCGGCCGGGTGATGATCAAGGACGAGGACGTGTGCCTGCACTGCGGGCTGTGCGCCGAGCGCTGTCCGACCGGGGCCTGGGACATGCAGAAGTTCCTGCTCGACATGGCGCACGCGACGGAGGTTTCCGCATGCCGGCGCGGCTAGAGCGGACCAACGACTTCGTCGTCCTGTTCGCCAACGTCAACGGCTCGGGCTCGGCGAGCGCGAACCGCACGTTCGCGCGCTCGATCCTCCGCATGGGCGTGCCGATCGGCTCGCGCAACATCTTCCCGTCCAACATCCAGGGATTGCCCACCTGGTACGAGGTGCGGGTGACCGAAGCCGGCCACCGCGGCCGGCGCGGCGGCACCGACCTCATGGTGGCGATGAATCCGCAAACCTGGGACAAGGACGTGGCCGGCATCGAGCCGGACGGATACCTGTTCTACGACTCGACCAAGTACCTGCCGCCGTCGAAGTTCCGCGACGACATCAACGTGATCGGCATGCCGCTCACCGAGATCTGCAACAAGCAGTACTCGGACCCGCGGCAGCGGCAATTGTTCAAGAACATCATGTACGTGGGCGCGATCTCGGCGCTCCTGGAGATTGAGCCGGCGGTGATCGAGAAGCTGATCGGCGAGCAGTACCAGGGCAAGGACAAGCTGATCGCGCCAAACGTCGGGGCCTTCCATATCGGCCGCGACTACGCGCTGCAGAATCTGAAGGGCGCGCTCGGGCTTAAAGTAAAGCGTGCGGACAAGGTCGGCGACAAGATCTTCATCGAAGGCAACGCCGCGGCCGCGCTCGGCTGCGTCTATGGCGGCGCCACGGTCGCGGCCTGGTACCCGATCACACCGTCGACCTCGCTCGCCGAAGCCTTCGCGCGCTATTCCCGCCGGCTGCGCACCGACGCCGACGGCCACAACAAGTACGCGGTCGTGCAGGCCGAGGACGAGCTGTCGGCCATCGGCATCGTGATCGGCGCCGCCTGGAATGGCGCCCGCGCCTTCACCGCCACCTCCGGCCCCGGCATCTCGCTGATGCAGGAATTCATCGGGCTCGCCTATTTCGCCGAGATTCCGGCGGTGTTGTTCGACGTGCAGCGCGGCGGTCCATCGACCGGCATGCCGACGCGCACGCAGCAGTCCGATATCCTGATCTGCGCCTATGCCTCGCACGGCGACACCCGCCACGTGCTGCTGTTCCCGTGCGATCCGCGCGAGTGCTTCGAGTTCGCGGCCAAGGCGCTCGACCTCGCCGACCGGCTGCAGACGCCGATCTTCGTCATGTCCGATCTCGATATCGGCATGAACGAATGGCTGGTGCCGCCGCTCGCCTGGGACGACGCGCGGAAATTCGATCGCGGCAAGGTGATGAAGTTCGCGGAGCTGGAGGCGGGCAAGGATTTCGGCCGTTACCTCGACGTCGACGGCGACGGAATTCCCTACCGCACTTATCCCGGCACGCACCCGAGCAAGGGCGCGTTCTTCACCCGCGGCACATCACGAGACCGTTACGCGCGCTACAGCGAGGAAGGGCCGGTCTATGTGGACAACATGGAGCGGCTCAAGAAGAAGTTCGAAACCGCGAAGAAGCTTATTCCCGCGCCGGTGCGGACCGACGCGCGCGAGGCCACGCGTTTCGGCGTGGTCCATTTCGGCTCGACCACCTGCGCCATGGACGAGGCGATCGGCGATCTGGAGAACAACGGCATTCGCCTGAACCGGCTGCGGCTCCGCGCCTATCCGTTCACCGACGAGGTGATCGAGTTCTTCCGCAACCACGAGCGCGTGTTCCTGGTCGAGCAGAACCGCGACGCGCAGATGCGCACGCTGCTCTTGGACACCGGGCTCGTCGACGCCAACAAAATCATCTCGGTCCTGCACTACGACGGCACGCCGATCACCGCGCAGTTCATCGTGGGCGAGATCGGGCGGCGCATGCAGGAGCTCGGCCGCATCTCGATCCGCAGGGTGGCGTCATGACCTACATCGTCAAGCCCAAGCTGCATCACCCGAAGCTGAAACAGAACGCGCTCGGCTTCACCCACCGCGACTACGAGGGCAAGGTCTCGACCCTGTGCGCGGGCTGCGGCCACGATTCGATCAGCGCCGCGCTGATCCAGGCCTTCTTCGAGCTCGACCTGGAGCCGCATCGCGTCGCCAAGCTATCCGGCATCGGCTGCTCTTCGAAGACGCCGGACTATTTCCTCGGCCAGAGCCACGGCTTCAATTCGGTGCACGGGCGCATGCCCTCGGTCGCGACCGGGGCGAGCCTCGCCAACCGCGACCTCATCTATCTCGGCGTCTCGGGCGACGGCGACTCCGCCTCGATCGGGCTCGGGCAGCTCGCCCATTGCCTGCGGCGCGGCGTCAACATGGTCTATATCGTCGAGAACAACGGGGTGTACGGCCTGACCAAGGGCCAGTTCTCCGCTACCGCCGACAAGGGCTCGAAGTCGAAGAAGGGCGCCGGCAACCAGGACGCGCCGATCGATCTCGTCTCCTTGGCGATCATCATGGGCGCGACCTTCGTGGCCAGGAGCTTCTCCGGCGACAAGCAGCAGCTCGTGCACCTGATCAAGGCCGCGATCGAGCACAAGGGCGCCGCGTTCATCGATTGCATCAGCCCGTGCGTCGCCTTCAACAACCATCCCGGCTCGACCAAGAGCTTCGACTACGTGCGCGAGCACAACGAGGCGGTGAACGCGATCGAATTTATCGAGAGCAAGGCCCCGATCAAGGCCGACTACGAGCCGGGCACGGTGGCGCTGGTGCGCCAGCACGACGGCACGTACCTGAAGCTCAAGAAGCTGCACACCGATTACGACCCGACCGACAAGACCGCGGCGCTCGCCTATCTGATGGCGCACCAGGCCAAGGGCGAGGTGGTGACCGGGCTCCTGCACGTGGAGCCGGAGGCGGAGGATCTGTGCGGGCGGATGAACGTCGCCAAGGCGCCGCTCAATTCGCTCAATGAGGCCGAGCTGTGCCCGGGCAGTTCCGCGCTCGCCAAGATCAACGCCGAGTTGCGCTGACAAACGTCCGCGTTGATGTATGAGCAGTGGTCGCCCGTTCTCCGTGGAGCGAAGTACGGGCTCTACGCAGGCGTCATCCTGGCGCTGATCTTCGTCAACATGAACACGCTGCCCGAACTCGGTTTCTACACCGGGCCGTTCTTTCTGGTGGTCGCGGTGTTTGGCAGCGCCGGCGCCGTGATCGGGGCCGGTTTCGGCTGGCTCAGCACCCAGGCGCCGCCCGATGATTTTCCGCCGCGCGGGCCGGGTACGGATGGTGCTGGCGCTCAGGATTGAACTGAGGACCTCTCCCTTACCAAGGGAGTGCTCTACCACTGAGCTACGCCAGCGCCGAGAGTAACGCCGGGCGGCAAGGGCCCGGCGCGGCGGGAACGTGCCACAGGGGTTTTGGCCCCGCAAGCTGGCGGCTTGCCTCGGCGGCGCGGCGGCGCTAGCGCTGCCGCGCATGGGCGAGGATCGGAAATCGTCGGGCAAGCACGCCGCGCGCGCGGCGCGCGCGCGGCGGCTCGCGACTGCGCTCCGCGAAAATCTGAAGCGGCGCAAGGCGCAGGCGCGCGGCCGCGCGCCGGGCGCCGCCGCGCCTTCCGGAAAGACCGGCCGCGGCCGTCCGGACTAGGCCGCCATTGTTTCGCACCGCCTCGTCGGCTAGACCCACGGCCTCGGACGGGGCGGCGCGCCGCCAGCAGGGGAACGGAATGGACCGGATCCGCATTCGCGGCGGCCGCGCGCTTAAAGGCGAGATTCCGATCTCCGGCGCCAAGAACGCGACGCTGCCGCTGATGATCGCGAGCCTGCTCACCGAGGACACGCTGGTCCTCGACAACGTGCCGCAGCTCGCCGACGTCACGCTCCTGCAGCGCATCCTCGGCAATCACGGCGTCGACGTGATGCTCTCCGGCAAGCGCCCGGGCGAGAGCGAGCACGCCGGCCAGACCGTGCAGCTCTCGGCCAAGAACATCGTCGATACCACCGCGCCCTATCACCTGGTCTCCAAGATGCGCGCGAGCTTCTGGGTGATCGGGCCGCTGTTGGCGCGGGTCGGCCAGGCGCGGGTGTCGCTGCCGGGCGGCTGCGCCATTGGCACCCGGCCGGTGGATTTCCATCTCGCGGCGCTGAAGATGCTCGGGGCCGCGATCGAAATCGAGGGCGGGTTCGTGATCGCGAGCGCGCGCGAGGGCTTGCGCGGCGCGCGTATTCCGTTCCCCAAGGTCTCGGTCGGCGCCACGCACACGGCGATGCTGGCGGCCTCGCTCGCGCGCGGGGAGAGCGTGATCGAGAACGCGGCGCGTGAGCCCGAGATCGTCGACGTCGCGGCTTGCCTGGAGAAGATGGGGGCGAAAATCTCGGGCGCCGGCACCGGCACGATCCGCATCGAGGGCGTCGAGCGTCTGCACGGCGCGCGCCACGCGGTGCTGCCGGATCGGATCGAGACCGGCACCTATGCCATGGCCGCGGCCATGGCCGGCGGCGACGTCGAGCTCTTGGGCGCGCGGCCGGAATTGCTCGAAGCGCCGCTCGAGCTGCTCGCGCGCGCGGGCGTCGAGGTGACGCGGACCAATGCCGGGATCCGCATTCGGCGCGACGGAGCCGGGCTGCTGCCGGTCGAGATCGCGACCGCACCGTTCCCGGGCTTCCCCACCGATTTGCAGGCGCAGCTCATGGCGCTGATGACGCGCGCGCGCGGCACCTCGCGCATCACCGAGACCATCTTCGAGAATCGCTTCATGCACGTGCAGGAGCTGGCCCGCCTCGGCGCCCGCATCCACCTCGACGGCGAGACCGCGACGGTCGAGGGCGTGGAAAGGCTAAAAGGCGCCCCGGTCATGGCGACCGATCTCCGCGCCTCGGTTTCGCTGGTGATCGCCGGGCTCGCGGCCGAGGGCGAGACCGTCGTGCATCGGGTCTATCATCTGGATCGCGGGTTCGAGCGGCTGGAGCAGAAGCTCGCCCGCTGCGGCGCCGCCATCGAGCGCGTAACCGGCTGATTCCGTCCGCTTGCGGAAGGCCCGCCGCGCCGGTATCTCGCGCGGGAGAAATGACCATGCCGCCGGACATCGATGCGCTGAAGCTCGTCGCGCTCGACGCTGACGACCTGTCGGTGGTCTCCGCGCACCTGCAGGACGCGGTCGCCAAGGTCGCCGATATGGCCTATCTGCCGAAGGAGATGCGGTTCGCCATGCTGGTCAACCGGTTCGATTGGGCTGCGGCCGCGCGCGGCCAGACCATGCGGCGGCGCGCCGGCGTCCACTTCGCGCGCGTGCTGAGTGCGCAGACGCGCGGATTCTCGCTTGCCGAACGCGACACCGTGCTGAACCTGCTGGCGGTCGAATTTCAGGAGCGCGAGGCGCCGTCAGGTACGGTGACGCTCTATTTCTCGGGCGACGCCGCGATCCGGCTCGAGGTCGAGTGCCTGGAGGCGGGGCTTTCCGACTTCGGGGCGGCTTGGGCCGCGGGCCACCGGCCCCTGCACCGGGACCGGAGCTGAGCGGAGCCGCCGATGCCGATCCGCCTCGACAGCCGGGACAAGGATTTCGCCGCCAGGTTCGCCGCGTTTCTCGCGACCAAGCGGGAGACCGCGGAGGACGTGGACGCGGCCGTGCGCGCGATTCTCGCCGAGGTCGCCAAGCGCGGCGACCGGGCGCTGGTGGAACTTTCGCGCCGCTTCGACCGGGTTGATCTCGACAAGATCGGGCTCCGCGTGGGCGAGTCCGAGATCGATGCCGCGCTCGGCGCGATCGCGCCGAAGACGCGCGACGCGCTCGAGCTCGCGAAGGCGCGGATCGAGGCGCATCACCGGAAGCAATTGCCGAAGGATGAACGCTACCAGGATCCGATCGGGGTCGAGCTGGGCACGCGCTGGACGCCGATCGCGGCGGTCGGGCTCTATGTCCCCGGCGGCACCGCGGCCTATCCGTCGTCGGTGCTGATGAACGCGGTGCCGGCGAAGGTTGCGGGCGTTGCGCGTCTCGCGATGACCGTGCCGGCACCCGACGGCAAGCTCAGCTCGCTCGTGCTCGCGGCCGCCAAGCTCGCGGGCGTCACCGAGATCTACCGGGTCGGCGGCGCGCAGGCGATCGGGGCGCTCGCGTTCGGGACCGAGACCATCAAGCCGGTCGAGAAGATCGTGGGGCCGGGCAACGTCTACGTGGCGGCGGCGAAGCGTCTAGTGTTCGGCCGCGTCGGCATCGACATGATCGCCGGCCCGTCGGAGGTGCTGGTGCTCGCGGACCAGGGCGCCAACCCGGAATGGATCGCCGCGGACTTGCTCGCGCAGGCGGAGCACGACGCGGCGGCGCAGCCCATCCTCATGACCGACGACGCCAAGCTCGCCGACGCGGTTGAGAAAGCGGTCGCGGGCCAGCTCAAGACGCTCAAGCGGGCCAAGATCGCCGGCGCGAGCTGGCGCGAGTTCGGCGCCATCATTGTCGTGCCGAAGCTCGCGGATGCGATCCCGCTCGTGGACCGCATCGCGGCCGAGCACGTGGAAATCCACGCCGCCGATGCCGAGGCGCTCGCCGCCCGCATCAGGAACGCGGGCGCGATCTTCATCGGCGCGCACACGCCGGAGGCGATCGGCGACTATGTCGGCGGCTCGAACCACGTGCTGCCCACGGCGCGCTCGGCCCGCTTCGCCTCGGGGCTCGGCGTGATCGATTTCATGAAGCGGACCTCCTTGCTCAAGTGCGGGCCCGAGCAATTGCGCGCGCTCGGGTCGGCCGCGATCGCGCTCGGCGAGGCGGAGGGCTTGGACGCGCACGCGCGCTCGGTCGCGATCCGGCTCAATCGCGACTGAGCCGCCGTCGATGCCGCCGCCTGAACGCCGCGATCCGACCCGCCGCCTGGTCGCCGTGACGCTGGACGAGGCCTCGATCGGCCGTTCGAGCCGCGACGTCGAGCACGAGCGCGCGGTCGCGGTCTACGATCTCATCGAGAGCAACAGCTTCGAGCCGGTGGGTCACGCCGGCGGCCCTTATGCGCTCAAGATCTCGCTGGTCGAGAAGCGGCTGGTGTTCGAGGTCACGCTCGCCGAAGGCGCGCCGGTGGTGGCGCACGCGCTGTCGCTCACCCCGTTCCGCCGCGTCGTGCACGATTATTTCCTGGTCTGCGACACCTATTACGAGGCGATCCGCGCCGCGAGCGCGAGCCGCATCGAAGCCCTCGATATGGGCCGGCGCGGCCTGCACGACGAGGGCTCGCAGCTCCTGCGCGAGCGGCTGGAGGGCAAGATCAAGGTCGATTTCGACACCGCGCGGCGCCTGTTCACCTTGATTGCCGCCTTGCACTGGAAGGGATGAGCGCGGGGATGCGCGGGGCCGCGCCGGGTAGGAGGCCTTCGGTGCTCTTCCTCTGCGGTCACAATGCGGTGCGCTCGCCGATGGCGGCGGCGCTTGCCGCACACTTCTTTGGGCAGTCGCTGGAAGTCGGCTCGGCCGGCGTGCGCAAGGGCGAGCCGGATCCGTTCGTGGCGGCAGTGATGGAGGAAATCGGAATCGATCTTTCCCGTCACAAGCCGCTGTCGCTTGAGGATCTCGCCGAGTTCGATGAGCGGGAATTCGATCTGGTGATCAGCCTTTCGCCGCAGGCGCACCATCGGGCGATGGAGCTGACGCGCGAGCGTGCGGTCGAAGTCGAGTATTGGCCGATCCCGGATGCCACGGCGCAATGGGGCAATCGCGAGCAGCGGCTCGAGGCCTATCGGGCGGTGCGGGACGAATTGATCGAGCGCATCAAGGCGCGGTTTCGGCCCTAGGCACCGGGCCGGTGCTTTCCGGCCGCGGCAAGGGCGCAGGTCGAGGGTTTTCTTCCCCTCGCGGTTCGGATAGGTTCCCCACCGATCGAGCGGGCCGCTCGCTGTCCGCTCGTTCTCGCAGCCCGCAAGGTCAGGATGGCGAAAGAAGAGCTCCTCGAATTTCCCGGTATCGTCAGGGAGTTGCTCCCGAACGCCACCTTCCGCGTCAAGCTGGAGAACGGTCACGAGGTCATCGCCCATACCGCCGGGCGCATGCGCAAGAACCGCATTCGCGTGCTTGCCGGCGACAAAGTGCTGGTCGAAATGACGCCCTACGATCTCACCAAGGGCCGCATCACCTACCGCTTCAAATGAAGGGCGATCCGGGCCGCCTGGATCGCAAGGAACAGCGCCGATGATCGGCAGGCCCAAGCTCGTACTCGCATCGGGGTCGCCGCGCCGGCTCCAGCTCCTGAATCAGGCCGGGCTTGAGCCGGACACCCTGATGCCGGTCGAGATCGACGAGTCGCCCGAGCGCGGTGAGCTGCCGCGCACGCTCGCCGTCCGGCTCGCGCGCGACAAGGCGCTGGCCGCGCTCCCGCGCGTGCGCGCGCTGGAGGAATTCAAGACCGCCTACGTGGTTGCCGCCGATACCGTGGTCGCGGTCGGCCGGCGCATCCTGCCGAAGCCGGATCTGCTGGAGGACGCGGC
>JAHFPN010000209.1 GCA_023269635.1 Hyphomicrobiales bacterium | reverse complement strand
CACGCTGTCCTGGATCGATTTCGACAGGCGCGAGGTGAAGCTCGATTATCGCCCGGTGCACACCTACACGCTCACCAACGACGTGCAGTACATCGAGCCGAAGAAGCGGGTGTATTGATGGTCGAATTTACGCTGCCGAAGAATTCCAAAGTCACCCAGGGCAAGGTCTGGCCGAAGCCGGCGGGCGCCAAGCGGCTGACCGAGTTCCGCGTCTACCGCTGGAATCCGGAGGACGGCGCCAATCCGCGCGTCGATACCTATTTCGTCGATCGCGACGATTGCGGGCCGATGGTGCTCGACGCGCTCATCTGGATCAAAAGCAAGATCGACTCCACCCTCACCTTCCGCCGTTCCTGCCGCGAGGGTGTGTGCGGCTCCTGCTCGATGAACATCGGCGGCATCAACACGCTCGCCTGCACCCACACGATCGACGAATTCAAGGAGCCGCTCCGCATCTATCCACTGCCGCACCTGGAGGTGGTCAAGGATTTAGTGCCGGACATGACCGGCTTTTATGCCCAACACGCCTCGATCGAGCCCTGGCTGCAAACCATGTCGCCGACGCCGGAAAAGGAATGGCTGCAGAGCAAGCAGGAGCGCGAGAAGCTCGATGGGCTCTATGAGTGTATCCAGTGCGCCTGCTGCTCGACCTCGTGCCCGAGCTATTGGTGGAACGGCGACCGCTATCTCGGTCCGGCGACGCTCCTGCAAGCCTATCGCTGGATCGCGGACAGCCGCGACGAGGCCACCGGCGAGCGGCTCGACGAGCTCGAGGATCCGTTCCGGCTCTATCGCTGCCACACCATCCTGAACTGCACGCAAGCCTGCCCCAAGGGGCTCAATCCCGCCAAGGCCATCGCCGAAATCAAGAAGATGTTGGTGGCTCGGCAATTGTGAGGGCGCCGTGCTCGATCACGTCAGCTTTTCGGTTTCGGACTTAGCGCGCTCGCGCTCGTTCTACGAACGGGCGCTGGCGCCGCTCGGCTACCGGCTGGTCATGGAAGTGACGCCCGAGCAGAGCGGCAGCGCGGCCTATGCGGGGTTCGGCGACGAGAAGAAGCCCTATTTCTGGATCGGCACCGGCAGCCCGCTCAAAGGGCGGCTGCACGTCGCGTTCATAGCCAAGGACCGCGCCGCGGTTGATGCGTTCTACCGGGCTGCGATCGCGGCCGGCGGCAAGGACAACGGCGCGCCGGGGCTCAGGCCGCATTATCACAGGAACTATTACTGCGCCTTCGTGCTCGATCTAGACGGACACAATATCGAAGCGGTCTGCCACGCGCGCCCATCAACATGAGCGCAGGATGCGCGTCTGCAGGTCGAACGCGGCGCCAGCCCAGCCATGACCGTCCGCGACCAACTCTCGCCACAGCGAAAGCGGCGTCGGTCCGGGATATTGCAATTCGCCGACCACATCGCCGGGCTCGAACTTGAGCTCGGCGCCGTGCTTCCTCGCGATCGCCTGCATGCGCACGTTGTCGGCGACGCAGCGGACGAGAAGCGTGCGGATGCCCCGGTTGCGCGCCGTGAGCAGCGTCCGGCGCATGAGCACGGTGCCGATGCCGGAATCTTGGAACGCGCGCTCGACGCTGAACGCCGCTTCGGCACGCCGCCCACGGGTGTCGAATGGGTGCAGCTCGGCTGCGGCGCGAAGCGTGCCGTCCACGAACCAGCCAT
Organism: Hyphomicrobiales bacterium; assembly: GCA_023269635.1. Classification (GTDB taxonomy): domain Bacteria; phylum Pseudomonadota; class Alphaproteobacteria; order Rhizobiales; family Xanthobacteraceae; genus JAHFPN01. The sequence goes on along the minus strand of JAHFPN010000209.1, from coordinate 2,069 downwards.
GCACGACCGTACCGCGGCGGAGCGCGCAGCGCGCGTAATCGACGATGAAGGCGTCGCTCACGCCGCCGCCGAAGCGGTTGCTCCGGCTCAACGGATTGAGGCGCAGAAGATGCGCCGCGAACGCGTCGCGCTCGGCCGCGATCAGCTTGCGAAATGTGCCGCGCGCGGCGCCGCGCTCGCTTCTGCGCGTGGACGCGGGGAGCTCTCGAGTGGGTTCCAGCATGATTCGCATATGATTGCTGCAATGCAGCAAGTCTATGGCGTACCAATGTTATTTTTGCATCCGTGCTATGAGCGCGCGGCCGGGCTCGAAAGCCCGCGCGCGGTCGCGAATTCTGAACGGACGTCTTGCTCACAGATACGACCAGCCCAGCAATCCGGCCCCGAGCGCCATCAAGATCGATGCCAGCCAGCCCAAGGCTCTGATCCAGGGCGGGATCGCCAGCGTCTGCTTGCCGCGTTCGCTCGACACCACCACCATCATCGCGAACATGATCGGCACCGCGACGATGCCGTTGATCACGGCGGTCCAGAACAGCATGGCGATGGGGTCGATGTCGGTCGCGGCGAGTGCGGCGCCAACCAGCGTTGCTGCAGTCACGATCGCGTAGAATTGGAGCGCGCGCCTGACCGGCAATTCGAGGCTTCCACGCAACCCGAAGGTCTCGGCCACGGCGTAGGCCGCCGCGCCTGCGAGCACCGGAACCGCAAGCAAGCCGGTGCCGATGATCCCGGCCGCGAATAGAAGGAACGTGAGTTCGCCGGCGATGGGCCGCAACGCCTCAGCGGCCTGTGCGGCAGTCTCGATGTTTTTAATGCCCTGGGCGTTCAGCGTCGCCGCGGTGGTAACGATGATGAAGAAGGCGACGAGGTTCGAAAACGACATCCCGATCCAGGTATCGGCCGAGATGTGCGTGAAATAGTTCTGCTGCGGTCCGGCCGCGGCGACCAGGGATCGACGATGGCTCAGACGCGACTCTTCGGCTTCTTGGGAAGCTTGCCAGAAGAAGAGATAGGGACTGATGGTGGTGCCGAACACGGCGACGAGCGTGAGGAGATAGTCGCGACTCAGCGAGATCGTCGGGACCAGGGTCGAGCGGATCACTTCGCCCCAGGGAACGCGAACGCTGAAGGCGGCGGCGACATAGGCGAGCAGTACGAGGGTCAGGAATTTCAGATAGCCGGCATAGCGGTGATAGGGGATGAACACCTCGGCGAGCAGGCAGGCGATGCCGAAGCCGACCGTGTAGACGACCGCCGGGCCGCCCAAAGCAAGGCGGGTCGCCTCGCCCATGGCCGCTAGATCGGCGGCGATATTGACCGTGTTGGCGACGACCAGCAGGCCGACCAGGACGTAGAGCACGAGGCGCGGGAGCTGGCGCGCGATGTTGCCGGCCAAGCCTCGCCGCGTCTTCCAGCCGATGCAGGCGCTGATGATCTGGATCGCCGCCATGAACGGCAGCGTGAGCAACATGGTCCAGGCGAGCGCATAGCCGAATTGTGCGCCGGCTTGGGAATAGGTGGCGATGCCGCTCGGATCGTCATCGGCGGCGCCGGTCACCAAACCGGGGCCGAGCGCTTTCCACATCCGCCGAACAATGGGGAAGGTTGGTTTTCGCACGGTGCGCCTTGGCGAAGCGGGAATCGCTTCCGGTGCAAGTTCTAGCGACCTTTGGCGACTTGAACACGCGGTAGGGAAGGGCTAATCAGCCGTGCCCCCGGCGGCGTTCGCCGTCGTTTCCCGTTTCAAGAATTTCCCATGGCTCGAGCCAAGATCGCCCTCATCGGTGCCGGCCAGATCGGCGGCACGCTCGCGCTGCTGGCGGGCCTGAAAGAGCTCGGCGACGCGGTGCTGTTCGACGTGGTCGAGGGCGTGCCCCAGGGCAAGGCGCTCGACATCGTGCAGTCCTCGCCGGTGCTGGGCTTCGACATGAAGCTCCTCGGCACCCAATCCTACGAGGCGATCGAGGGCGCCGACGTCGTGGTCGTCACCGCCGGCGTGCCGCGCAAGGCCGGCATGAGCCGCGACGACCTCCTCGGCATCAATCTCAAGGTCATGGAGCAGGTGG